>JAUVQE010000005.1 GCA_030598325.1 Nitrospirota bacterium | reverse complement strand
TCAGTATTTCCGTATGGAAAATAAAAGAAAAAAACCTTCCGCCAGTTTGAGGCTTATAAACCTCGGCCGAAAGCCTTTTTCGCGTACATGATAGCAAAATGAGGGGAAAAAGCAAGTTTCTTTGTGGGAGATGGGGGGGGGTTTTTCAAAAAATCCCCGGGGATTTCGGGCGGTTCCGAGGCTTGTTTCTGCCAATCCTCTCGGTTCGGGTGGTGTGGGTGCGGAGGTATGGTTCGAGATAAAAAGTGTCCCCGGGGACACTTTTTGTGCTTGATTTTCGGCTTTGCAATTTCACCACTTTTCTACTCTTTTGGCAATGTTTGACCGGTCAAACATTTTCCCGATTTTTGGCTTATATAAACGGTTTCAATTTTTCCCTGCTGTCATCCTCGGGCTCGACCAGAGTATCTCGACAGATTCCCGCTTCCACGGGAAAGACAAAGCCGACTCTGACTCTCACGAGCCTTAATCGCTCCGCGTGACGACTACATCGTCGAATTCTACGTAACCAACACCATTATTCTGCGATTGTAGATAAAACCACGTATGATTTGACGTTCCATTAACATCGAAATATTGCCAACTTGTTGACGTTGTGCCATCCCATAGTATACCTGCGCTACCCGATGCTACTCTTGGGAGATGAGTACCATCTCCACGCGCCCAACCCGTAAATCTATATTCTTGTCCTACTGTTAAAATGTCTTGATAAATATAGGGAACGTCTGCGTCATCATAAGCCACCCTAATTATCTGACTTCCTCCCCCACTCGCACCCAACTGTTTGGTCAAACAAGCATTATTCACCACCGTCCAATCATCCGTATCCACTGAATCATACAAATTTTGCGCGTCAGTCCCATCCAAAAGTCCGCTGTAAATTGAAACGGCATGGATTTCCCCATCGAATTTATTACCTCCCGCAAAATTGCTACCTACAGTAAGAATTATAGGCTCGGCAGGTGTCCACGCAATAGCATTGTTAGTCATTATCTGAGTACCATTTAACCAAATATTAGTATCGCCACTTGTTCCACTTATCACTAAAACATTCCTTGCGTCAACATTCCAATCACCTGAATAAGTTGCAGATGCTACTTCTCCAATAACTGCACCACCTAACACTAACTTTAAAGTATTATTATCTCCATTATCTCGTTTAAAAATATAATATCTTTCTGTTGATGTTGAATCAAATAAATAAGTATTATTATCATCATCCCAATCAAAATCCGGCGTAAATTCTACCACGATACTTATACTGGACTTCGTTGAAAATAACGTACCCGCAATCGTATAAGTCACATAATCATTCGTTCCATCAAATTCCGCCCCTTCGCAGGTATACGTAAGAGCTCCGGTTATGGAACCGCTATCCGCCGTAATGTTTGCCGCCTGCGTCAGATCAAATTTGTTTGAAAAGAATATATCCGTCCCATCCTCCTCCATATCCCCATCTACTAATATCTGCCCGTAGTGATTGTATTGTGGTTCGACTAGGGTGACGAAAACATCGTCGAATTCGACATATTCTGTTCCTGTGTCGGTGACCGCCCTCAATCTAATGTGCATATCACCAGCACCACAGGTGAAAACTTCATCAAAATATTGCCAACTTGTAGAAGTCGTACCATTCCAATCCAAGCCATCGTCTTGAAATACGCTAGGCGTAGCGTTTCCGTCACTTCTGGTCCAACCTGTTATTCTGTATTGATCCCCTATTGTAAAAATAGTTTGATAAGCAAAAGGATTGGCTGCACTATTTCTTGCTACTTTTAAAATTTGTGTCCCATCCTCAGCCCCCTCTCCTGTTGGCTTAGTCAAAGTCGCACTTGCTCCAACCGACCAACTCGCCACTCCTGCTTCCTCCATGTCTCCACCCACCACCAACTGATCATAATCATTCACCATCGGTGGCGTATATTCGGTGACAAGAACATCATCGAATTCTGCATATTCACCCGCGCCCGTAGCCATAGCAAACATAGCAAGAGTTGTGCCACCAGCTATAACATCAACGGCTGTATCAAAATACTGCCATGAAGTTGAATTTGTACCAGCTTTTACCAATAAACCGCCAATATAAATTTGAGGCGCAACAGTTCCATCACCTCTCATCCAGCCAGTAACCCTATACGGTCTTGCACCTGCTATATTGTACCTAGCTGCTGGATTATTTTCACCACCATAAGCTACACGCAAAACCTGACCTTCATCTTCAACCCCCCCCAGCTGTTTGGTTAAACAAGCACTGGCTGACACATTCCAATCGCTCGTATCCACCGAATTGTACAAATTTGTGGCGTCGGTGCCGTCCAGAAGGCCGCTATAGATTGAAATGGCGTGTATTTCGCCGTCGAATTTAAAAGTACCTGCGCATAACGCACCTACGCAAAAACTTGTAGGACCTATTGGACTCCAAGCAGTTGCGTCGTTTGTCTTTATTTGAGTACCATTAAGCCAGGCATTAGTTGCTCCTGACGTTCCACTAACAACTAACACATTTCTTGCGTTTTGATTCCAATAAGCCGAATAAGTTGCTGATGTAATTGAAGCAAGAGCAGTATCTCCTAATGTTATGTTGAGAACATTGCCTGATGCATTGACTGTTTTGTAAATCAAATATCCATTGCCCGCAACAGAGTCCATAATAACTCGTTGCACATCCTCGTCCCAATCAAAATCCGGTGTAAATTCCGCGACTATACTTATCTTCGGACTCGTCGAAAATAACGTAGTCGGAATCGTATAAGTCACATAATCATTCGTTCCATCAAATTCCGCCCCCGCACAGGCATACGTAAGAGCCCCGGTTATAGCACCGCTGTCCGCCGTAATATTCACCGCCTGCGTCAGATCGAATTTCTTTATGAATGGAATATCCGTCCCATCCTCCTCCATATCCCCATCCACCAAAAGCTCCTCCTCGTTGTTTACGATCGGTGGGGTATATTCGGTGACGAGAATGTCGTCGAATTCGACGTAATCATTCCCTCCAGCACCAGCCTGATATAGAAATATTTGTGTTGCTGATGCCTCGCCTACCACATCAATATACTGCCATACATTAGCGGTTGTTCCGTTAAAATCTGGAGATATACCGCCCACTGTTCCCCTCCCTGTTCCTCCATCTCCTCTGACCCAACCTGTTACTCGGTAAGTATTACCAGATGTCAAAACAGTTTGGTATCCCACACACCATGCCCCCCCACGAACTCTTAAAACCTGTGAGCCATCATTGACTGCCCCGCTTTCCTTTGTTAATGTTGCGCCTGATGCCGCCGTCCAAATATCCGTTATCACCCCAGTATCCTCCATATCCCCATCCACCAGCAACTGCTTCTCCTGATTCACCGTATCCGCGATCACAAAACCACCAACCAACAAAACCACTATCCCAGCCACTATATATCGCAAACTTTTTTTCATAATTTTTTTAATAATTAATCGGTCCTGGTAACAACTACGCCGTCAAATTCTACGTAGCCTGCGCTGGTTGCGTTGGACCTCGCGTTAAATGTTGTTCCTCCTGCTGTGAAGGTGACGTCGAAAGCTTGCCAAGCCGTGCTGATCGCTCCTGTCCAAATCTCTGAAGCTCCATCAGCCAACCAAGGGTAAAATGTCCCATCTCCCCTTGCCCAGCCTGTAACTCTGTATTCTTGACCTATTGTGAAAATTCCACTTTGTCTTGCAAGAGGGCTTCCAGTATCGTCATAAGCAATCCTCATACTTAAACTTCCACTATGTGGATTGGTCGACTCTTTTGATAAAATCGCATTATTTACCGGCGTCCACGCATCAGCCCCATCGTTCGTGATCTCTTTTACCGTGACATCGTCGAATTCTGCTGAATCTTGTGCCCCCTCCATTGCTAACTGCAATGTTGTAGCTCCAGCAGTAAATGTTTCATCAAAACTTTGCCATTCTTCTGTAGTTGTTGAATACGTTATTACCGTAGTCCCATGTCTTAGAAAAGCTCTCATTGCTCCGCCAGTTGGTTTGAACCAACCAGTAACCCTGTATCTTGTAGATGCAGTAAGAATAGTTTGAGTGGCATTAGGAGTTCCCGTACCATCATAAGCAACCCTGATTACCTGACTTCCACTCTCAGCCGCACCCAGCTGTTTGGTCAAACAAGCGTTATTCCCTACCGTCCAGTCATCCGTATCCACCGAGTCATAAATATTCTGCGCGTCAGTCCCATCCAAAAGCCCATCGTAAATCGAAACCGCGTGGATTTCCCCGTCGAATAAAGCTGTACCTAATCTGTTGCTTCCTACATGTAATTCAGTTGGCGCCGCTGGACTCCACGGATTTGTGGCATTTGTTAATATTTGAGTACCATTAAGCCAAGCATTAGTCGCTCCTGTTGTGCCACTTATCACTAATACATTTCTTTCGTTTTGTTTCCAATAAGCTGAATATGTTGCCGATGGAATAAGAGCTATTGTTGTATCTCCTAAATACACAACTAATGTATTCCCACCAGCATTATCTCCTTTATAAATTAAATATCTATTGCTTAGGGTGGAATCAAGTATTGTTAGGAATGTGTCTTCATCATAAGCAAAATCCGGCGTAAATTCCGCGACGATACTTACACTAGACTTCTCCGAAAATAACGTACTCGGCACCGTATAAGTAACATAATCATTCGTTCCGTCGAACTCCGCGCCCTCACAAGCATATGTAAGCGCCCCGGTTATGGAACCGCTGTCAGCCGCGATATTCACCGCCTGCGTCAAATCAAATTTGTTTGAAAAGAATATATCCGTCCCATCTTCCTCCATATCATTATCCACCAACAACTCAGCCCCCAACGTCTCCGCGACCTCCATATCCCCATCCACAAGCAACTGCCCGTAGTTGTTGTACTGCGGGGCGGTTTCGGTGACGAAAACGTCGTCGAATTCGACGTAACCAGCAACACCATTGTGGAGTTGTAAATATACATTAGCATGACCTGCCGTTCCTGAAACATCAAAGTGTTGCCAAGTTGCAGCAGAGTCGCCAGTCCATATAATATCACCCATTCCATCTTGAATTTTAGGGGTATTAGTGTCATCACCTCTTGCCCAGCCTGTAAATCTATAACTTTTTCCGACTTCAAGTACTGGTTGTAACGCTCCACCTGAAGTACCTCCATCATAAGTAATTCTTAAAACTTGCGAGCCATCATCAACCCAACCTGTTTCTTTCGTTAGTATTGTACTCTGAAACACATCCCACTCACTCACAGGCGAACCATCCGCGTCCTCCATATCCCCATCATCAATCAGCTGCACATTATCATTCACCATCGGTGGCGTGTATTCGGTGATGAAAACGTCGTCGAATTCGGCGTAATCATTCCCTCCGTTACCATATTGATATAATAATATGTTTGCGTCTGATGCTGTATCTGTTATATCAAAATACTGCCAATCTGTTGAAGTAGTACCGTAAAAAGCAGTACTTAAACCACCCACTGTTGCCTGCCCTGTTCCTCCATCTCCTCTAACCCAACCTGTTACTCGGTAAATAATATTACCAGGCGTAAAAATATTTTGCATTACAAGAGAATATTGAGCCCCTCGAACTCTTAAAACCCGACTACCTCCGTGTGGATTAGTAGTTTCTTTTGATACAGTCGCACCGCCACCCGCAGTCCAATCCGCAACTCCCGCCTTTTCCATATCCCCATCATCAAAATTTGCAACTGTCGCCTCCATATTCACAATCGGGGGGGTGTAGAGGGTGACCATGATGTCGTCGAATTCTGCAAAGCCCGCACCAGTAGCTGTTGATAATAATTGAAACCATGCGTGTCCTGCTGTCCCTGTTACATCGAAATACTGCCACGATGTTGAGTTTGTTCCTACCCATTGAAGCGAAACAGCCCCATCTTGCATAAATGGCGCGTAAGTGCCGTCACCTCTCGCCCAACCTGTAACTCTATATGTTTTTCCTGGCGTGAAAAGAATCTGATAGGCATAAGGAGTATTTGAGCTGTTATAGGCTACCCTTAAAACTTGTGTTCCATCATCAACCGCACCTGTTTCTTTTGTCAATGTCGCAACATTTCCCACATTCCAATCCCCAACCCCCGCATTCTCCATATCCCCATCCACCAAAATTTCCACCTCCTGATTCACCGTATCCGCGATCACAAAACCACCAACAAGCAAAACTACCACTCCAACCGATATATAGCGCAGGATTTTCATTATTATTATTAGGATAAGGTTTTTGCTCTGCGGACAGAGCTACTTCGTATATTCTACTACAAAAGTCTATATTTCACCAGAAAAAACACTGTCATCCTCGGGCTTGACCTTACCAGAATTATAATTCATCAAAGCCTCCATCATTCAAATCTTTCATAACCAGGCTTAAATTTTTCTTTAACAAATTCTGAAAATCTTTATTTCCTTTACTTAAATTCATTCCCACAATTTTATCCTTTTTCAATCTTATTAAAACCGGCATATAAAAGTCTTTTTTGACATAAATTAAGACAATCATTCTTCCTGCTCCACTTTTCCCAGTCATGTAAACTTTAACAAGTTTGGTGCCAGCAATAAACGAGCCTTTGAGTTCTGTTGCCAATCCTTTTTCAGCTTTTTCGACATACTTTTTAATATCTCCTTTTGAAAAATATTTTATTAAAGGATTAATTTCTTTCTTTAATATTGAATGACATAAAATAATTCTCATCTATATTTTTTCTAAAAGACTACCTATTTTATCCATTTTCTTTTGAATATTCGGTGTAACATCAAGAATTTCAATTTCAGGCTCGCTAATCTGCAAACCAAAATTTAATTTACCTTCGATGTATAATTTTAAAGCATTATACAATACAGCCTTCAAAGTTACTCCTTCAGATTGGGCTTTCTCCATTGCCTGGTCCTTTAAAGTCTTATCCGCTTTGAAAACTATTTGAGTAGTCATGATGCATGGGTTATATTAAAACTATATTTAGTATAACTAAGATGCCATAAGGTGTCAAGCCTATTTGCTAGTTTTTGGCTCCTAATTTTCGCCGTTTTTGAATCAAGCCTGAAAAAGTCTTGGATTTAATCATAGACCTCACCTGCCACGTATTAGTTATCAGAACGACTCACCTCTATCCACAAACTCTCTCCGGCATCCCATATCACAACCAAGGTGTCCCCTATACCAAGACTAAACGCTCCACCTCCGTTCAACTGCGTATTCACAGCATCATGAACCGTAACCAAATTCCCATCAGCCGTCCCCTGAAGAATACAGTATTGCCCATCCTCCGTACCATCATTTATAGCCGGCTCCGTATCAAGCACGGCATCCACATCCGCACCAACAACTCTGGTGATCGTATCGGTACAAGTCACCGCCGCGTCATCCGCTACCGACTGATCAGCCGAAGGCAAATACGCGATAGGCTTGTAAAATTTGATCGACTCATTCTGAATACTGCCCGCGCTATCCGCCTCACTGTATATTTTTATGAACGATTGTCCGTCTATTTTGAATGCATAAGATTCTTGTGTTCCCGCCACCGGTGTTGCCGACACGCTCATATCCATCGCCGATAGGAATCCACCGTCTTCGGTGTATTCGTAAGCCCCCGTTTCGATTGAAGAATTGAAGTGAATGTTTCCCGCGCCGGATTCGATGACCGCGTTTGTTTGGTCGTGGGCGAGGGAGAGCCATTGATCAACCGATGTTGCGTCCGCGCTGTGGATGAATACTGTTGGATTGTCTTGGAGAGCATGGCCGAAATCTATATTCAGGTCTGCTTTTTCAGAAATAATAAAACCCCTACTATCTGCACTCAAGCCAAGAAACAAAGTATCCGGCCCGTGCATTAGATCATATTGAAATATAGCATCTTGAGAAATACCAAATCCCAAACTCACGTCATCCGCTACTGTTACCGTATTGTAAAAATTAGTCGTATTATCCATATATACTTTCCCATCCACCTCCAACCTTCCACTCACAAACAAATCATCGTTAAGCGGAGTTCCCATTTTATTCTGCGCACCCGCATCCCCGACTACCGTGATTCCGGTGCCGTTTGGAATTAATGTTAAATCACCATTTGCAGATGTATTTATGCTCCCGCCAGATGTTAAATAAATATTGCCAGCTAAATTAAGACTTCCAGATCTACTAAAAGTGACTATATCTGATGAACCATTATTAATAGCAAATGGCAACGCATCGTCATCGTCTGTAATAATCTCCAAAACATGTGAATTCGCCGCCCAGTTCGTACCATCCGCATGTAGGATCATAATAGTATTCACAGTTGAGGTACTCGGCGTCTGCTTCACGCTCACCAAAGAACTTGTTTCATCCGTAAACCATTCCCCCGCCAAAGTTTCATAAAATCTGATTTCCTCATTCTGAATTCCACCCGAACTGTCCGCCTCAGCGTACATCTTCAGGAACGATTGTCCGTCAATTTTAAAAGTATAAGATTGCTGAGTCCCCGCCGCCGGCGTCGCCGAAACGCTCATATCCATCGCCGACACAAACCCCGCGTCTTCGGAAAACTCATAAGCCCCCGTCTCAATCGAAGAGTTAAAATGAATGTTCCCCGCCCCCGCCTCGATCTCAGCACGATCATTGAATGAACTATATGAGAATGAAAGCCATTCGGACAAAGATGTTGCGTCCGCAGATTGGATGAACATTGTTGGGTCAGTCGAAGCCGCATGGCCCCAGTCGATATCAACATCCTCCGAAATAACAAAATTTCTCGAAACACCGGTAAGTGCCAAATTCAAATAATGAGCATCCGCATCGGCTGTTTCCCAACCCAATCTGACATCAGAACCATTACCAAAACGAGCTTGTACATCATCATAATAAACCGTACTGCTTGAAGTAAATGCAACTTGATCATTAAAAACTATCGCTCCCGTGCCAACGTCAATTACTCCGTTTGTTCCATTGTGGGTGAACGAAAGCCATTCGTCTGTCGACTGATTCGCAGAATGGATAAATATGGTTGGGTTAGTTTGCTGTGTATGAGCGAAATTGAAATCCCTATCGTCATATTCATTTATTAATATACTATTAGCCGTGCTACCAGTTAAAAAAGCCATCGTCCTATTTGTTTGTAATGTACTATCAAGTAATAAAGAACCATAAAGTGAGGCATTACTAGATATTTGTTTTCCCCCGCCTATAACCACACTTTCAGCCAAATAAACACTACTATCAAAATAAGCTATCCCATCCACCTCCAACTTCCCGGTTATAAACAAGTCGTCATCGGTTGGCGTTACTAACTTATCATGTCCCGCCACCGCATCACCAATCCTCAAATAATCACCTGATGGTGGCAGCAAAGTCGTCATTGTTCCATCATTAGTAATAGACAACGCCGTAACACCACCATCCTGCAAAGCGACTCCACCAGGCGCATCAAGTATAAGTTGCCCCGTCCCCACACTAATTCGACCGTCTGTTTGGTCGTGTGAAAGGCTAATCCAATCAGCAACTGTCGTAGAATCCGAGGATTGGACGAATAAGGTTGGGTCGGTAGAAGCCACATGACCCCAATCAATATCAACATCCTCCGAAATAATAAAATTCCTCGAAACACCAGTAAGTGCCAAATTTAAGTAATGCGCATCCGCATCGGCTGTTTCCCAAGTAAATTTAGCATCTGATGATGAACCTAATTGTAAAACTTTGTCATCGTTCAGCTGTACTACCGAATCAAAATAAGTTATACCATCAAAATAAGCAGTCCCATCCACCTCCAATTGTCCGTCAACAAACAAACTATCCTTAGCAGTATCAATGTTATGGCTGTTTGTATTCGCACCAACACTTGTAATTCCGTAAATAGTACCCGAATTTGTCGGCGAGGAAGCATCAAATATAATATCCGCACCATCTCTGTTCGTGCCACCCGCTGTTGCGAAAGGCGAAACAGAAGTGAAAGTCATGTCGAATTTCGGTCTGTCTGTTTCGAGCGTTCCTGCCGTAAGCCCGAGATAACTCAAACCAAGATACTCACCATTGTCTGTGTCTGGATCGAGAGCAGAATATACAACGAGGGTTGGATCGGTTTGTACAGCTAAATCGTGATCTCTATCTGTACTGACCCCATTTGTCAGAACTAACTGCCTTCCAACATTCGCACCTAATGCCAGTAAAAGCTGATTCTGCGCCAAAGACATAGGTTTAAAATACGCATCATTTGAAGTTGTACCACCAAGCCACATTTTAGTTCCATGAGAAATAACAGCACTTCCGTCAAAATAAGCAAGACCGTCCACCTCCAGCGCTCCCTCTATCCCCACCTGCGGAGCATGTCCCCAAGCGAATGTTCCATCCCCCACCTGAACATTATCAAGGAAATTCACAGCACCCGTCCCAACGTCGATCACACCATCGGTTTGGTTGTGGGTAAGCGAAATCCAATCTGTCGTATCAGTCCCATCTGAACTATGAATAAATAAAGTCGGATCAGTCGAAGCCGCATGACCCCAATCGATATTGACATCCTCGGAAATAATAAAATTCCTTGAAGCCTGTGCAAGAATCAAATTCAAATAGTGAGCATCCGCATCCGCCGTTTCCCAATTCATAATAGCATCATCACCGTCACCAAATTTAAGCTGTGCATTATCTCTATAGGTTACACCAGCGGCAAAAGTCGCAGAAGCATCAAAATAAGCCGCACCATCCACCTCCAAAATTCCCTCTATCCCCACCTGCGGAGTGTGTCCCCAAGCGAATGTTCCATCCCCCACCTGAACATTATCAAGAAAATTCACCGCCCCCGTTCCCACATCAATCACACCATCCGTCTGATTGTGCGAAAATGAAATCCATTCATCTGCGGTTTGATTCGTTGATTGTATGAATAAAGTTGGGTTTGTTTGCTGAGCGTGGGCAAAATCGTAACCGACATCACCAAATTCAGCAACAAGTAAATTGTTACTATCTGAACCTGTAAAAAAGGTCATTGCATCAGGTCCTTGGTAAGTATCTGCTAGCAATATCACTCCCTTCGTCGTACTAGAATAAATATACTGAGCACCTCCCATTACAAGACTTCCATCAAAAAAAGTGGTTCCATCCACCTCCAACCTCCCTCCCACAAGTAAATCATCATTCGTATTCAAAGTATGCGTGGTAGCCGCACCAACATCACCAATTGTAATATATGTTGAATTTCCTGTAATCTGATCCACATTCAAAATATCATTCCCAGCCATATCCAAATCACCAGCCGAACTAAATCCCGCATCAAAATACGCAATCCCATCCACCTCCAAAATTCCCTCTATTCCCACCATCGGTGAATGCCCCCAACTATAAGTTCCATCTCCTATCTGCAACATATCCGTAGCATTCGTTGCCGCGATCGAAATATGCGAAGCGGCGCTTGAGATACTGTCCAAAGCGATATCCCCAACAGCGGTGATATTCGCGTTCGTATTACTCAAACCCGTAAAAGTCACGCTCGCGTCAGTCGTAAGATCCTGATTCACAAACGAAGCTGATTCAACAGTCAAATTCGCATTCACATCTAAAGCCGAACCGGACGCTACATCCAAAGAAGACGTGCCGTTCGTAATATTAAAAGTATTTGTTCCTCCGGTAAAAACAGTCGCTCCACCGTCTATCAATGTAATACTGTCAATGGTAACACCTGCCCCCACGGTCGTTTCACTAATCGTATCCACCTCGATGGAACTTCCGACAAGTATTTTCAAAATATTCGCTACAAACTGAAAATCATCAGCCCCCGCAATCGCGATATCTATCTGATCATCGGTAGTGGCATCAATAGTAGTATCCAAATCCGCGTCGGTCACAGCATAAGTATTATCAGAAAAATATGAATAACCCACCGAATTTATAGGCTGGCGAGGCGTCATTTCCGGATCAGCACTCACCTGAAAAGAAATCCAATACGGAATTTCAAAATCCAAATTCAATGCCGTAACACTTCCTAATTGAACCGAAAAATAACCGTCTGTAATAGAAACAGCAGGATGTGCCTCGGTCCACAACAAACTACCGGCCGCCAAAGCGTCATAAATCCGGAAAGTCATGTTCAGAGTATCGGTAACAGCGTCATCAGCGACGGTCGTCAAATACCCTTCATACCCAAGATATTGGGGAACAGCCGCGCTAGCGGTAGGGGCGGGGGTGAGACTCGCGGTCAGCAAGACAGCAACTGATAGAAATAAAATGAATGAGTTTTTTACGACCTTGAACATTTTTTTTATTCTTAAAAAACTTCTTTCATTATACCATAGGACTAAACTCAATTCTATTCCGTAAACAATAAAAGATTGACAGATTTTGGGGTTCTATTGTGTCTAGATGGTGGAGGCAAGCGTATTCTTGAAATAAACACACATTTTCGATATAATATAAGTATTCTCAGGTAATTCACGCAACCTACCAAAAAGACCCCGTTGAGAAAGCGGGGTCTTTTGCACTTCGTCGATATTAAAAAAAGCCCACCTACTTAAGATGGACTTTCTTCTGCAGCTAGTGCGGTAAGGACTTGTCATGTCTATTATATATGCTAGTCGGTGGTGGAGGCAAGGGGAGTCGAACCCCTGCGGCTAGGATTGACAAGTCCTGACCCGCTCCAGGCTGCCCCCATTCCCGACTAGCTGTACCGACCGTAGCAAACAAACATTAAATTTTTATTAAATTTTCTTAAAGTTTTTTTGGAAATTTTCGGTTTAAACCGAAATCGCAGAGACAAGCGCAGGAACCGACGAAAATCCCCGGGGAAAAAGCGCATCCACAGAACCGACGAAAATCCCCGGGGAAAAAGCACATCCACAAAACCGACAAAAATCCCCGGGGAAAAAGCGCATCCACAGAACCGACGAAAATCCCCGGGGATTTTTTCCCCTTGACGGAAAAATCGGGAAAATAAAATTATTCAATACTTCCCTTCTAACAAATTATTCTTCATCATCACTAATTCAAAATCAAAATTATTAAAACAACCGACAAGGTGAGCACACACTCACCCACATTCGCGATAATTTCCCATCACCATTCTTCACCCCTAAAAATCATTGTATAACCGCATAAACAAGCCAAAAACACCTTGCACCCACTCGCACGATTGATACAATGAAATCGACAATACGCGGTAGCAAAGTGAACGCGCAGATGAGTGCAAAGCTGAGCAAAGCGAAAACAATATTAACCCCCAAACCTATGAAAAATCTACACAAAGAATTTATCCGACTCGGGCGGGAAAGAAATCAAATAACTTATAAATTACTGGCTTTGCTGCCGAAAATCAATAACCTGAAAATCTACGAACAGGAGGGCTATGCGAATATTTACGATTATGCCGCAAAGATCGCGGGATTAGGCTCGGGAGTCGTTACGAAAGTTTTGAAAATTAAGGAAAAATTACAGGACATGCCGCATCTGCAAAAAGCGATTGAAACGCAAGGGATAAACAAAGTTGGGATTGTCGCGGGTTTGGCGACTAAGGAAAATGAGAGGGCGTTGGCGGAAAAGGTCGAGCACATGAGTAAACCGGCCCTGCAGGAATATAGCAAGGAAGTAAGGGGAAAAATAACGACCAGCTGGCAGGTGGAGCTGGACGGCCAGATGATGTTTATGTTTTTGAAATTAAAGAAAAAGTTGGGGAAGAATTTGAGTAATAAGGAATGTTTGCGAAAAATCCTCGAAAAAATGCAGAAAAAATCAGGGTCGCAGGGAGGACCGCGGAGACCACCGCTACGGCGGGGCAGGCAAGCGCAGAAGCGACCGCAGACCGCGGACGAAAAACTAAAAGCGCAGAGACAAGCCGAGAAACCGGCCAAAATCCCCGAGGAAAAAATCACCCGCTACATTCACGTTCACCTAAAAAGAAAACTCAGCGACCATTGCAGCCACCCGGGCTGTCATCGACCCACGGAAATCATTCACCACACAGATCGTTTTTCGCAGTACCACAATCATGAAAACCTGAAACCCCTCTGCAAACAACATCACGAATTTGCCCACAATGGCATCTCCGAGCCAATACATCTCGCTGATCACAAATACAGAGAATACCGGCAAAAAGCTTTGCAACACAGCTACTCGGAAATTTAATCGTCTGAGGTTTAATCGCCAAAAGTCAAAAATCGCCGAGACAAGCGCGGAAACCGACAAAAATCCCCGGGGAAAAATCAGAACCAGCAAAGCGAGCAAAGAAAATTTTCAAACTCTCCGAAAAGAAATTGCAATCATTGAAGCAATCACAAAAAATCTCCCGCTAAGAACTCAGCGACCATTGCTCCCACCTGGCGACCGGACAGACTATGCGACTACACAGCTATTATCAGCCCTGTGGGATAAAATGTTTGTTGTGCTACTGCCCCTCAAGAGCCTTCTGAAGAGCGTCAAGCAGATACTCCATAACATCAGACAAGTCATCGGAGTCTCCAATAGAACCATCGGTCAAACCATAATCCAGATCGCCACCAGGACCGATTTCAATTTCAATCTCAATTATTTCCTCATCAGACACAGGCGGTGTAGGTGCAGGCGTAGGTGTAATATCCACAGGCACGTCACCAACATCGAGTCCTTCTCCAATTACCCCATCTTCTTCACCTTCCACTATTTCATCACCAACAATTCCCTCTCCTATTACTCCCTCTTCTTCACCTTCCACGATTTCCTCACCAACAATTCCTTCCCCAATTACACCCTCGACCGCTTCAGCTTCCACATCAATATCAATTCCCTCTCCAATCGCTCCACCTTCAGTTTCAGTAATATCTATACCCGCACGAAGAACCGGATTAGCACCATTCGCGATCATTTTTGCACCCTCGGCTCTATTTATATGTCTACCCGGACCATAAGTTCCATCCGGATAACCATCCACAATACTCCACGCGTAAGCCGTCCCCACAAATTCACAAGCCCAATCACCAATAGCATTCGAATCGCCAAACATATTACAAACAGTCATTATAGGTAGATTGAACGTTTCCGTAACCATCTTCGCGAACTGCTCACGGGTAATAGGATCATCAGGCCCAAAATATCCGGTTTGATCACCGGAATAACCATCTATAACACCATGCGTATACGCTATTTCAACATATGGATAAGCCCAATGCCCCAAAGAAACATCCGTAAATGTCGGATGCCCGGGAACACCCGCCTCCAAACCTCCGGCACACACAAGCAGTTTCACCGCGTGCGCCCTGGTCAAATCATCAGCGGGATAATAGTAGCCACCTTCAGTACTCAAACAACCCGCGGTCACCAAAGCATTCACATACGGCGCAAACCACTGATCGTCCTGAACATCAATAAAATATTTATAATTCAGACTGGGCGTCGTAAAAATAAATTCGCCCGCCTCGGTAAGATTCAGATAAACGTCCCTCAATTTAATAATAAATTTATAAGTAGTACCCGGAGTCAAGCCCTCCAGTATAAATTCGTGCCTCAATTTAAGGGCGGATTCAAGAAGAGATTCCAACAAAGTATCCTCCTCCCCGTATTGAAAATGCGCAACCGCCAAATCATCCGTATCAAAAACGACTTTTACCCTATCGGGAGTGACTTCCGTAAATTCCAGATTCAGAATCTCTATCTCGGGAGCCGGCTCGGCGCCACCCACAGCAGGCAGTGGTGAACCGGTACCCGGCGTTGTAGGCAATGGCAATGGCGAACCAGTGGGAACAGGAGCCGCGATTCCTTCCTCCCTACCAAATATCGACCCCTGCTGAACATCATAACTAACACTGGAACTTTCACCGGCAATAGGCTGTGCGCCAACATCAAGCATATATTGGACAGAAGTCGGTGATCCCACAATCGAATTCACCTGCCCGTATATTTTAAAATTTGTGCTCGAAGAAATAGCGAAAGCAGTTTGTAGAAGAACAAAAGTAAAAATCAAAAAAACACCGGTCGCTATCTTAGAAGCACTGAGAACTATTTTAATAAAATTCGAAAATTTCATAGGATGTGTAGGATACGATAAATACGATTTCACTACATCGTCCATAATACAACCAATTTCCACAAAACACTATTGAAAAAAACGCACATTTAGGCTATAATACTAAGATAAATATTATATTATTTATGAAAACTCAATCAATCAAATTTTCCAGAGATCAGCAATTCTTTTTTGACCGTATTCAAAACAAAAAACTGAAAACGCTCATCAGCGGATCGCACACATTCTCACTCCTAAACGATAAAGGAAAAATGGATTTATTGACGCGCGCAAGCATTATTCACAAAAGTCCACAAGCCGAACAGGAATTGATTGCTATTTTCCAAGAAGACAAAACAAAAACAAAAAACGCCTTCAACAACACAGAAACTTTAACTCCCGAAGAACAAAAACAGCAAGATGCGATCATGAAACAAGAATACGATGAGACAAAACAAGCCGTCACAGAACTCAAAAAAGGAGTTCTCCACGAAAAAGAAAAACAAAGCGTAACCATCGACGAAAAAAAGATGGAAAAATTATTCAATAAAATTTAAAAAAACATAAACATGAAAAAAAAATCACTTGAAAAAACAAGAAAAAGAACAAGTGTAGACGCATTAAGAAACCAAAAATCTTCTACGATAAGGGTATATCAACAATTCTTCCTGAGGATCCAACAGGCCCACTCATCACCCGAGAAAATCGCAGAATCGCTAGGCACCGACACAGAAACATTAGACTTATTGAGAAAAGACCCGAAATACAACTCGCTCCTCGATAAAATCCAAACACTGACGACAGATGGACTTGCCGCCCTCATGAGAGCAAGCGGAACCGAAATAAGAAAAACAAACCTGAGGGGGGTAAGAGAAAAACTCATCAGGTTTAGTGCCGAAATGAAAGAAACTTTGGAAGAATGGCGCGCAACCCACAGGAATCTCGATAAAGCAGTAAGGGGTGAAGGAAAACGGCTGATTTTACAAAACGCACTTCTCAAAAAAGTCGAAGTCGAGAGCGCGGGTAAACTCAATCCGGAAACCATTGGTATGCACAAAGACGTTGTAAAGCTCATTAAAAAAACGTACGAATTTAGACAGGCGGGAAAAAAAATCAAGACAGCCTCAGTCAGTGAAATAATCCGTTTTATTAAAGACAAAAGTATTTTTGCTCCGCTGGACAAAAAAATCGGAAATATCGTGAGGGCGGAAAATAAACGTCAGGAGCTTTTATCATATTTGAAAACCGACTATGCGGAAAACGAAGCCAAAAAAATCAACAGCAACAAATTGGAAGAAGTAAAAGCAGCAATGAAAAATAGCTCTGTTTACAAGGAACTCATCAATAAAGTGCGTTCAGCCAATACGGACAAAATGTTAGCAATAGAGAAAAACAAAGCCGAATTAGAGAAAGTTTACAAAAAAATTGCGGTAATCGGCTACCGGTACAGCAACAAAATAAAAATCGACGAAGCGCTTACAGCATATTTAAAGCTAAAACCAAAAGGATTTGCGAGGGCAAAATATTTTTTAATGCTCAAAAAAAGCCCTTTTTACAAAAAAGCGCTTGTAGCCGCAAACTCGGCAAACTTCTCCGTTCAAAAAAACTTTAACCCCGCCCACTATTTCGATTACAAATCCGAAGCCGGAGCAGAATCAAAAACCAGTCTCTACAATTACGCCATAATGGTAAAGGAAAGCCTTTCAAAAAACCCTGACGTCGGAACAGCCGCTTCCACCAACGAAAGCGAAAGCTCCACATAAAAAGCTCCACATAAACTGAGTAAGCTGGATAAACCGCACAAACTTTTTTCGTATACACCGCGTCATAAATTGACAAATAAACACGATTAGTATATTTTGCAACCTTAATATAATTAACGATTAACGCCATGGCTACTGAAAATAATGGAGATAATGGAGAATTTGAAGAACATAAAGAGCATGAAGGACATGAAGAATTTGAAGAATTTGATTATCAAAATGTCCACACTCCTATTATGGATGAAGAAGAGCTTGAGGTTTTTCGTCTACTTGCCAAAAGCCAGGAAAAAATAGATTTGGATGGTGGTTCAGACCGATTTCAAGATGATGAAGATGCTGACAAGGCCGTTACAAGACCTACTCCACGCACATTGATGATTTATTTTGCGGAAAAAAGCAGACAGGTTCTTCAGGAAAGAAATATTGCGGATGATGTGCTTGCAGAACAAGTAATAACCAAGTTAGATCCGCTTATTAATTCAAATGCTTCCGCACAAGATATATACAACGCTTTACATGGCGAAATGGAGAAAACAACGAAGATCAATGTCCAAGAGAAAATGTGGGATATTAACATTATCTGTCTTAAAGAGATAATTAAAGAGACTGTTAAACAATTAATGGAAAGATATCAAAATGATGATGACTTATTGGCAATTGGAGGTCATTTAAGATCCTGTTGGAATAAGATTATTTCACCCAGCCTAAGAATTTCTCTTGTAAATCTTATTAAAAATTATATCAATAAAACAGAGAGTGAAGAGCAAAAACTCCATATTTCCAATGCTTTTATTTTAAGCATGATAAATTCACTGACTGGCCCTGAAGGGGATTTGGATTTTGAAGTATCGGATGACACTCTTGCCGCATTTACTTTCCGGAACAAAAGTTTTGCTCCCCAGAAAAAATTCCATACACCCGAAGCGTTTAATTTTTCATATCCGGAATCAGAAGTAAAAGTATATGAATTTCTTGCGAAATGTAATGAAGAGCCGCAACTCGTCGTTCAAGAAGCGCTGGGTTTACTGGAAAAAACTCAAAATTTACAAATTATTCCTCATGATCTTGAATCCTTGGACAAAGAAGCATTTGAACAACTATGTAAAAAGCACTATGTCACTCTTATGGAACTTGCGCAGAAAGCCAAATCAAAAGAGTTACGAGGCGCTATTTTAACGATATGGTACAAAATCATAGGACCACAGTTAATAATTTTGGGAGAATTGCGATTTTCAAAAACATTCCTTTTGCCAACTCCGGATGAATTATAAAAATTAAATCACTGGCAGGCCCAAGAGGATTTGCCCGGCACTCTGCCGGGTTGGAAATCAACTCTCACTGGCAGGCCCAAGAGGATTTGAACCCCTACTTTTGGTTTTGGAAACCAACGTGCTACCGTTAACACTATGGGCCTTTATTTCACACACCAAACTATAACAAAAGCCCAAAACCATTGCCAACCATTTTACAAAAGTTCACCCTATCCGCCTTAATTCCCCTTCTTCGTATCTTTCCTTTTATGAACAATGTGCTTCCTGCACTGAGGACAAAACTTTTTCAAACCCTTAACAATCTCGTCACCCCGATTCCTAGGATAATAACTTAAGTAATTCCCGCGATTACAATCTCCGCAAAACCAAGTTGCATACTGACTTTTCCCTTTCGCCATAACTTTTGTGTTTAGAGCAAAGGAATATTAGCGAAAATAAGGTCAAAGTCAATGGAAATGAAAAAATACTTGCAATAATAATTTTAATTAATATATAATCAGTTCCTTTTGTGTGTTCTGGAGCCGCAAATTAATCAATGCAGGCCCTTAACGAATAAAGGGACTTGCTATTTGGAAAAAAGGAGAACAATGATGGAAGATCTCAAACGTCTCGTTGACAGCATGCCTTACGCATTAACCTTCATCGGGCTGGGGGTAGCCACTATATGGGTCGTTCTGACCGTGGTTACACTTCGCGACTTCCTAAGCGACAAAGAAACAGAGCTGGGAAGTGTCTACTTCGCACTCCTGTTCTGGGCAATGGCAATCACAGGGTTTGTGATATTCAGGGAAAAAGGCGTAGCCATAGCCGCTCTGGCCATCACCGTCGTGCGAGGCCTCCTCTATATGTTCAGCAAATAGCCGGTCACTCTGTCCCGCGCGCAAAAAACATTGCGCGCGGGACCCCTACCACAACAACGAAACAAAACCGTTCTAAAATTACATATTTTTATCTTGCATCCACGAAAAATCCCCCCTATTCTAATCCAGCAATCACGCCGCGATAGCTCAGGGGTAGAGCATCTGCATGGTAAGCAGGGGGTCGGGGGTTCAAATCCCCCTCGCGGCTCCAGACAATAGCGAGAAAAGCGATCCATAACGGAAGGAACGCGAATTTAGCGATCCGTAACGAAGCCGAAACCGCATTTACAAAAAGAAGAATGGCTTATCCCCCCATTGCCATCTAAATAGTGTTCGTTAGCAGGTCTTCTCGATCCGTCCTACTTCTTCATTCCAAGAATTCTGTACATTCCGGTTCCACACTTGGAACATTTTCCTTTCATCGCAGATCGTCCGTTCTTCATAGTAACTTCTTCGGCGTCTGCCATTTCCCTTTTAGCCTTACATTTTACGCAATAACCTTCCATAAAATTAAGATTAAATAATAAACTGAACGCAGTATAGCATATTATGATAAAATCAAGAGGGAAAATTCATATTTCTCTAATAAACCACCACACTGATAAAAAAATTCTTCCGCATTATACTAAGTTTTTTTGCCCTAATAATCGCGATTATTGGCTTTCTGATACCAATCCTCCCAGGTTGGCCTTTCCTGCTTGGAGCTCTTGTCCTCTTCAGTCCAAAGCACGGAAAAAAAGTTTTTGGAAAATTAAAAAACAGGCTAAAAAGGCTCTGGAACAAAAACTAATATTAAAAGAAATTTTTTGTCTCCACCGTGCCGTTGCAGTCCTGGCAATTGTGCTCCCTGGAAACCAAGTGGGTGTCCTCAGCCATCCCGCCACGGCGAGAAAGAAATGTTAGACTCCCTTAACACAATTTAGAGAGAAAATTATCTCAGAACCCTGACGTACAAAGCAGAGCAACCCCATTCTACCTAAAAGAAAAACCGATGTAAAGCACCCAAATAAGCCATTTGCAAAAATTCGAAATACAATATAAAGTATAAATTTCTCCCGCCTTCCCCTACATCATGTGCCAAGCCAAAGCACCGCGCTGACAATATCGTGCAAAAACGTCATCACTCTACTGAAAATCGAGAATCCAACAAAGTCCGCCAAAATAAAAACATCAATCAATATTATCGCAACGAAATATTTCATTCCACCATACAAGTATCTCTGATATCCACGATGCCACCCACGCGGAATAATCAATCCCAAAATCTTCGATCCATCCAGCGGAGGAAAAGGAAAAAGATTAAAAATCCCCAGAAAAATACTTATATGAAAAATATACTGCAACTCGGTCAATAAAAACCTCGGCATGTAATCGCCCACATATTTCCACGGCAAAACAACAATAAAAGCCAGAATAAAATTCGACATCGGCCCCGCCAAAGCGGTCAAAGCACTATCCCTCACCGGATTTTTAAAATTCGCCGGATTAATGGGAACCGGCTTCCCCCACCCGATTCTCTGAGTCAAAATAAAAACAAGACTCCCCATAAGATCAAGATGAGCAATGGGGTTCAGCGTCAGTCTACCCCTCATCTTCGCGGTAGGATCCCCAAGGTAATAAGCCACCAAAGCATGCGACGCCTCATGCACAGTCAAAGTCACGATGAGCGCGACCAGAAAATATAAAAATCCAACAACATCCATGAATAATTCTTAAACCGCCAAAAAAATTAATTTAAAGGAGCCTCCGATCCAATTTGGCCACTCGTAACGTCCCTCATCGTCCCAATCTCTGCCCCACGATAAGCTTCCATAAAAATGGACACAACATGCAAACGCTTATCCGCAATAAGTCTCATAGCATCAAGAACAGGATAAACCATCTTCGTGGGAGATTTCGAAGACTCACAAACAGTCTGCAAATAACCGGGAAGCTCCAACGCCACTATTCGTTCCGCTTCAGAAGAATCCATACACTCCTGTTTATCGATTTTCGGTCCAAAACGATCCAAAACAAATCTTTCGCAAATGTCATTTAAAAAAGCAACCTGGTCTTTCCTTAATTCATCAGGCTCGACTACTTCTATTCTTTCTTCTTGTAAATTCATGGCTTTGAAAATTATATGACACTTGCAACAAAAGATACCACACATACCCTATTCTTGCTAGAATAACAGGGTAAATTTTCAGGGAGAGATGGCCGAGCGGTCGAAGGCGCACGCCCGGAAAGCGTGTGTGGCAGCAATGTCACCGGGGGTTCGAATCCCCCTCTCTCCGCCACGCAATAGCGAGTTTCGCGATCCGTTTTAGCGGAAGGAACGCGAATTCAGCGTTCCCCTCTTATCCAACTTCATACTCAGCATAGAAATCATCAACATCCGACTCATCCCCCGGCTTTATCACTTCGTATTCAGCATAATAATCGGCTTTTTCACCTCATATTCAGCGTAATAATCTTCTTCTTCAACCTCATATTCTGCATAATAATTACCAACATCTGATTCGTCTTCCGGCTTTTTCACCTCATATTCAGCGTAGTAATTATCAACATCCGATTTCTCCTTAACATCCTTTATTATCCCTTGTACCAGTGATTCAGCCGTCTCTTCGTCCGCTTCAATATCTTCAACAATCACACTCCTGGTGTCTTGAACAACCTCGGGAATACTTTGATTAGCCGCAAACATAACATTAGGACTATCAACCTGAATTTCTCCTGTAATAACTGCCTCTTTAGGAGTTTTCTTGCCCATCGATTTAGCCCAATTCACAATTGTTCCCAACACCTGCATGACCTTTCCCGTCTTTTTAGAAAGAGACACCTTTGTTCCCGGTTCCACAGCATTAAAACTCTTAATATGTGGATTTAGCTTATGCAATCCCTGCATAAAGCCTTTACCCATTTTGAAAACTTTTTTATACCATTTTGCTTTAGTGGATTTCTTATCTTTCAATTTTTGATATTTGTCGAACATCCACCCCGCCTGCCTGTATCTTTTTTTATTGGATTTTGAATATACATTTTTGAACCACTCATATTCAGCCATATCTTTTTCAGACACATGTTTTCCACTTGATAATTTCCTTTCAACTTTTGACTCAATATGTTTCATATACATGAGCCATCCTTTTTCTAATTTTTTTAAGTGTTTTTTATATGCTCTCTTTTCAGCACGTGACGCCCCTTCTAACAAATTCTCTTCCATGTAACGAGAAATGATTCCTCCTGGCATATCTTCAACCGGAACCGGTTCGCCATTAAACATTCGTTTAAATTTACCTTCAGGAAGATCATCCAAAGACCCTGAATCAATATTCATTAATCCAGCTTCCTGTTTAGCTGCTGATTTCACCTTCAAACTCGGTACTTTTTTAGGAGATTTTGGAGGGCTTTTTACTGCAACTTTTATCGGTTGCTTTGTAACGCTTGCATCCGGAACAGTTTTTGCATCCGGAATGGGCCTTGCATCCTGAATATCTTTCGATGCGGCATCCATTTTTACAGCTATACCTGCATCAAGAGCCTCTTCAATATCCTGAAATGTTCGTACACCTGCATCAGCGCCTTTTTTATGCGCAAGCTTTTCCCCGGCAGTTGGTTTCTTACTTTTACCGTCATCTGCACCGCAGTCTTTATAAGTCCCATATCCAATAGCAGAGGTCGCTACTACACCAACCGTTATTAAACTTACAACCAAGCTACGCCTTCTTAGCCAATCCATTATTTTTGAAGGAGTTTCCGGCTTTTTTTCCGGCACTTTTCTTAGCGCTTCTCTTAGCTCTTCTTCCACCTTTTCCCCCTTTTCCCCTATTTCCAAATGACTATAAACAACAGGATTTCCTGGAGTTCCATAATCTTTTTTTTCCATCAGTAATTGAGAGTATGGAAAAGAAATTTTCGGCTCTTCTTCCATGACCCCTTTAGGAATTTCCCCTTGTTGAGAAGCTTTCTCTAGATCTTCCTCCGAGAATTCTTCTGAAAGTTCTTCCAAAAATTCCTCTGAGGATTCTAGTATTACAGGTGCAGGAGCAGTACTCGATACCGGTTTCCATCCCTCTGCTCCATCATCAAACTCATTCTCCTCTTCTTCAGCTTCTTCAGCTTCTTCAGCTTCTTCAACCTTCCCTGATAAACTGCCATCCGTTACATGTTCAACAGGTATTTCGCTTTCAACTGTAGAATCTTCAGAAACTTCAACAGGCTCTTCATGTTTTTCTTCAAGCACACCGGATACATCAATTTCTCCCGATGCCACACCAAGATCCGGCGATTCCAAGCCCGTTTGTGTGTCTCTTATGGGACGTATCTGCGGTTCAGTATCCTCTGTTTCAAAATCGTCAGGAGCCATAATAATTTATTAGTCAATAACTATAATATTTTTAAGACCGAAGTATCACACTATTTCGCTTTATTGTCAAGGGCTTTTCTCAAAAAAACCCCTGTAACACTCAAACGTGTATAATAGCCCCAATGAAAAAATACATTCTCGAAATCATCGTCTTTATCGGCGGCGCGACAGTAATGATCCTGGAACTTGCCGGCTCCAGAATCCTCGCCCCGCATGTCGGCACATCTATTATCGTATGGACAAGTTTAATCGGAATAATTCTGGGAAGCCTGAGCCTCGGCTACTACCTCGGTGGTAAAATCGCGGATCGCAAAGCCGCTCACCGCATCCTGGCGTTCATAATTTTTTCAGCCGCAATCCTGATTACACTCACAGCGATAATTAAAAATCCAATCCTGACCTTCGTAGGAGCTTATGTTTTTGACCTGCGCACAGCCTCTATTCTCTCCACAATAATTCTTTTCACCCCCGCGAGCGTCGTACTCGGAATGATCGCGCCTTATGCGATAAAACTAAAATTAAAAAACCTTTCTTCAACGGGCCGCACAGTCGGAAATCTATACGCGATCTCCACGATCGGAAGCATCGTGGGAACATTTTTAGCGGGATTTGTGTTAATAACTTTTTTCGGAAATACCAACCTTCTTCTAATTCTGGCCACGACTCTGGTTTTGACCTCTCTTCTCGCGACTTCAAATATTAAATTAAAAGCGATAATAACGGCAATAACCGTAATCGGAATAGTCGGATTCGCGCTCCAGACCGGAGAAACTACTGAAGCAATCGAACTAAATACAACCTACAGCTACATCAAAATCTACGACGGCATTCTCAATTCAAAAGAAGTAAAAATCATGAAAATCAATAACAATTTCCACTCCGCAATGTATCTGGACAGCCCGGAACTGGTTTTTGAATACACAAAATACTACCGCCTAATCGACCACTTCGCGCCCAACCTCAAAACAGCTCTAATGATCGGAGGCGGCGCCTATTCATACCCAAAAGATTTCCTCGCCTCCCACCCCAAAGCCACTCTGGACGTTGTTGAAATTGACGCGGAACTCACCCAACTCGCCAAAGAACACTTCGAACTGAAAGACGACCCCCGCCTCACCATCTACCACGAAGACGGCAGAACATTCCTAAACCGCACAGAAAACCTCTACGACGCAATCATGATCGACGCGTTTTCCTCATCACTCGCGGTCCCCTACCACCTGACAACCCTGGAAAATGTCGAAAATCTCGAAAGAGCGTTAAACGACGACGGAGTTGTAATTATGAACATCATATCTGAAATAGAAGGAGAAGGTGGAAAATTTTTACGGGCTGAGTACCACACATACAAAGAAGTTTTTCCGGTTGTCCACCTTTTCCCTGTCCAATTTCCCGAAACCGGCAACATCAGACAAAATGTCATGCTCGTCGCCACAAAATCACAAAAAATTCTTGAAAATGAAAACGAAGAACTAAATGACTACCTAAAACATTTATGGGAAAACGAAATTCCGGCGGACGTCCCGATTCTCACAGACGACTTTGCCCCGGTCGACCAATATACTCTGAAAATGCTCTAAAATGCCTTCCTACGCAAAAAACAAAAAGGCCCTCCACGACTATGAAGTTTTAGAAGACTATGAAGCAGGCATAGTTTTGAATGGTGACGAAGTAAAGTCGATAAAAGCAAATCAGGCAAATCTGAAAGGAGGATTCGTAGATGTGGAAAAAAACGAAGCTTATTTAAATGAAGTCCACATTTCCCGTTACAAACATTCAGCCAGAGCCCAGTTTGAACCTACAAGAAAACGAAAACTCATTCTCCACAAAAAAGAAATCGCAAAAATTGACCAGGCGATTTCCCAAAAAGGAACAACCGCGATCCCAATCGAGCTCTACGGCAAAAAAGGCCTGATAAAAATCCGCATCGGCATCTGCCGGGGCAGAAAGCTCTACGACAAACGCGAAATCCTAAAAAAACGCTCCCAGGAAATGGAAATCAAAAAACAATTGAAAAGATTTCAGTAAATTGCCCTTCCAATATTCCTGAAAAGTTTTATAATTGAAATCCTATCATGGTAGCGAATCGAAAACATATGCATAATACTTATACAAAAATAGTCGCCGGAATTCACAAATATTTCAAAGAAAACAGTTTTGACAAAGCCGTCATCGGAGTCAGCGGCGGAATTGACTCCGCCCTCTGCCTAAAGCTAACAGCGGACGCCTTGGGTCCCGACAATGTCACCGCGATCTTAATGCCGGAAAAAGGTGTTTCTTTGGACGAAAATTTTCTACAATCAAAAACACTTTGCCAATTTTTAAAAGTCGAATTTTTCAGTGTCCCAATTAACAAATTCCTGACGGATTTCCTTTCTTTACCCTGGAAACCAAGCGATCTGGGACAAATCAACACCAAAGCCAGAGTCAGAATGATTGTTTTATACAATTTTGCGAACACAAGAAACTCCCTGGTTATCGGAACATCAAACAAAACGGAACTCACGCTCGGTTACGGAACAAAACACGGCGACTTCGCTTCAGATCTGGAAATAATCGGAGATTTACTCAAAGAAGATATATATAAATTAGCTGAACATGTCGGCCTACCTGACGAATTCCTCAAAAAAATTCCTTCCGCGGAACTGTATTCCGGCCAAACAGATGAAGAGGAACTCGGGATGACTTACAAAGAAATCGACACAATCCTAAAACACACCGAGAACGGATTAACAAAAGACGACCTCATAGACAAAGGCCTAAATCCCCACGCCGTTCACAAAGTCTTCCGCTTAAGGGAAATAAACAAACACAAACTCAACCCCACCCCAATAATAAAAGCAACTTCATAAATTGCGAAATTCATATATTTATTTATACTGTTTGTAAACAGTATAAATAAACCCTATGCAATCCGCATTATTCATCGGTCGCTTCCAACCATTCCACAACGGCCACCTGGAAATGATAAAAAAAATTCTTAAAGAAAATAAAAGGATAATCATCGTAATCGGAAGCGCGGAAAAAAACTACATCAGCTCAAACCCACTGACAGCTTCCGAAAGATTCCAACTTATCGAAGAATCGCTAAAAGAAGCTAAAATTCCGGCAGAAAAATACTGCATAATTCCGGTCCGAAACGTAAATAATTACGCGCTTTGGGTAAACCACATCAACATATACGTTCCCCCATACGACAAACTCTACACCGGCTCCAAAATCGTAAAAGCCTGCTACGAAGGAAAATATCAAAAGCCCAAAGGTCCTAAAATCGTTCAACTAAAAAGAATCCTAAACCTAAGCTCCACAAAAATCCGAGAAGCAATATTAAAAAACAAAGGCTGGGAAAAAATGATTCCACCCGCCGCCACAAAATTACTGAAGAAATGGGAAATCCCCACTCGCCTAAAAATAATAAAATGACCAAAGTCAATCCACTCATTTTCAGAGCATACGACATCCGCGGAATCGCCGACCCGACAGACGACAAACCGGCGGACCTTACCGAAGAAACGGTTTATCTGATCGGGAAAGGAACCGGAACTTATCTACGCCAAAAATACAACACCGCGAACATGGCTGTCGGCTGTGACAACCGCCTGACCGGAGAAAAACTTAAAGCAGCATTCGTAAAAGGCTTAAACGAAACAGGAATCGACACAACAGATGTCGGCCTCGCAATCTCCCCCATGATCTACTGGGCATCGTGCGCCATGAATTTTGACTCCGCCACAAATATCACCGCGAGCCACAACCCAAAAGAATATAATGGAATCAAAACCGTCACCAAAGAAGCGCATCCCATCTGCGGCGACGAACTTCAGGAAATTCTCCACATCATCGAAAACGAACAATTCACAACCGCAGAAAACCCCGGCAAACACAACCAACAAGACATCTGGCCTCAATACCTCAACGACCTCACCAAAAGAATCTCAATCAAAAGAAAACTAAAAGTGGTTGTCGACACGGGAAACGGAACAGCCGGAGCTTTCGCGCCGGAATTCCTGACAAAAATAGGATGTGAAGTCGTGCCTCTCTACTGCGAACTGGACGGAACTTTCCCGAACCACGAAGCAAATCCCGAAGAGCTGAAAAACATGCTGGACCTGATCGCAAAAGTAAAAGAAGAAAACGCGGACCTGGGAATCGGCTTCGACGGCGACGGCGACAGAGTCGGAATAGTCGACGAAAAAGGACACCTCTATTCATCGGATTTCATGCTCCTCCTCCTCACCAAAGACCTACTGACCCGCGTTAAGAACCCAAAAATAGTATTCGATATAAAAGTTTCGCAAACAATAATAAACAAAATGAAAGAACTGGGCGCGGAACCGGTTATGTGGAAAACCGGGCACAGCTTTATTGAGAAAAAAATGAAAGAAATCGGCGCGCCGCTGGCGGGAGAAGTATCCGGACATCTTTTCTTTGCCGAAAATTATTATGGATTTGATGACGCTCTGCTCGCGGCGGGAAAAATTATCGAAATTCTCGCAAACGAAACACAACCACTCTCCCAAATGTTTGACGACCTGCCACACACATTCACGACTCCGGAACTCAAAGTCCCCTGCCCGGACGATAAAAAATTCGAAATAGTAAAAAACCTCGTCGATTATTTCACCAAACACTACGACTGCATAACAATCGACGGAGTCCGAATAAATTTCGACAAAAACTCTTGGGGAGCAGTAAGGGCCTCAAACACAAGCCCAAACCTAACCCTCCGCTTCGAATCCAATACAAAAGAAAGACTGGACGAAATTCAAAAAATAATGACCGAACAACTTCGCGCTTATCCCGAAATCAGCCCCGATTGGTACCGACCCTAATTCCAACTGGTAACTTCTCCGGCCTTCTCAAAAATAAATGAACCGGAACTCACGGCGTGAATATAAACCGGATTGAAAGATCCTTCGGGAAGCCCTCTCGCCAGATTCAGCACATCATCACCCGCGACAACAAGATCTCCACTCCAATCATCGGGATCATAAGCTTTCAGATCAATACCATCACAAATTGCCGTCCCTCCATCTCTTTCTCCATAAACAGGATCACCAAGACCCGCAAAATATTCCTGAATCTGAACCATATCCTCAATAGTCAAAGCTTTGTCGCATCTCTGGTCAATCGGCAAACCATTCGCCGCCAACTCCACACTCAACCTAAAGAACGCCAGATAATTCAAGTCCTGTAACTGCGCCAGAAGTCTTTCCTCCGGACTAACCGGCAATTCCAGAACCTCTCCGGTCCCAAGCAGTAAATATTCCAAACCTTCCGCATCCAGATCCGCTCCCCCGATAGTATTCCTCGAAGCTATACTTCCCCTGAAAAATTTTTGTTTGTTCAAATTCTGAATCAGCCCCTCGTAATCCCAATCCGGAAATCCAGTAACCGGATCAATCGGCGCCACTTCAGGATGATATGAGAAAAGCGAACAATCCGTAATTATATTCGCGTCAATATTCTTCACGTCGGCGTGAATATAAATATTACTGTCTTCACATTCCCCCTCATATGACCTCAAACCAACAATAACCAATTTTCCATCCTCCATATTCTCGTGATAAATATCACTATCTATGTAAATACTCGCGTCCTTAACAATTAAAACCCACTCTCCATATAAATCACTATTACCCTCCGGATTACCCATATCCAAATGAACATCTGTCCCGTTGAAATACAAAACATACTCATCGCCTACTTCAAATTGCTCAAAACTACCGTCACAATCGCTGGCAACACCACCATTACTCACTTTTGTAATAGTACAAGGATCCCCACCACTTAACTCAATCTCACCTAAATATTTATTCAAATTTTCATTAATGGTATTTCGGATAACATCAATCGCAAGATTCCCGATCTCCTGAGTTGTATGACTCGCAGTCGGGCTGAAAGCCTTTGGAGCATAAACATTTCCGTGAATCACAGCCGCGGGATTATAAGCCGCGGTCAATAATCGAGGAAGTTTGTTGCTGTAATAATAAACAGTCTGGGTTCCGCTTGTGGTCTCAATATTATATTTCACCACCGTATACAAAGTCGACCCCTGCATTACATCACAAGGCAAACCTGCTTCCGGATCCTCAGGATCAAACAACGGAAGCTCGGCCACCGCGCTCAGTAAAATCTCACCTCCCAGCTCGGAAAGCGAATAACTAATAGCGTGCACGGAAGAAACCAATTTTGCAGGTTTAAAACTCCAGACGCCCCCTCCAAACAAAACTTCAACCGCATTCACAACACCCTCCACCACAAAACGGTAATCAAAATTCACAACAGTGCCCTCTGAACATTCATCAACAGTACCAAATTCATCATAATCAAGAACCACATAAACCTCCGCCCCGGAATACTCAAACTGTTGCCCACCACTTGCCCCTATTGTAAAAGTTACAGGAATATTTCTGTACCCGATTATTTCATCCTGATGATCGGCGACGTATAAAGTATCGACCTCCACAATCGGATCAAATTCAAGCTTATAACCAGTCCCTCTGCCTCCCGGATAAACAATACCACCGGTAATCACGTCCACACCTTCCGTTATTTCATAATCAATTCTCTCCAACACAAGGTCGTTCGGCTCAATACTACCGGTCCAGGCACCCCCTTCAACAGACAACTCATCAACAAAAAACTCATTATTAAACGGCAATGGCGGCAAAGTACTGGTTGTAAGAGAAGTATTAGAATCCGAAGTCGGCGCGACTGATCGAATTTTTTCTTTTAACTTAAAATGACCGGGCTCTCCCTCAACCTCCACAAATAAATGCAGAAAAGCTTTGCTGTCCACCACACGCAAAGGCTTCTGCAGTATTCCCCCTCCGCTATTTATCGGAAGCTCATCATTACTAAAATCCCCGCTGAAAAAAGCCAATTGATTTAATTTAACCGTATCCTCCCAAACAAACTCCGCCTCAAGATCATATATCGCAAGATCAAGCGGAGTAACACCATCGTCTTCCATTAAATACACATCGAGATCATACCAATAATCATCAACCCCCGCACTCAAAGAAACATCAACACACATATACGATTCACCCCCGCAAAAACCCTCCAGAGGAAGTTCAGGTTCCTCTCCCGGCAATGAAATCTGAACCCCCGTAAAATCTATCCAGATTCCGACCTCGGTCCACGCAAATCCACTCAAATTCCCAGCCGCGTCCATAGTAACTCCATAGTCAAAAGGAACTCCTCCGTTATCTCCGACTCCCTTAAACTGGATATATCCGAAGACAGCGCTGGCACCAGAACCGTTCCACGCATATCCCATAAGATCTCTATTTTCAAGCCCATCAGCCTCCCCGATTTTTACTCCAAAATCCTCTGTTCCAAGAAAATCAATAAATCCAAGATTATCACTCCACGCATAGCCTTCCACCCTATATTCATAAGGCAAAGTGACACCATCCCAATCAAAAACCCCTATCGATTCACTCACACAAGCCGCGTCCGCCCGCCTGGCCGGAGCAAGACCCAAAGTTCCTCCAATAATAGAGACATCCACAACCTGTTCATATCTACTCTCAAACCCCTCAGGTATCCCACCAGCCGGAGCTCCATGCGAATCAAAATATATCTGCCCCACATTCGGATTTGACAACACAGTAGTCCCCATCACCATACCGCTACAAACAACATCACCTTCCGCAAAAGCCGTCAGTGAAAGAAGGGCAAAAAGCCCAATAGCAAACAAAGAACGAAATAGCTTTAAAATCATGGTTTTATTTTTTATTTTATTCCTAAATATTATACCACTAAAAACAGCTTTCAGCAATGCTGTTGGGGCTACTTCTTTTTTGAAATCTCATCATGAAAAACAGTATTCCCTTC
>JAUVQE010000047.1 GCA_030598325.1 Nitrospirota bacterium | reverse complement strand
TACCGAAAGTCTTTATGGCTTTGTTAACGACGTCACAAGTGGCTGGATACTTATACCGGGAATCTCAAACGGTGGTTACTTAATTGAATACTTAAATGAGTCTGACCTAATAGGCAGAGTTGAAAAAATATACTCACAAACGGGAGAATATGATTTTACCCCGGTCACGAAAAATAATGGAGTTTTCGATGATATAAACTTTAACGAAGGGTACTACATGGTCTGGATGAAATTATTAGAAGAACCGGAAGCTCCGGAAGATTGTGGTGGAGAAGACTCAACTTACGTCTGCATGACCGATGGAAGTAATCCAGCCGCATTTTTGCAAACAGGCGATGACGCATGCGGAAACTGTATTGGGATAGAAGCAAGCTGTCATAATATTAATGAAGGAGCTCCGGATTGGATATCAACGGGCGAATCATGTAGCGACCAGGGTCAGGATTTTCAACATGCCGGCATGGTAGACACCACTAATTGTGCATTCAGAGCCGAATGCGGATTAATTATGATGACGGAACCAATACCAATAGAACCAATGATCGTAGAAACAATACCCGTAGAACCAATGATCGTAGAACCAATGATCATAGAAACAGTGATCATTCCAGCAGGAGAATGTGGAGGAGCAGACGCAAGTCATGTTTGCGTAACCGGAGCAAGGGATATTCAACTAAACTATGGAATGATGTCTAAAAATATATTCTACACAGGGGATCAGGCTTGTCAGACAATAAATAAAACGTGCACAGAAGTAGAATTCAGTTTAGACTGGAACGATCCTTGGACAGAACTGCTACAGACAAACACTACTACCTCGGTTCTATGCACAGATAGGCTTCCGGAACTTGTCAACGACAACAGTATCGGTGGACATACTATAGATGGAGTCGCATACTACCCATATCGAATCAGAGCGGTTTGCGAAACAATATTTGAAATTGAACTTGCGCCCATGATAATCAACCCCTAAGTTATAGCCACGATACATTGCCAAAGCCCCAAAAATATGGTATAATACACCAATAGTATAATAAAAACAAAAACAAAATGGCAGTGGAAGATATTGACCCTCCTGAGCAGGAAACAATCAGGAAACAATTAAATTCAAAATTGAAATATTTCTTTCTGGCGATTATCGGAATAGCGATTGTTGTTACGGTTGTATTGGTGTTTTTTGGGGGATCGGGCGGATTATTCAAAGGATTTATAGGTGAAGAACCTCCGGAATTTCCGGAATTAACATTTCCTCCAACGGTGGTTTCAGTATCTCCCGTCGTTAATGCAATAGATATATCTACAGAGGCTGGAACAGTCGCGGTGGTATTTGACGAAAACGGGTTGTCTTATGATTTATCGACAGACATAACAATACTTGCATCCGGAAGCTCTGATAATAAGCTTTCAAGTCCGGTTTCATATGCGTCTAAAACATTAACAATCAATTATTCTGAACTTGAAGGAGATACACAGTATACGATTAGCATCCCATCAGGAACTATAAAAAACGGCACAGAACCAATGGACAGTACTTTAAGCTGGTCATTTACAACTGAGGAAACGGTATCTCCGCCTCCACCACCAGAAGAAGAGGAAGAAGAGGAGGAAGAAGAGGAGGAAGAAGATACAGACGCTGACGAAATCGAAATTACCGATCACGATGTTTCCCCCGAAACTTTCAACCCGTTAATAAACGAAACAAAAATTTCATACGAAATTTCAGCGGACGCGATTATAGAAATAAAAATTATCGATCATACCGGAGTGACAATACTGACTCTCGTTGATGATGAAGAAGTTGAAGAAGGTGAATACTACGCATGGTGGAATGGAACGGACAGAACAAATACAGGAGGTGAAGTAGTCAGCCCCGGAACATATACATACAAAATCTACGCAAAGGATATAGTAGACGAAGAAGTGCAGGATATAAAAAGCGGGGAAGTTTCAGCGCTATATGCGCAAGTAGAAGACTTCGAAGATTATGCAACGGTAACCACACCGACCACCACTTCGGCGGGCACCACAGCTCAGGACTCGGCGGCAACCGTCTCACTACAAAACGCGGAATCCGGAGTAACGGCCGGTACGGGAACTCCGACATTAATTTACCTTTTATTCCCACTGGGAGGAATATTCTTATATCGTAAAAAGAAATAAAAATGGAAAATCTTTTTTCACACAGCAGGGGAGTCATAATCGCAATTGTTATTGGGATAATAGCGCTTGTAATAGGGGTAAGCGCTTTGATGAAATATGGCTCAACAAGCGAATACCAGGGGTATCTGAAAAAAATTGACCAACAAACGGAAGAATTAAAACAAGAAAAAGTTGACCGATAAGTAAAAAGCTTCTACAATACACCCAGGGTAATATCAGAACAGCACTCGCAGCAAGCGAGTCATTCAGAAGGAATACGAAAAGACAAATTCTCTAAAAACTTAAAGAACATGTCTCTTTTTACAACTTTAATGGTTCTAGCAGTCATAAGTTCAGTAATATTTTTTCTTCTCACACTGAACAGGTTGTTGCTGTACAACAAAAAATATCACTTCCCGGAATTAAGCTACACAAAGCTCTTTAGAGTTATAGAGAAAAAACACGTTATAGTTACGCACGGCTTATTTACGGCAGTTCATTTAGTATTCACTATCTGGTTTATATGGACCCTATAGAAAAACCAAACAACAAGGATCGCATGTTCAAGGGACAGCAAAGAAACGAAGAATTTATATGCTTTTTCAGACGCCATTGGATAGATATCCTGAAAGAACTCATGTTTTTGGGAATCTTTATACTGGTGATAGGTATTTTGGTTCGCCAGATAGGTGCAATTAAAGATATTTTGAGGGGAAATAAAGAAATGAAATTATTATTTTTCACCGTATTTTTATTCGCGACTATATACATGCACAGATTTTTCCTGAAAATGCTGAATTATTTTGTAAATGTGGGGGTTATCACTAATTCGCGGGTCATTGATCACAATAAAACTTTATTTTTCATAGATAATCTCGATTCCATAGATATGTCCCAAATCCAGAATATAGAAAAAATACAGGAGGGGGTTCTTCCAAGTATATTAAGATATGGAGACATAAAAATCTTTCTCACAGCCTCCGACGCGACAAAAACTCTCCACCGCATCCCAAACGCGAAATTCCATTTCCGTTGCTTAAACAGGGCAAAAGAGGCACGTCGAAGGGGATTGACAAGAGAAAGAAGGCAAGTAAATGAACCTATAATCCAGCAGTTCCCGATTCCAATTGAGGAAGAAGAAAAATTTGAAACGAATGGGTGATTTTTTTCTTATTATTTTGTATAATGAGAAACAGATAATACTTCACCCCAATTTCCTATGAAAAAAACAATTGCAATTCTGTCGTTAATGATTTTTACGACAACATTTTCCGCGTGCACGTGGTTCGAAGATTCGGATGAATCATTTGAAGATTTGGATTCTGCAATGGAAACTCTGGCAGAACAATACATGTCACTTTTGGAATCAAAAGCGGAGCTAACCATATTAGTAACGGAAAGCGATGACTCGGAAGAAATTTTTGAACAATTCCACAAAGTGGATAGCGAAACAGAAACTATTTTGCGAACCATCGAATACCTCGAAGAAGAAAACGAAAGGCTTTTCGCGCAGGCACTTCCTGCACACTTTCTGGGAACAGCCTATGCCAGCGAACCCGACAATTACGGAGTGGACACCGGCCTTCAGTCATATGGCATAATGGGATCAATAGGGAATTTCCTTACAGACAACCAATACAGAGATCAGGATGAAGCAATGAGAATGGGAATCTACACAGCATACAAAGACATCGAAAATACATTTCCCGGCGACGCAGAAACACATATAGACCCGATACTGGAAGAACTTGGAGTCGACAAAATCGAAGACATTCTCTACTGCGAACTTGATAAAGTGGAGACATTTTACAATAGCAAAATCGACCAGCTCCCAGAAGGATACGGCGCGAATTTCAAATCATACAAAAACGAAATGTACGAAACTCTTCGGGAAGGAGACGCACAGGATATGTACGCTTACATGGACAACGTAACAGCCATAATAGACGACGAAATCGAAGAGGGTGAATATGGAGAATACGTCCCAAAACACATCGCTGATTTCATGATAAGAACGATCGGTCACGAAGAATTTGGAGGTTATATTGAAGAAAGAAGAGAAAACCAGCTCAAGCTACAAAACGAAGTGGCGGAAGAAGACGATTGGGAAGAACCGGATCTCGCGGATTTCCTTAGAGATGAACCTGGAGATCACGTGGGGGATAATTATTACGGTGATGATTATGATAAAGACGACGACAAAGAAGTCATTATCGCGTTTGATGAAGAAACAGGCCAGCTCATTATTAGCGAAATAGATACTGATGACGCAAACGGAATAAATCTTCCGGAAGGATCATATGTGGTTTACGCGACAGCAGACGGAAACCTGCCTGTCTCAGCGGAAGACGTGGTAATTCAACAAGGACAGACGACAACAGTCAACAATACAACGGTAAAAAATGTACAAATTGACCAGGATCTACTGAATTTCATTATCTCCCTCGGACAAACTCAAATTACCCTCCCCACAAAAGAAGAAATGACCGAAAAACAAGAAGAACTCGAAATAAACAAACAATTAAAAGAACAACTCGAACACCAACTCGAAATATTAAAATCAATGGAAGGAGGCACTTTCACCAGGGTTACCCCCGAAGCAAGAGACAAAATCAATGCGCAACTATCGGAAGTAAACAAAAATATCAGAGCCTTGGAAGATGAAGTAGCGGGATACGAAGTTTTCATCGACATATTGGGTGACGATGACGACGATGACGATGACGAATACGCGGAATTCATACAGGCAAACGGAAATTGGAACGGTTACGACTCAGGAAGCATAAGCGTGGAATTCGCATCGGATGGGGGACCGGTCACAGCATACTTTGGGGGATGTCCCGGAGGAACTTGTTGGTCTTCAACCGCAACAGGATATTATGATGGAGGAGAAGGCGGATCAGTATCAGGAAACATAGACGGATACATGGAAGCAGACGAATACACGGACGCAAAAAGCATATGGGGAAGTTTCAGCGGAAATATCTACCTCGCAGAAGAATACGCCAGCGGAACATTCAGCCTAAGCGTCGGCGAATATGGAGACAGCGGGACGTGGTATGCAAGCTTTGATAATGGATTGGGGGAATAAGTCAGACGTTTCTAATTGCTAAATCCTCACAACATATCTAGAATCGTCTGGATGAAAATATACAACGTTGCAATTGTAGCCCACGTAGATCATGGAAAAACCACCTTGGTGAATGCGCTTTTGAAAGCCAATGATAATTTTGATGTCCACAAGGGGCTGGACGAGAGGGCAATGGACAGCAACGACCAGGAAAAGGAGCGCGGAATCACGATTTACGCGAAAAATGCCGCTATTACCCACGATGGCAAAAAGATAAATATCGTCGATACTCCGGGGCACGCGGATTTTGGTTCTGAAGTAGAACGAATTTTGCGGACTGTAGATGCGGTGATATTGGTGGTGGATGCCTATGAGGGCCCAATGCCTCAAACCAAGTTTGTTCTGAAAAAATCTTTGGAGCTTGGCCACAAAGTTTTGGTTGTAATTAACAAAATCGATAAACCGATGGCAAGACCGGACGAAGTTGTGGATTTAACTTTTGATCTGTTCGCATCTTTGGGAGCTACTGACGAACAATTGGATTTCCCGTATATGTACGCGATCGCAAAGCAGGGGATTGCCATCCGACAGCTTACCGATGAAAAAAAAGACATTACACCTCTGATTGATTTTATTTTTGAAAATGTGAAAGAGGCGGAGAGCAATGTGGATACACCTTTCCGAATGCAACCGGCAACGCTTCAGTATGATAATTTTTTGGGAAGAATAGCAATCGGTAGAGTTTATGAAGGTGTTTTGAAAGCTAACCAATCAGTCACAATAATAAAATCTGACGGTGAAAAACGCACAGGCAAAGTAACAAAAGTTTTCACTTTTGAAGGAATGGAAAGGTGTGAAGCGCAAGAAGCTAAAGCAGGAGATATGATTGCAGTAGCGGGCTTACCGGAAATTTATGTGGGAGAAACCATTACAAGCGACGCCAATGCAGAGGCTCTACCGGCAATTAAAGTTGATCCTCCATCTTTAGCAATCGAGTTTATGGTGAATGATTCCCCTTTTGCCGGACGTGAAGGGACTTATGTCACGGGCAGAAACATAAAAGAGCGTCTTGAGAAGGAATTGGAGACAAATGTAGGACTAAAAATTGAACCTGTAGAGGGTAGTGACTCTATGAAAGTTTTCGGTCGCGGCGAAATGCACATTGCGGTATTGATTGAGACGATGAGACGTGAAGGGTTTGAATTGCAGATTTCCCAGCCTCAGGTAATTATGCAAGAAATCGAGGGGGAAAAACACGAACCCATTGAAATTGCGATAATTAATGTTCCGGATGACATGTCCGGTTCAGTAATAGAAGCATTAAGTAAAAGAAAAGGAATTATGAAGGACATGAAGTCTGAAAACGGGAATACTATGCTGGAATTTGAAATTCCTACTCGTGGACTTTTGGGATTCCGCTCAATTTTCATGCTTTTAACCCGAGGTGAAGGCACTCTCTATCATTCATTTGATCGTTTTGCCCCATTTGTCGGAGAAATAGAAAAACGCACAGTCGGATCACTGATCTCCGCAGAAACAGGTTCCACGATGGCATATTCACTCTGGAAATTACAAGAAAGAGGCCCACTTTTCGTTGGCCCTGCCACCGAAGTTTACGAAGGAATGATAATCGGTGAACACAATCAAGGAAACGACTTAGCCGTAAACCCAATCAAAAACAAAAAGCTTTCAAACGTTCGTTCCTCAGGAGCCGATGAAGCACTAACCCTCACCCCAATCCTTCCCGTCAGCCTCGAAAGCGCAATCGAATACATCAAAGAAGACGAATACGCCGAAATCACCCCAACTCAAGTCCGTTTACGAAAAAAACACCTCACAGAACTTGATAGAAAAAGAGCGAGGTAAATCGCCCCGGTTCACACCTCCGCTCCGCTAATACTTCAAAACGCAATAAAGCCCGGCAAGAACCCTCTTTAATTCATCCCCGGAAACCTTTCCAATCCTCTTGCCAAGTCTGGTCTTTGAAATTGTCCTCATCTGAAATGTAATTATCTCCGAATCATC
>JAUVQE010000062.1 GCA_030598325.1 Nitrospirota bacterium | reverse complement strand
GGATGCGTGAGTGCGGATATGAAAAGGAAGCGACAATAATAGAAAATTATAGTGGGAAAGACCACTCAATGCTTGAAAAAAGGCTTGAAGCCGCGAAAAAAATCACAGCTGAATTGGACGCGTTAAATGCCGCAGGCATACAATTTATTTATAAAGATGGGAAAAATCTTGTTGAAATACTGCGTTTCCGATCCAAGGGAGGCAAATCATTAAAGTCTCTGCTTGAAAAATATCGAAAGGCTCAAAGAAGCAATGATACTAAGACAACCAGCAAAATACATAACCAACTTGCAAAGGGATTTCAAATATTCTTTGAAAGACGTACCAAACAAATAATTCCTAAAATACTACAGCTGGGAATCAGCAGGCTCCCCGCGTTAAAGAAAAGCCCAACTGAAGTATTGAGAGAGTTTGAAGCTCTATCCAAAGAAACAACTCTGCGTGAACAAAGTGATTATGAAAAAAGTTTAAATGCCGCTGTTGAGGTTTTAAGAGGGCAACCAGGTATAGTTCGTTTAAATAAAAACATTGAGACAATTATAATTCCTGATCTTCATGCCAGAAGATCTGAGCTTGTTAAAATTCTTTCAAAAAAAGGGTCTGACGGAAAAACCAATCTGGAAAAAATGCAAGCTGGTCAACTGCAGATTGTGGTGCTTGGTGATGGGATGCATGCGGAAGGCAGGGCTAAGACAAGATGGAAACAGGCAACTAATGAAGTTATGGATGACCCACATGGACGATCTAAAAGTATGGACGCTGAAATGGTCGAATCGTTTGGAGTTATGAAGATGATAATGGAACTCAAAACAGCAAATCCTAAAATGTTCCATTATTTGAAAGGGAATCATGACAATATAACAGCTCGTAGGGGGGGTGGAGATATACCATTTGGAAAATACAGTATGGCGGGTGAGGGTCAAATGACTAAAAGGTGGGTTCAACGAAATTATGGTGAAGGCTTCTTAAAGAAATGGGCTCAATTTGAACAAAGTTTACCAATTATGGCTATTGGAAATAATTTTATAGCATCGCATTCAGAGCCGGGAAATTTTTTGTTTTCAACTGTACAGCGTGGGAAAACCCCAAGGAGGGCAATTTTAAAAAATCTTAATGATATTAATAATCGAACACCTGAAGCTGTTGAAGCGTTAACATGGAGCCGTACCGAAAAATGTAAAGGTAATCAGGCTGATGTAATTTTAAGAATGGCCGGCCTGGATCCAACTCGTGCAAAATATATTGTGGGACATAGTCCTACACGTGGTCAAAAATATGTAAAACAAGAAAATGGTGTAATTATTATAAATGATGGTACCGATTTAAAATATGCGCGGGTAAAAGCAAATGGTGAATTTAATCCGGATACTGATATATATAACGCTAGTGGAAAAGCAATTGAAGTTGTAAAGCCGGCTGATGTTGCTCCAAAAGATAAAACGAATCGTCAAGCTGTCGCAAAAAACAAGGGCGCTGCTCAAGAAGTAGCCAAGGAAGTAGCCAAGGGAGTATCCAAGGGAGTATCCAAAATTGACTGGGGTGGTTTTTAAAGCAACGCCACAAGATAAATTATTCTTCTAGTATGCCTACCCTGAATGCCGTAATCTCTCCATGTTCATTCAAATCTCCAACTACAAAAAATTCTGTGCCGGTGTTTGTATAAGCCACGGTAAAATATATTTGGGTTCTATCCTCTTTTAATAACGGAGAATCTGTTGTGAAAATAAGGTATGCTCTTTCAATCTTGTAATGATCCAGAATTTTCCCAATAACCCATTCTTTATATCTGTCTTGAATAGCTTGAGCTTCCGCATCTAATTCTTCCCAGTCATCATTTTTTTCCATATTTGTTTAATTTTAATCTATTAATATTCTATCTTCTCCTTTTTTTGTAGCTTTGGAGCTTTTGTTTGCGTTTTTGGAGGGACAGGATGGAGCGATGCATGTCGTCGATGAGGGAATCAACCTCGCCGGCGGAGAATTGCCCATTATCCATCACGTATTGCGACATTTTTATGCATGTTTTTTTGAGAATCTTTGCGTCGCGGGAATCTTTTTTATGCTTAAGTTTTCCGAGAATCTGACGAATTATACGAACTTTTGTCGTTTTTACGGTTTTTTCAACTGCTTCTTGTGGAATTGGTATGAACTCCATTTTTGTTTTTGTTTTGTAAGCTTGCCGGCTGCTCCCCTGACGGGGGCCCGCAGCATGACCCTTCGGGCCTTTAGTACAAATCTTTTATTTCCACCCCCGTATAATAATGTTTAAGAATTTCTTTGTAATCGTAGCCCGCCTGCGCCATTCCGCGGGCCCCACAGCCGCTTAATCCGACTCCGTGTCCCCAGAACGCGTTGGAATCACAATATGAATCGCTTACCGGAACCAAAAAGCCCGCGTCCCAATTCCAGACATCCAGTGCGCTTTTTGTATATGTGCCGTCGCTCCGGCTAAAGTATGGGGTTTTTACGAGATGTCCGTCGTAGTACACGACTTCCCCCGCCGTTTCATTGACGGCTTTTACTACGTTTGGAGCGCGCTTTTCAAAACTGTAGCCATTGTATTTTTGGCTGGTCGCCGGGTCGTCTTCCAGATTGTATGGTTTTCCCGGAAATTTTTCCGCGTCTGTCATGTAATGAAGCGCGTACGACCTTGCCGCGACTATGATCGCTTTGATTTTTTCATATTCTTCATCGTTTGGTTCTTCCGCAAGCCCCTGCAGATAATGCTCAAGCGGAAGTTCATTTATTACCGCCAGTTCCCCATCAACTTCCTGAATTTCGAGGATTCCGCGATACTGGTTGTCGCCATCTTTGTTTTGAATTTGTAGAATTGTTCCCGTGTTTGGAATGAATCTGATTTTGTCCAACGCGGAATAAGTTTCATCACCGGCTGTTACTTTAAATCCGGTATATGTTTTTGTGACTTTCGCCGTTTCACCCGATCCCAGCGATGTTAACAAAGTTGAATTATTGTAAATATCAAAATATCCATTAGCTATGATCTCGGGATTTTCAGAAAATGAGAGCCTTATTCTAATGTCATCCCCTTCTTCTCCCGGTGTATAATCCGGCGCATAGTTTGGGATTATCGTATCTGTCACAACTTCATATGGAACTTTTATGGTTCCTCTCATCAGGAGGTTTCCTTTTACTCTTGGCCTGACCAGGACGTTTTTATCTCCCAGGCCATCATCTTCCGCCACTTTCGCAATGAAAGTTATTGTTCCTATTTCGCCCGGAGCAATTTCATCATTTATGATTTCAGCGTCTTCTATTTTTAGGTCCAATTCCCTTAAAAGATCTATTGTCATGTCTGATTTCTTCCATGTTTCCTGCCCAAGGTTACGTATTTTCACGATTATCAAATATTTTTTTCCTCTTTCCCATTTTGATGCCGCTGTTGTGCTTACATGTTCGGCTTCATACAAATCCCCGTAAACTGTTGTCGCGAAATACATTCCGGAGTCCGCCATCCATGTTTCATCCCCCACTACCGGAGTGAAATATTCCTTATAATACCCGGCTTCATCGGGAGCTTTCAGTTTAAGTTCGAAAGTTCCTGTTTCTCCCGGTGCGACTTCATCATCAACAAGATATCCGATTTTTGTCGGATCGGAGACGTTAAAAGGGCTTTTTCTATCCCGTTCGTGATCGGTTGCAAGAGTTACCGTGAAGTCTCCTGTTTTTTTCCATGTCACATTTCCTTTATTTTTCAATTTCACCCAGCCTGTGAATTCTTCTCCTTGCCCCATGGCTTTTTCCGGAAGTTTTGCGCTTATGTATTCATATTTATAATCCGATTGCTGGACCGCTATCGGAATTATTATCGGATCTTTCAGATAAGTGGTTCCGTTTATTACGGGGTAG
>JAUVQE010000073.1 GCA_030598325.1 Nitrospirota bacterium | reverse complement strand
TTCAGTACCGTAATCGGAGATGAAAAAGATCTCATTAAAAAATACATTAAAATGGCAGACTCAGATCCACATATTAAAAAGCTGGCAGAAGCTTAAGTGCTTTCAAAGAGATCGCTGGAGCCCTTCCAAACAACTTTGCTAGAAGCTACTCCGAGCAAGGCGTAGCATTTTTTCTGCGGGTCTCGTGGGTCCCGCTGTAAAAAAATGCGAGCCACCGCGAGGGCAATTCGAGCAAATACCTATATTTTGAAAGCAAAGAAAACTTTTTTAAAGTTTTCTTAAATGGAGCCACCTGTCGGAATCGAACCGACGACCCGCTGTTTACAAGACAGCTGCTCTACCAGCTGAGCTAAGGTGGCTCATACTATATAAAATAGCAGCAAAATTCTATTTAAAAATCTCCCCAAAGTCAACAAAACTGTGTTTAAACACACTTTTATTCACCGAATCACCCAAAAATGCTATCCTTCCCCCCGTAATTAATCAAATATGCTAAACATCCCAGGCATCAAACAAAATGAACCGCTAAAAAACCACTGCACCTTCCGCATCGGCGGACCTGCGGACTATTTTTATATAGCAAAATCAACCAACAAAATTCCACAGCTAATCGAAAAAGCAAAATCTCAAAACATCCCCTACTTCATCCTCGGAGGCGGCAGTAATATCCTTTTTTCAGACGAAGGTTTCAGAGGACTAGTAATCAAAATCGACACAAAAAAAATCGAAGAAAAGGGAAGAGAAATAACAGCAGACGCAGGAATAACCATTCCAGAACTCGTCAAATTCGCAACAGAACACAACCTCCAGGGTCTTGAAAAATGGATTGGACTACCCGGAACAGTAGGCGGAGCGGTCCGGGGAAACGCGGGACGCAACGATCTGGAAACTGCCCAAATTCTCACAGAGGCACAAGTCCTCGATTCCGAAACAGGCAAAATAACTACCGCAACAAACAAAGATCTAAAATTTGCCTACAGAAAAAGCCGAATAAAACATTCAAAAGAAATAGTCCTGTCAGCTACATTCCGCCTCAAACCCACGGAACTCTCCCCAACGGAACAACAAGAAATCGCGAACCAAATACGAACCCAAACACAAGAAAAACAACCCCCCGGCTTCTCCTCCGGCTCATTTTTCAAAAACCCGTCACCTCAACAACCCGCCGGAAAACTCATCGACGAAGCAAATCTCAAGGGAAAACAAATAGGCAACGCCCAAAATTTCACCCAAACATGGTAACTTCCTCATAAACCTCGGAGGCGCATCAGCTAAAGACATTCTCGCCCTCGCAAAATTGATAAAAAAAGAAATCAGCAACAAATTCAACCTCAATTTAGAAGAAGAAGTGCAAATTCTGGACGAATATGGTAAAACGTAAACATAAATACTTGCCACGTATAGGCATACTTGATATAATTCGCAAGAAAAATAACTAATATTCCTATGAGAACACTAAAACAAGCACTAATCATCTTCGCATTAATGACAGGTGCACTTACTCTGTTCACGGTAATTCCGGATGCTTTAGCCGTAACAGGAGCAATCGATCCAAGCACGGACAAACCGGATATCGTACCTGGCGGATCACTTCGAGGATTGGTTTTGACAATCGTAAACTACTTCCTTGGATTCCTTGGACTTCTGGCGGTAATCATGATTATCTACGGAGGAGTCACTTATGTAACTTCTGCGGGTAATGATGAAGCAATCGGAAACGCGAAAAAAATTATTATGTACGCATTGATTGGAATAATCATAATCCTATTGTCATTTGTAGTGGTAAACACAATCCTATCAGCCGGAGAAGGAGTCGAACCGACATAGATTTAAACTTTTTAGACCGCTTAAAAGCCCTGCACGCTGTGGGGCTTTTATTTTATCTAAGTTCCAGTTCTTTACCTTTACCGTCCAATATAACTTTAAATTTTTCGAGAAATCCTTTGTGTCCTAGCAAAATTCCCGGTTGCGATTCAGCGAAGAAGACTTTTGCTTTCCATTTTATTGGTCTGAAACCACCCTGCCTTATTATATGTTCAATGTTTTCTGGCGAAGGATAGACAGTAAACGAGTTACCACCAGCTCCATGAAAAGTTGTTTTTGTACGTCCATCTAATTTTATATTGAGAATCCCGGCGATTTCTATCGGTAGAATATTAAAATCAGAACCGGAATCTACAATAGCTTCTGTTAGGATAAATTTAGATTTATTTTTGAA
>JAUVQE010000011.1 GCA_030598325.1 Nitrospirota bacterium | reverse complement strand
ACTAAATAAACAGATAGGAAAATGCGAAAAATGTCCTCTTTATAAGGGGCGAACTAATGCCGTACCCGGTGATGGATCAGAGAATGCTGAAATCATGTTTATAGGGGAGGGACCGGGAAAAGATGAGGATTTACAAGGAAGGCCTTTTGTGGGGGCGGCCGGAAAATTTTTGACTGAAATGTTGGAGTGCATAAGGCTTAAACGTGAAGATGTTTTTATTGCCAATGTTGTTAAATGCCGGCCGCCCAACAACAGAGATCCTTTACCTGAGGAAGTAAAAACTTGTTGGAATTATCTGGAAGAGCAGATAAAAATAATCAAGCCAAAAATTATCGTGACTTTGGGGAGACATTCGATGGAAAGATTTATGCCCGGATTGAAGATTTCACAGGTGCATGGTCAAGCGAAGCGCGCTTCGGGTGTCTGGCAGGATAGACAGGTGTATTTGCCTCTTTACCATCCTGCTGCAGCGTTGTATGATCCACGCCAGAGGGAAGTTCATTTGAATGATTTTAAGAAAATCCCTTTAATTCTAAAAAAAATAAGCAAACAAGATAATGACTCATCATAGATATATTTCGATTATTGCTTTTTCCGGAGTGTTGGCGTGGATTGCGTGGGTGCTTATTATTTTAAAACTCAGTCCTTACGAGTCCGCCAGCATGGCTTTGATTTTTTTCTTTGTAACTTTGGTGATGGCTTTGAGCTGTACTTTTACTGTTTTGGGCTTTTATTTTAGGGTTTGGCTTTTTAGAAATGAGATTTTTTATAAACATATAAGTATAGCTTTGAGGCAGGGGATATTCTTAAGTTTGATAGCCGTATTTTGTCTTTCATTCCAAAGGATGAAAGTTTTTACATGGTGGTCGGGTTTTTTGATTGTTGCAGTTTTTGTTTTGCTGGAGTTTTATTTTTCTTCCAAGGATACAGAAACTGTTTGATATTTAGGATCTTCAATAAATCTTAGGCTGGATAATGGCCACCAGACGATCCATGCTTTTCCCCGTATTAAATCTATTGAAACGTAAGCTTCTTTTTCATTTGATTTGCATGATTTTGAAATGGAGCTCTGAAAACAACTTCTTGAGTCGGTAGATGATATTCTGTTGTCTCCAAGAACAAAGTAGTGATATTCAGGGACTTCAAAAATTGAAAAGTCCCTAAAGTAAGGGTTTGTGTTTCCTTTGTTTTCCGCGTTCAAATAATCTTCTTCCATCTTGAAGGTTTTACTTCCGTCCGAAGTCGTAACGTAAACTTCCCCGTCTTCTATTTCCACTATTTCGCCCGGGAGTCCGATAATTCTTTTTATGAAATATTTGTCTTCGTCTTCGTCTGTTTTAAATACTACAATTTCTCCTCTTTCAGGCAGATTAAAGAGATAAGTTGCCTCGTTTATTATTATCTTTTCGCCATAACCGTTTGTACATTTTCCTTCTATAAAGTTTAAAGTATTGCACATAGAAGCTCCCGACACATCGAAAGGAGCAATGAACCATTTTTGGATTATCATGACCAGTCCGAAGATAATAGCTATGTTAATAGCAAGGTCGAGAATCCAGAGAAGTGCTTTTCTTACTTTAGTATTCATTAAGTGAAATTTGTTTTTTTAATCTTATATTCTTTGCTTCGTGTTTACAATGCGTTGTTATTAATAATATAATGTGGATATGAAGTTTAGAGAAAGAATTTTTTCAAGTTATCTGGACGAGGGGGAAAAGATCATACATGTCGCGCACAGGCATATTATAATATTCAAGCTGGACTCGGCTAAGCCTTTCTTTTTTGGTATTGTTATTCCTTTTGTTTTGTATCTTTTTTTTCCGCAGGCGTTGCCTTTGTTTGTGTTGTGGGGGGTTGGTGGGCTTTTAGGGATTTTTTATTATTTTATTGATTGGTATTACGATGCGTGGCTTTTGACTGATTTTGGAGTTGTTGATATTGAAAGGAATGGTCTTTTCGATATTACCGCAACCAGAGTTGAGTATCATATGATGGAAGGGATGTCGTATACGATAAAGGGATTTATTCCAACAATTTTTGGTTACGGGGATATTACGGTTGATAAGCTTGGAGCGCAGACTTTTGTTGTTTTGAAGGATGCTTCTTCGCCTAAAAAGCTTGAAAGATTGGTTATGAAGTTACAGGAAAAATATGTGTATGAACGGAGTGTGCGGGATCACCATACTCTTAAGGGTATGTTGAGTGATATGATCGCTTACCACCATGTTCAGAATGAAAAATTAAATTCTAAAAGAAAAGAATAATTATGGAAACTTCTTATCCGATAATGGCGATTGCGGTATTTCTGATTTTGACTTTTTTGCTGGCCGGTTTTGTTTTTGTGAAAGTTGCCCGTCGTAAAAGTTTTGGGATAAAGGAAATGCAATATATTCAGTCTCATTGGATTGCAATTATTGATTCTTTTAATTCTCATCCGAAGAATGCGATTTTGGATGCAGATAAGTTACTTAATTATGTTTTGGAGAGGCATGGTTTTGAGGGCAGTTTAGGTGAAAAATTGAAAAAGGCCGGACCCAGATTTTCGGATTTGAATGGGGTGTGGAGCGCGCATAAATTGAGGAATCGTATTGCACACGAGCTTGGGGAAATTGATACGGGTTTGGCAAAGAGGGCTCTTAAGCAGTTTAAAACGGCTTTGAATGATTTGGGGGCTGGGCTATAATCAACTCATGGAATTTGAAGCTGTAATTGGTCTGGAAATTCACGCGCAGATTTCGACGAAGTCGAAGATGTTTTGCAGATGCGATAATGATTCATGGGATAAGGAACCGAATATTAATACCTGCCCCGTTTGTATGGGATTCCCTGGGCAGTTGCCCGTTACCAATGAGGAAGCGGTGAGGAAAGGTGTAATTGCCGCTTTGGCTCTTGGGTGTGAAATTCCCAAGTGTTGTAAATTTGACCGAAAAAATTATTTTTATCCGGATAGCCCGAAAGGTTTTCAGATTTCGCAATTTGATGAGCCGTTATCCCAGAAAGGTGTGGTTGAGTTTGAGATGGGGGATAGGAAAGTGAAAGTCGGTGTTACCAGGCTTCATTTAGAGGATGATGCCGGTAAATTAACTCATGTTCGCAATGGATCGTTAGTTGATTTTAATCGGGCGGGAACGCCTTTGATGGAGATTGTTTCCGAGCCGGATATGCATAGTCCCGGTGAAGCTGAGGCTTATGCACGTGAGATCCAGAAGATTTTGCGGTATGTGGGTTCGAGCGAGGCGGATATGGAGAAGGGGATGATGCGTTTTGATGCCAGTGTTTCCATTCGTCCAAAAGGTGAGAAAAAGCTGTATCATCGTGCGGAAATAAAGAATCTGAATTCATTTAGATCGTTGAATTCCGCTATTAAATATGAAATTGAGAGGCAGAAAAAGCTTTGGAACGAAGGAAAACCGTTATCCGGTCCGACGACTATTGGTTGGAATGACGAGAGGCAGGAAACTTATTTTATGCGTGATAAGGAAGAGAGTGATGATTATAGATATTTTCCGGAACCTGACATCCCGCCGCTTTATCTTGATAAGAAAATGGTGGAAAAATTGCGGTTGGAGATTCCGGAAATGCCTGGTGTTAAGCGAAAAAGATATGTTGAAAAACTGGGGCTTTCCGGGGATGATGCTCGGATTTTATCTGATGATATTAAGTTGGCGCGGTATTTTGAAGAGGTGGTTTCCGAGATTGATGATGCGAAGATTGCGGTTTCGTTTATAAATACGGTTTTGATGAAACATTTAAAAGAAGAATTGATAAGTGTGGATGATCAGAAAGTTACAGCAAAAATGATGGCGGAACTTATTAAACTTATAAATTCCGGTGAAATTTCGAATAATCTTGCGAAAGGTGAGGTTTTTGAGGAGATGTATAAAACGGGGAAGAGTCCGAAGGAGATTGTTGAGGAGAAAGGGCTTAAACAGGTGAGTGACACAGGTGCGATAGAAGGGGTTTGCAAGAAGGTTCTTGCGGAAAATCCCGGACCTGTTGAGGATTTTAAAAATGGAAAAGATAAGGCTATCGGTTTCTTGATAGGAATGGTGATGAAGGAAATGAAAGGGCAGGCAAACCCGCAGATGGTTGATGAAATCATGCGAAAAATGCTATAATAATAGTGTTAAATTAACTTATTCTTATGTTTGCAACATCCGGAGACATTCTAAATATGTCACTTGCCATCGGTTTTATTATATTGGTGATCTTTTTGAGTTTATTGATTTTTTACGCGATATTGATTTTACGTGACGTGTCCAAGGTGATGGATGATATAGAGGAAATTGTGACTCGTGTCCGTACGACAATTGTTCAGCCTCTCAAAGCTGTTGATTATATTATAGAAAAGGCAAAGCCTTATGTTGAGACTGTGCTTGAAAGGAAAATGAAAGAGAAAAAATCTAAGAAGAAGAAATAATTTTAATTGGGAAAACTATTGAAGCGTTTATCATTCGCTTTATTCTTGATGGTTGCTGGATTAGGCGATAGACCCATTCCAGTCCGATTTTTTGCATCCATTCCGGTGCTCTTTTTCTTCTTCCCGTGATGAAGTTGAATGTTCCGCCGATTCCTGCCGCAAGGCGTACTGTTGGCATTTTTTTCAGGTTTCTGGCGATCCACATTTCTTGTTTTGGTGCGCCGTAGGCTACAAATAAGATTCTAGGTTTTTTGTCGTTTATCATTTTGATTATGGTTTTTTCGTCTTCGATTTTTGGTGTTCCGGCGTATGTTCCTACTATGCGGGTCCCTGGATATTTCTTTTTCAGGATTTTGGCGGTTTTTTCGGCTACTCCTTCGGCTGATCCCAGTAAAAATATTTTCATGGATGAATTTGCCGATTCTTTGCAGATTTCCTGTGTCAGGTCGACGCCTGTGACTCTTTCTTTTAGTACGGTTCTTATGTATTTGGGATAAAAGGGGATTGTCGCGAGGCTAAAAAACCATTTTATTAGCTTTATGAATTTGGAATGTGTGTTCTTTGTTATGTCTAGATATTTTGCCGCCCACAGGATTCCTATTCCATCGGGAACATTGAGGTCGGATTTATTTAGAACTTTGTGGAATTTGTTGTTTTTTTGGGCTTCGAGGAGAATTTCCGGGTTTGGGGTGGTTATATAGTGTTGTTTTTTGTCTTTAGCGAAATCGATGGCTTTTTGTGTTGCCTCTTTTAGTGTTACCGAATCGAATTTGATTTTCATTATCTTTATTTTTTCCTGCATATGAATACAAAATTATTTTCTTTATAAAACTTTATTACTTTAAATTTCTCTTCGAGTAAACCTTTTAATTCTTCAGTCTCGAATGCGTAGTAGTATCTTTCTATTCCCGATTTTCCCCAGGGGATTAATGCGTCTTGTGGTCCGTACTTGTTTCCGATATGTTTTTCGTATTTGGGTTGGTGTAAATTCCAGACGGTGACGATGAGTGTTCCGTCTTTTTTTAGGATTCTGTGGAAGTTCGATATAGTTTTTTTTCTAAGTTTTTCTGTGGGTATGTGGTGTAGTGCCGCTATTGAGACCACTACATCTTGTGTTTCGTCTTTTAGTGGGATTTTTAATAAATCTCCGTAGATGAAATTTGTTTTGTGTTCTTTTTTGGCTTTTTCGAGTAGTTTTTTGGAATTATCGATTCCGGTGTAGTTAATTTTTTTATATTTTTCCAGAAACGCATAAAATCTTCCGTTTCCACAGCCGATATCGGCAATGTTCTGCCCGTCTTTGATGTAGGGGAGGAAGTCTTCGAATTCTTTCCATTCCCGTTTTCTTGTGATATCGAATTCGTCTGCGATGTTGTCATAATCATCGACAACTTTTTTTAGTAGTGTTTTAGCTGTTTTTTCATCCATTGGATTGTGGTAAAATCCGCGGTGGCTTTATTCTAAGTGAAAAAATGGATTTTTCAAAGATAGATTTATCTGAAAACCAGGAACTTGCCCGTTTGATTATAAAAAGAGCGGCAAAACGAAAATTCAAAAAACGTAGTGATTTTGAAAAATTTCGTAATTCCATTATTAAAGAGAAAAAAGGGGAGATTTTCCATAATCTTTATTTCATTAAAGCTTATAACGATCTTTTGGGGGAGGGGAAGATTGAGTCAAATGATGAACTTAAGGCTTTGATCCGAAAACGTAGTGTGAGGACTATGAGTGGAGTTGCGCCCGTAACCGTTTTGACAAAGCCGTTTCCGTGTCCCGGGCGGTGTATTTATTGTCCGACAGACGCGAGAATGCCAAAGAGCTATCTTCCGAGCCAGCCTGCCGCTCAGAGGGCTTTCCGTCAGCGTTTTCACCCTTATACTCAGGTTTTTGTGCGTTTAAAGGCGCTTCATATGACGGGGCATGAGGTTTCGAAGGTGGAGTTGCGTGTGATTGGTGGAAGTTGGAGTGCTTATCCGAAGCGTTATCAGGCCTGGTTCATGAAAATGTGCCTGCTTGCGATGAATGAATTTCATAAACAAGTGAAGAAAGCGGACAGAATTGAGGATATTACTGAAAAAAAGATTATTCGAAGTATTTATGGTGAGGATGAAGTGAATACTGTGATTATTAAGCCGCTTAGGAATGGGACTTGGGATCGAATTGTTAAGGAGAATGAGAAGAGTTTGGTTCGATGTATTGGAATAAATGTTGAGACTCGTCCTGACCTGATTGATAAGCGGGAGATTATGAGGATGCGCCGTCTTGGCGTTACTAAAGTTGAAATGGGTGTGCAAACCACCTCGGATCGGATTCAAAAATTGACGAAGAGGGGACATACAATGGCTGATGTTCATATGGCAACACAGCTTTTAAAGGATTCCGGATTTAAAGTGGGGTATCACATGATGCCAAATTTACCCGGGGCTGATGTGGATTCCGACAAAAAGATGGTGGGGGAGTTGTTTGCGGGGGAGGATTATCAGCCGGATTATTTGAAAATTTATCCTTGTGTGGTGATGCCACGAACCGTGCTTTCAAAAATGTATCGTGAGGGTAAGCACAAACCTTATGAGGATGCGGTTTTGGAGGATGTTTTGGCTGAGGAAATGAAATCTGTGCCGGAATGGTGTCGAATTGACAGGATTGCGAGAGATATTCCTTCCAATGAAATAGAAGGCGGTTTTAGGATTTCAAATATTCGGCAAATTCTTGAAAAAAGGCTTGATGAGGAGGGAAATCCGTGCAGAGATATTCGGTATCGTGAAATTAAGGATAAAAAGATAGGTAAGGTTGAATTAGTTGTTCGAAAATACAAAGCTAGTGGGGGAGAGGAAGTGTTTTTCTCTTATGAGGATATTGTGAATGATAAATTGGTTGCTTTGTTGAGGCTTAGGTTGACAAATGGTCAGTTCATCCCTGAACTTGCGGGGGCGGCTTTGATTCGGGAGGTTCATGTTTATGGTAGGCAGACGCCTGTTGGAGACAGAAGCAAGAGAAATAAACAACATTTGGGTTTGGGCGGTAAATTGATGACAGAAGCGGAGAATTTTGCAAAAAATTGTGGGTATAGGAAAATGGCGGTTATTTCCGGAATAGGGACGAGGGAATATTATAAAAAGAAGGGATACGAACTCAGGGGGACTTATATGGTTAAATCTTTAAAAGATTGATGTTAGTTTGCACAATATATCTTGTGCAAACTAAGATTGGGGTCCGGGGCGAAAGTGTCTAAATAGATACTTCTTTTGTTTTTCTTTTTTACGTATTTTTGCAATCCCCTCGGTTATTGGCTGTTTGAATTTTGGTTATTGGCTTGTGTGTGCGCTTAATTCAAAACTTTCGATTTAAGGCGTTTTTGGAAAAAAGACGGGGTTTGGGTCGGAATTTCAAAAATATTTTTTATGATTTTTTGAGATTTTCGATAATTTCCTCTTTTTAGTATCTTTTAAAAATTCTCTGTATTTTTTTGTTTTTTGTAATTGTATTTTTTATTTCGTGAAAATTTTGTAGAATTGTTTTGATTATTTTAATAAAAAAAACTGTATATTGACAAAGCCTGTTGAAATGGTATGATGTGCGTCTATTTTTTAAAAAATTAATTAAGATGGAAAAACCAGAAGATGATATTTCGAAAAGGGTTGTTGATGTGAAAAAAGGAATTGATAAATTAGAGGAACAGATACGTGAGCAATCGAGGCTCGGGCTCCTTGTTGAATCGTATTTGTCTGGTCTTGAAAAAGAATCTGATGTAGGTGAAAAGCAGAAATTGTTAAGAAATCTTTTAGCTACTGCGAGTACTAAAGGAATTAGTTCTTCTGATGTGGTTGAAGTTATAAAACTCCAGTCTGGGGATCTTGCTTTATTGACCTTGGTGGATGAAGTTGTTGGAAATGAGGAATAATGCAAATTAATCTTGTACGTAGACTTCTTCGTATTCTGTTATTTTTTCTGCTAACACTGGATAGTTTTCCAGTTTTGGATCTTTATCGATTATTTTTTGTGCGCTTTTTCTGGCTTTTTCTATAGTTTCTAAATCTGTCAGGCTTGCCATTTTTAAATCCGGAATTCCGCTTTGACGAATTCCGTAAATTTCACCCGGTCCACGAATTTCTAAATCAATTTCCGCTAATTTAAATCCGCATGTGTATTTTTCCATAGATTTCATGCGTATTCTCCCCTCTTCTGACAATGAACCTGTAAATAGGAAACAATAAGACTGGTGCTCTCCCCTACCGACTCGTCCTCGAAATTGGTGCAATTGTGCCAGTCCAAAGCGCTCAGTGCCTTCTATAAGCACAATACTGGCGTTTGGGATGTCGATTCCGACTTCTACCACCGATGTTGAAACCAGAATGTTCAATTTATTATCATTGAATTCCTCCATTATTCGGTCTTTTTCCTCTTGTTTGAGTTTCCCGTGGAGTAAACCGACTTTTAGGTCCGGGAAGATGTGTTCTGAAAGATAGGCGTATTCTTTTAGGACGGATTTTACCTCCAACACGTCGGATTCATTGATGAGCGGGCAGATTATGAATGCCTGCCGACCTTTCTTGACCTGATCTTCGATCCATCTATAGGCTTCGATTCGTTTTTTCTCCGGCACCAGACGTGTGATTATTTTTTGTCGGCCTTTTGGGAGTTCGTCGATGAGTGAAAGATCCTGGTCGCCGTAGACTGTGATCGCGAGGGTTCGCGGAATTGGGGTTGCGGTCATTGCGAGCAGGTGTGGTGAGTCGTAGCTTTTTAGAATTTCTCTTTGTTTTACGCCGAATCTGTGTTGTTCGTCGATGATCGCGAGACCGAGGTTGCGAAATCCGATTCTTTCCTGGATTAAGGCGTGAGTGCCGATCATTATGTCGACTGTGCCGGTTTTCATTTGTCTGATGATTTCGTCTTTTTGCTTTGCGGAAGTGCTTCCGGCGATGAATTGTATGTTTAAGCTGTATGCTTTTAATGTTTTGATGAATCCCTGGTAATGCTGTTTTGCGAGAATTTCCGTTGGTGCCATTATCGCGACTTGGTAGCCGTTTTTTACTACATTAAGAGTCGCCAGTGCGGCGACTATTGTTTTTCCTGATCCGACGTCTCCCTGTAATAAGCGGCTCATTGGGAATGGTTTTCCGAGGTCTTTTAAGATTTCTTTAAGTGTTTTGTTTTGTGCGTTTGTTAGGGTGAATGGAAGATTGTCGATGCAGTCTTTTAGGACTTCTTTTTTGATTTCGATATTTTTTGAGTCTTTTTTATTGATGTTCTGCCAATACCATCTTTTTTGGAGAACTTTTAATTGGAGTAAAAATAATTCGTCGAATGCGAGTCTTTTTTTGGATTTTTCGAGAAGTTCCGGGTCGTCCGGGAAATGAACGCAACGGATCGCTGTTTTGAAATCGATTAAATTGTGTTCTTTTAAAATGTCTTCCGGTATATATTCTTCGAAAAGATCGATCCAATAATCTATTAAAGGTTTTAATTTTTCTCTGATCCATTTGGAATTAATACCCTCGGTTTCGTGATAAACGGGGACGATTCGGCCACTGTGAATTTGTTCTTCTTCTTTTTTTATAAGTTCGTAAGACGGGCTTTGGAGTGTTATTTTTCCGAACGCAAATTTTATTTTTCCGCTAAGGATTATTTCTGATTTACGTGGGAGCATTCGGGTTAAATGAGGTTGATTGAACCACACAACTCCTATTGTGCCGGTTTCGTCAGTCAATACTCCCCTGGTTATTTTTTTACCTGTTTTTGTTCGGATATTGAAAAGAGAAGTAAGTTGGCCTTTGATTGTGCATACTTCATCGGTTCTAATTTCCGCGATTTTTGTGAATTCTCTTGTGTCATTGTAGGTGCGGGGAAAATAAAGCAAAAAATCTTTTACTGTTTTTACTCCGAGGAGCTCTAATCTCCCCAAATGTATTTTTGTGGTTCTTAGTACTTTGTCGAGCGATTTGTTTAGCATTATTTCCCAATGACTTTTATGAATTTTCGTTTGCCTACTTGAACTAATTTTTCTTTACTTACGTCTATCTCATCTTTATGTGATTCGATTTTTTTCCCGTCAACTTTAACTCCCCCACCCTGGATCATTCGTCTGGTTTCGCTTGTTGATGGAGAAAGACCGATTTCCGTTATTAGTTCAACTATATTCCATTTGTTTCCTTTTAATTTTTTGAGTTCTATATTTTCCGGTAATCCTTTGTTTTTGAAAATTTCCGTAAATTCTTTTTCGGCTTGTTCTGCTGATTTTTTGTCATGATAAAGAGTTACAATTTCTCTAGCTAATTGCATTTTTAGGTTTTTTGGATTTTCGCCTTGTTCGAGAGCTTTTTTGATATTTTTAATTTCGTCCAATGGTACGTAAGTAGCTAATTCAAAATATTTAATAATCATATTATCGGGAATGCTCATGGTTTTTCCGTACATTTCGCTGGCTTTTTCGGTTAAGCCAATATAGTTGTTGTATGATTTGCTCATTTTTTCCACTCCATCCAGACCTTCCAGAATAGGAACTGTTATAACGTCCTGCTGAGGTTGTCCATAATGTTTTTGGAGGTCACGACCGACCAGCATATTGAATGTTTGTTCGGTGCCTCCCAGTTCAACGTCTGATTTAAGAACGACTGAATCGTACCCTTGCATTATTGGATATAAAAATTCTGAAAGTGATATATCAGTATTTTCTTTCATTCTTTTCTTGAAATCGCTTCTATGTAGGAGTTGGGCAACTGTTTTTAATGAAGTTAATTCAAGTAATTTCTCCATTTGTAATTTTCCGAGCCATTCTGAGTTGTATCTAACTTCTATTTTATCCATATCAAGAATAAGTCCTGCCTGGTCGGTATAGGATTTCATGTTTTTTTGAATTTCTTCATCTGTCAAAGCTTTTCGAGTTTCTGTCCTGCCTGTTGGATCACCTATTTTAGCTGTGTAATCCCCTATTAGCAGGATTACCTGGTGACCGGCGTCCTGAAATTCTCTCATTTTTTTTAGTACTACCGCGTGTCCAATATGTAAGTCTGAACCTGTTGGGTCGATGCCAAATTTGATTCTGAGTTTTTTTCCGGATTTTAATTTTTTCTCCAAATCCTCTCTTACAACCACTTCCACTGTTCCCCTATCCAATAATGTTGAGATATCCATAATAATTAAGATTTACGTGCTGTTTGCTAGTTTATTAGTTTTTTAAATAAAACACAAATTCTCAATTATTTGAGAAAATGGGCCTTCGTAGTTGACAATAGTCGGGCTCTCTGGTTTAATTCGACTCTTATTAGTAAATTGCTGAGATGAAAAATGAATTATCGCCATTGTTGGTATCAGCGGGTTTGAATGAGTACGAGATTGGTCTGTATTTTGATCTTTTGAAATCACCGTCTCAGAGCATATTTGAACTTATTTTGCGTACAGGTTTTGATAAGAATCAAGTTTATAGAGCTTTTGAGCGTCTCAAATCACTAAAAATGGTAGAGAAAACAGAAAATGGAATAGAGGCTAGAGATTTTAATTTTTTAGTTACTGAGTTGGAAAATAAGCTTAAAAAAAACTCAAAGTTAATCAATCGTCTTAAAAAATGTTCAACTTTTTTGAGTGTTATCGATCAGGATTTGAGAGATTTTCAGATACTGGATACTCAGGAAAAGATACTTGAAAAATACATTTTTATGTCTGAAGTTAAGTATGATACTTGTTTAGATTTCGGGGATCTTAACGATTTTATTCCTACAATTGGGGGTCTTGATCCTGCCTTCAAATTTAGAGTTAATCGTTTTAAGAAGGGTTCAAATAATGAGGCTATTTGTACAACGACAGGTGCCTATGCCGCGTGTATTATGCGTAAAAGCGATGCGGAGTTTTATAAAAGCCGGATTGACTTGCTGAAAATCGATTTTAAGGATAAATGGATAATTTTTTCCGATACTAATGATTATGTTCTTTATAACGATTTTGAAGATAAGGAAAATCCCACCTCGGTTATCGTGAAATCGAAAGTTGTTGCGGATATGGAAAGGTCTAAATTTAGTCTTTTTCAAAAAAATCTTTGTGCATTTTCTTAAGAGTTTGAGAAAAAATCTCTTGGGTTTCTTGACCGGATTGCGATTTTATTTGTATTTTAGTTTCCTATAATAAATCTTTTTATGTTTCAGGAAAAATTGCGAGAAATTGGTTTTAGTGGGAGCGAGGCCAGTGTTTATATGGAACTTTTGAAGATTGGGCCTCAGGCTGTGAGTACGATTGCGAAAAGGCTTGGAATCAATCGGACGACTATTTATTCAATATTGAAATCTTTGGAAGAAAGGGGTTTGGTGGCTTCTTATAAAAATGGAAGTGTTAAGTACTTTTTGTCGAATGATCCGAATTGTTTGGTGGGATATTTGGATAGAAAATGTAGGACTTTTGATTATTATCGTAAGGAATTGTTGTCGATTATGCCTGAAATTCGAGAAATTGCGGGAGAATATGATTTTAAAAAACCTGTCGTTAGTTTTTTTGAAGGGAAGGAGGCTGTAGGGCAGGTTTTGGATGAGATGTTTGAAGCCGGGGTAAAGCTTTATGTTTGTTTGGAGTATAAGGAGGAAAGTATGCCTTTGAGTTTGATCACTCTTGAAAAAAAGAATATTCGCCCGTTTTTTGATAGTAGTTGTGGGTTTGATTGGAATAGATTGAAAAGTATAATCAGTATTTATAATAATAAGGTTTCTATTTTGTATTTGGATAAAGGGAATGAGTATGGGGTTGTGATCCAAAGCAAGGAAATTGCTGGTATGCATAAAAAGGTCTTTGATGTTGCCAAGAATGGCTTTAATATGAGTAGTGATGAAAGTTAGCGGTGAGAAAATGAGGATTGATAAATATTTGGCTTTGCGAATGCCGGATGTTTCGCGATCGCGATTGCAGAAAATGATTCGGGATGGGAGTGTTTTGGTGAATGGGGGGAAAGTGAAGGCAAGTTATGTTTTGAAGGAGGGGGATGATGTTAGTGTGAATGAGGTTGAAAGTGGTGAGGTGAAGCTTAAGAAGGAGGATATTGATTTGAAGGTTTTATATGAGTGTGAGGATTTTATGGTGATTGAGAAGCCTGCCGGTGTTGTGGTGCATCCGGGTGAGAGTGGTCACATGAAGGGAACTGTGGTGAATGCTTTGCTGGATAAAATTGATGAAGGGGTTGGTGAAGTGGGTCGTCCCGGAATTGTTCACAGGCTTGATAAAGATACGTCCGGGGTGCTTATTGTGGCAAAAACCAAACGTGGGTATAAACATTTTGTAGAGCAGTTTAAGGGGCGTAAGGTGCAGAAGGTTTATTTGACCTTGGTGAAAGGGGTGCCCGAGCATAAGGAGGGCGTTATTGACTCCCCTATTAGTCGTAATGTGAGAAGTCGTAAGAAAATGGGTCTTGTTTCGGAACGTGAGGGAAGGAAAGCTATAAGTAGGTATAAAATTGTTAAAGAGTATGAAACTTTAAAAGGCTCGTTTGTGAGTCTGGTGGAAGTTCAGATTGAAACAGGCCGGACACATCAAATTCGTGTTCATATGGCCGGGATTGGGTATCCTGTCGTTGGTGACAATACTTATGGTATGGGGAGCTTTAATAGAAGATTTAAGGAGAAATTTGGTTTAAAGAGGCAGTTTTTGCATGCTAAAGAATTGGAGTTTGTGGATTTGGATGGTAAAAAAAAGAAGATCGTTTCGGATCTTCCCAGGGACTTGTCTGAGGTTTTGGCTAAGCTTTAATATCTGTTATTTCAACTGTAGTTAGCTCTTGTCTGTGACCTTGAGTTTTTTGGTATCTCTTTTTTGCTTTCATTTTGAAAACTACAATTTTTTCTCCTCTTTTGTGGGCAACGATTTTACCGCTAACGCTTGCACCGGAAACTGTTGGAGTGCCTACTTTCTCGTCTACTAGAAGCACTTTATCGAATTTTACTGTTGCGCCTTCTTTTTCCTCTAACTTTTCTATGTCTAAGGTTTCACCTTTAGCGACTTTATATTGTTTTCCACCTGTTTCTATTATTGCGAACATAATTTTTGTATAAAATTGCTTTGGTAATCTACGTAAGAACGAGGTTTAAGTCAAATGGAAAGTAATTTTCTTAATTCTTCTACTCCTTCTTCTACGGATTTTTTTAACGCGGGGATTTCTTTTTCTGTGAAGTTACTGAGGACGTAGCTGGAAATATCTTGTTGTTCCGGGGTTAGCTCTCCCCTGCTTTCAATTCCTATTCTTATTCTTGTGAATTCTTTGCTTCCAAGTTCCTGGATTGTTGATTTCATTCCGTTATGGGTGCCTGCGCTTCCTTTATCTTTTACTCTTACTGAGCCTAATGGAAGGTCGATATCGTCGAAAATTACTATCAAGTTTTCTAACGGTTCTTTGAAGAAACTCAGGATTTTACTGACTGCTTGTCCGGAATTGTTCATTAAGGTGGTTGGTTTCGCGAGGAAGAGAATTTGGTTTTTATATGGAACACGTGCGGTTATTGCTTTTAGTTTTGCGTCTTCTTTCCATTTTACTGTTATTCCTTCTTCTTTTTCTAGTTGTTGTACAAAATTATCTAAAAAAATAAATCCGCAATTATGCCTGTTTCTTACGTATTTTTCGCCTATATTTCCAAGTCCGACGATTATTTTCATTTTCTGTATGGGATAATTTTTTCTTTTATTTTAATTTTGTCGCCAATTTTTGCGCCTTTGCGTTCCACTGCACTTTTTATACCTAATTTTTCAATATAATGATACATTCTTTCGAGACCTTCCGGATTTTTTATATCGGTCATTATCGCTAGTTGTTCGATTCTTTTGCCTGTTATGCGGAAAATTTTGTGATCTTCTTTCTTGGTGATTTTTTCGATTTCAAATTTTACTGTTTCCAAGTGTGGGCGAAGGATCGGAATTTCTTTTTTTGGTTTGGTTTTGGGTTTTGCGGCCTCTTTTTCTTTTATCGCTATTAGTTTTTTCGATATTTCGTAGAGTAATGGTTTGAGGTCTGTTTTTGTAACCGCTGAGATTGGGAAAATTTTTGTCGCTTTGGCTACTTTTTTGAGTTTTTTTGTGAGATCTTTGATTTGGTCGTCAGATAAGAGGTCAATTTTGTTGATTACAATGATTTTTTCTCTTTTTGCGAGTTCCGGGGAGAAATTTTTTAGCTCTTTTTCGATAGTTTTGTAATTTTTTTCTGTGTCCGGGATAAAACCGTCGATGATGTGGACGAGGAGTTTTGTTCTTGTGATATGTTTTAAGAATTGATGTCCGAGACCTTTTCCTTTGCTTGCTCCTTCAATCAGTCCCGGAATATCCGCTACAACAAAAGAATCATTCCCACCCATATTCACAACTCCGAGATTTGGAACGAGTGTTGTGAAATGGTATGCCGCAATCTTTGGGCGGGCGTTGCTTATGACTGAAATAAGTGTGGATTTTCCCGCTGATGGAAGGCCGATAAGTCCGACGTCTGCTACGAGTTTGAGTTCCAGTATGATTTCTTTTTCTTCACCGGGTTCTCCCGTTTCCGCGAATCTTGGAACTTGATGGGTTGAACTTACGAATCTAGCGTTTCCCATTCCTCCTTTTCCTCCTTTGGCTATGGTAAACAATTCACCTTCTTTATTTAAATCGGCGAGCATTTCAGATTTATCTTCATTTAGAATAATTGTTCCTTTTGGTACTTCGAGTATTAGGTTCTGCGCGTTTTTTCCGTGCATGTTTTTTCTTTTTCCTCTTACTCCTTGATCAGCTTTATAGATTTTTTTATTCGCAAGATTTGAAAGCGTATTCAGGTGCGGGTTTACTTTAATAATAATGTTTCCACCATTTCCTCCATCTCCTCCGTCAGGTCCGCCTTTGGGTACGAATTTTTCCCTGCGAAAACTCATGCATCCATCTCCGCCTTTTCCCGCTACCACCTTGATTTTTAGCTCGTCGCAAAACATGCAAGTAGTATACAAGATCTTTCCAATAAGGGAAAAGAATGTTAATTTCTTTTGTGGTAAGCCCAGGTGGCGGAATTGGTAGACGCGCTGGATTCAAAATCCAGTTCTGGCTAACAGAGTGCGGGTTCAATTCCCGCCCTGGGCACCAAATTTGTTTATATGAAGTATGATAGAGTCGGTAGTGCAAACATTACTGGATTTTAGTTCGAGCCTTGGTTATTGGGGTGTTTTTTTGCTGATGACGATTGAGAGTTCTTTTATTCCGTTTCCTTCGGAGATTGTGATTCCTCCCGCGGCTTATTTGGCTTTTAAGGGGGAAATGAGTGTGGTTTTGGTGATCGTGTTTGGAATTTTAGGGAGTTTGGTGGGTGCCAGTGTGAATTATTTTATTGCGAGGTCGTTGGGGCGGTTTTTGGTTCATGAATTGGTTGAGCATAAGCTGGCTCGATATTTGTTGTTGAGTAAAAGGAAAATTGAGAGGGCGGAGAAGTATTTTTTGGAGTATGGCGGTGTTTCCACTTTTATTGGGCGTTTGTTCCCGGCTGTCAGGCAATTGATTTCTTTGCCCGCTGGGTTTGTGAAAATGCCGTTTTTGAGTTTTATATTTTATACGACTTTGGGTGCCGGGTTATGGGTTGTTGTTTTAGCGGCGGCTGGATATTACTTCGGAGAGCATCAGGAGCTTTTGATGGGATATTTGGGAAATTTGAAGGGGTATTTGTATGCTATAGTTGGAATTGCTGTTTTGGTAGTGATAGCCTTTTATTTTAGGTACAGGAAGAAGAGACGAAGTTTGTAAATTTTTTCATTAGGAGTTTTGTGTTTGTGCCGGCGGAGCCGTTTCCGATTTTTGTTTTGTCTATTTGGATTATTGGGACGATTCCTTTTACAGAAGTGGTGAGGAAAACTTCTTTCTTCTTTTTGAGTTGTGAGAGTTTGATTTTTTTGAATTTGATTTTGAATGGGGAAATGTGGAAAATTGTGTCTCTGGTTATTCCCGGGAGAACTTCGTCTTTTCTGGTGCAGAGTACGCGACCTTCGAACCAGAATAAGTTGCTGTAGGCTCCTTCGTAGACTTCCTGGTTTTTGTCTGTGAGGATTGCGTCGAAATATCCTTTCTTTTTTGCTCTTTCGTGGCTTAGGTATGAGGCAATGTACGATATAGATTTAACTTCCGGTAATGAGCGGACGGCTTGAAGGCTCATGCATTTGATTCCTTCATAGATTTTTTTGTTGAGTTTTAAAGGGTTGGAAATCATTATTAAGTAGTCTTCGATTGCCATTATTTTTATTATTTGTGATTTGTGTGTGGATTTTTTGGTTACGACCTTGAGCATTTGGCTGATTTGTTTCTTATTGTATTTAAGCTTGAGGTCGATTTTTTTCGCGGAATCAAATAAGCGATCGATATGTTCTTTTGCCTGGAATATTTTTTTGTCTCCATATGTTCTCAAGGTTTCAAAAATGCCGTATCCCCTACCGAATGATGACCAAACAGGAATTTTTGCGTTTTTTTTCGCCACTAATTTTCCGTTTATCATTATCGTCATAGAATTTTCATAAATGATGCGGCTTTGTGGAGAGTTTCTTCGTATTCTCCTTTTTCGGTTGAATCAAGTACTATTCCCCCACCAACCTGCAGATAGAGTTTATCATTTTTTTTGATGATAGTCCTGATCGCGATGTTGAAATCGAGTTTGTCGTTGTCAATGAAGCCTATGATTCCCGTGTAAACGCTTCTTGTGGTTGGTTCGAGCTCATCGATTATTTCCATTGCTCTTTTTTTGGGACAGCCTGTGATTGAGCCGCCCGGGAGCATTTCGATTAAAGCTTCTGTCGGTGTGATGTTGTCGGCTATTTCTCCTGTGATGCGGCTGTATGTGTGCCAGACTGTCGGACATTTGGATATTAAGCGATGTCCTTCGACTTTTACTGATCCTATGCGGCTTATTTTTCCGATGTCGTTTCGGAGTAAGTCTGTGATCATGTTTAGTTCGGCGGCTTCTTTTTGGTTTTCTATTAGTTCTTTTTTGAATTTTGCGTCTTCTTTCGGAGTTTTTCCGCGGGGGCGTGTTCCTTTTACCGGGCAGGTTTCGATTTTCTTATTTTCTATTTTTATGAATCTTTCCGGGGATGCTGATAGGATTTCGAAGCCGTCTCCTTCGATGTATGCGAGGTGGTCGACGGGGTTTTGTTTGAGTGTTCTTAGGAATAATTCTCTTGCCGGGATTTTGGTGGTTGCTTCGAGACGGTGGGTTAGGTTTATTTGGTAGATGTCCCCTTCTTTGATGTGGTGTTTGATGCGGTTGTAGGCTTTGTGGTACTGCGCTTTTGTGATTGTGGGTTTGAAATTTTGGCTTTTTGAAGGTTTGAATGAAAGTTCTTTTGTGGATTCTTCGGTGGATTCCAGGTATTTGTCGAATGCCAGGAAGTAGATTTTCGGAAGTTTTAGGTCATTTTTGGCTGTTTGTTTGATCTTGTGGGTTTTGTAGCCAATGTCGTAGGAAATGTATCCGATTAGTTTTCGTTTTTTATTTTCTTTGGCGAATTTTTGGAATTTTTCGATTGAATTTCCTTTATAAATGTCTGCCGGGTTCCAGGCTAATGTGTTTTTCCATCCGGTTTTGCTGAAGCTGTAGAGAAAGCAGACGTTTTTGTCTTTAGCTGTTAGTGTTTTGAATTTTTCTATTAATTTACTCATATAAGAAATTTTTCATTATTTTGCTGCCTTCTTTGGTTAGAAATGATTCCGGGTGGAATTGGACGCAATAGAGTGGATATTTATTGTGTTGCATTGTCATTATTTCATTTTTATCTGTCCAAGCTGTTAATGTGAAATTTTTTGGAATTTTATCCACGATGAGTGAATGGTATCTTGCGGCGGTAAATGGGTTTTGAACTCTTTCAAAGAGTTCGTTCCCTGTGTGGTAGATGTTTGATGTCTTTCCGTGGAGGATGTTTTTGGCATGGATTATCTTTGAACCAAAAAGTTGTCCAATGCATTGATGTCCTAAACACACTCCCAGAATAGGAATTTGTGTATAAAACTTTTGCACAACCTTCATGGAGATGCCACTGTCTTCGGGACGTCCCGGGCCTGGTGAAATGATGATTTTCTTAGGTTTTAGCTTCTCAATTTCACTAATTTTGATCTCGTCGTGTTTAAAAACCTTAGTTTTTTCTCCAAGCGATTCAACTTGTTGATACAGGTTGTATGTGAATGAATCGTAGTTATCAATTATCAAAATCATTTGATATTTCTTTTAGTGGTTTTAGGACGAAATCTCTTTCATGCATGCGTGGGTGTGGAATTTTTAAATGCGGTTCGTCTATTTTTAGATTTCCGTAAGTAAGAATGTCCAGGTCTATTATTCTGGGGCCATTTTTTATCTCTCTTGCTCTTCCCATCTTGTGTTCTATTTCGTGCAATCTAATTATGAGGTCGGTTGGTAAGAGATTTGTTTTTATTTCTATTACCATATTCAAAAAATCTCCTTGATCTTTGTATCCGACAGGTTTGGTTTCGTGGACGGATGATTTTTTCTTGATTTCGGCGATTTTTCCGATTTCTTCTAATGCTGTTTTTAAATTTTGTTCCCTATTTCCAAGGTTTGTTCCAATTCCGATAAAGACTTTATTATTCTCCTTCATATTCGCAAGAGTAGTTTTCAGTTTCGTAAAGAGTTAGTTTTGTTAACGGGAGTTTTGATGAAATTTTGTCCCAGATCCAGATTAGTATGTTTTCGCTGGACGGATTTTCGACAATATCGTTTAGGTGTTTGTGGTCGAGATGATCGATGACTTGGGAGTTTACGATTTCTTTGATTTTTTTGTAATCGATAACCATTCCATCATCTTTGATTTCATCTTTTACCGTGACGATTAACTTATAATTGTGTCCGTGTAGATTTTCGCATTTTCCGTGATATTTTGTGAGGAAATGCGATGCCGCGAAGTCGAATTTTACGTTTAGTTTAAATTTTTCAGCCATTTGATTTGCTTAACGTCGTGGGTTCTTATGATACTTGCGCCATTGAGATATGCAATAGCTGAGATGGTGCTCCCCTTTTCTATTCTGGATTTCGTTGATTCGCCGAGGAATGATTTGCGGGAGGCTCCGATGAGGATTTTGTGTTTAAATGTTTTTAGTTCGTGCAGTCTTGCGATGATTTCGTAACTGTATTTTGGAATTGCGCTTATGAATTGGCCCATTCCCGGGTCGATGATTATTTGTGAAGGGTTGATGCCGTGTTTTTTTGCGTATGTTATGCGTTTTTTTAGGAAATCTTTGATTGTTTTAACGACGTCTTTGTATTTCATTTTTTTAATGGTGGTTCTGGGGGTTCTGTCTTTTGAGTACATCAAAATTATCGGGCATTTGTGTTTTGCTATGACTTTTGCCATTTTCGAGTCGCCTCTGAGCGCTGTTACGTCATTTACCATGTTTGCGCCTGCTTGTAGTGCCTGCTCTGCGACTTCTGATTTGTATGTGTCTATGGAAATTGGAATTTTTGTGAATTTTCGGAGTTCTTTTATTACCGGAATTACTCTTTTTAATTCTTTTTCCAGTGGAATGTTTTTT
>JAUVQE010000048.1 GCA_030598325.1 Nitrospirota bacterium | reverse complement strand
TCAATTCAAGGGCACAAGGGAAATATTTCAATCTTCTAGTTTTGTCCTTAAGATCAAGTTTGTCTTTTAAATGGTGCCAAAATATAGACAAAAACACCTTATCTTTATTGAAATACGCTGATCGCATGTGCGCTCTTCTTTTGCTACACTTTTTGATCTGCCGATAGAGCTTGAAAGCCCTTTTGTGAACCTCGGAATACTTCGTCCCCGGTAGCTTTTTGGATTTCACCCTATACGCCCTTACAATTTCCATATTTGAATTCTAATAAACAAACATTAAATAAATATTAATTTTCCTTAAACTTTTTCTGGAATTTTCAATTTACCCCGAAATCGCCCAAAATCCCCGGGGATTTCTCCAAGTTTCCCAAAGTCTCATCCCCCAAACCCACTCCCACAAGCCAAAAATCAAGCACAAAAAGTGTGTTTAAACACACTTTTCCACCTCAACCCCTTGCAATCAAAAAAATCAATCACCATAATGAGTCCTGGCACGTTTTACATAAACAAGACCTTTCTTCTTGTCTACGCTATAAACAATACGATTTTTCAAATCTAGACGATAAGAATAATTCCCTTCCAGGTCACCCAATAGCTTTTTCCCGCAAAATGGATCGTTAGCAATAACTTCCACCAAAATATCCTTGAGCTTCATCTTCAGCTTTGGAGCAAGAGACTTCACATCTTTTGATGCCTGTTTTGTAAAAAGTATTTCGTATTTTTTCATTAATCCTTGAAAGTTTCATCAAAAGTATAGACTTCACCCTTTTTAATCTCCTTATCAGCCTTTTTGATAGATTCTTTGAATTTCGGCACCGCCAACAGCTCTGCCGTTTCAATAAGGCTTTCATAATCATCTTCGGAAATAAGCACAACGTTCCCATCTTTGGATGAAATTTTAGTTGGAACATGCCCCTTTGCCGTCTTCTTAACAATCCGAAACAGATCAGAGCGCGCATTTGTTGTAGTTACAGTGAGCATCGTTAATCGAGGTTAAGTACTACTTTACGTACGTACGCATTGTAGCACGCGTTTCGGGCGTATGCAAGCAAAAGCTCACCCAAAAGTGTGCCCGGGCACACTTTACAACACCAAACCGCACAAGGCGAGAGAACTCATGGCAAGCAATATCGGTTTTGGTATTGCCTTTTTCTGAATTACGGATTATCATATTTACAGTAATGCATATTTAAAAACTGAAAATCATGGATGAAACAATTTTATCGCTTTCCGAGAGGGGGCAGATCACAATTCCGCAAAAAATCCGCGGAAAGTTTTTGGTTAAACATTTTATTTGTAAAATCGAAGGAAACGATATCGTGCTTAAGCCTTTGCAGACCCGGGAGGAGTTTGTGCAGGAACTGGAAATTGCCAAAAAAGACTGGAAGGACAAGGGCGGTTTAACTCTGGATCAGATTAAAAATAAATATAAGAGTTAAATGTCTAAAAAATACGAATTTCAGTTCTCCGGAAATGCTGAAAAAGACTTTGCATCTCTTGAGAATGACGTTAAAAAGAGAATTTTAAAAAAATTGGCGTATTTCGAGAAAGTCGAAGAACCTCTTTCGTTCGCAAAGAAATTAACAGGGCTTGAAGATAATTTTTCTTTTAGAATAGGGGACTATAGAGTGATAGTTTCGCCACAGGACAAAAAAACATTAGTAATTTTAGTGATTTTAAAAATCGGACACCGAAGAGAGATATAGCTTCAATTAACATTAATTTTTCTTAAACTTTTTCTAGCGCTACATGCGGTTTAATGTTAAAGTAACAACGATGAAAAAAAGTCTACGTCACATATTGATTGGGGCAGTGGTAATAATGCTCGGTACGCTTAGCGCACTGGTAATTGCGGATACGGTAAACCAGGAAAAACAGTTGCTGGCGGATGGGGATTCAGAAAAAGTTGGAACTGCGGATTGGACAGTAATAGGAGTTGCAGCAACAAAAGAGACAGGAAAAGTTGACGATGGTGAGCAAGTTTTACGATTGACTAGAAATGCAAGTACAGCGATAGCCTATCAATCTATATTGACTGTTGGTGAAGAATACAGGGTAACAGGATGGGCTAGAGGTGACGGAGCGAGTGTACCAATAATTTTTCAACCAATGGGATTTGGAAATGATGTGTGGACTGGAACCAGCAGTACTGACTGGCAATACTTCGATGTGAGTTTTACAGCAAGCGGATCTGCTGATTTTGTTCTTTATGGAGGGGCATCGCTCACATATTATACCGAATGGGACGACATCCTCGTTACCGAATACACCCCTCCTATCGTAAACAACGAGGATGAACTTTTGGTGGATGGGGATATGGACGAAGATGGGACGGATATACCGTTTATGAAGAAATTCGATCTGACGCAGGCGGCAAACATCACGGCTGATAGCGGCTCAATAACCGGAGCCCTCACGTATACTTGCGCAGGCGCGGATTTCGACGGAACGAACGATTACGTCACTTACACAATCCCAAGCACCTTATTTTCAACGAGCCCCGAGATAAGTATAGTAATGGAATTTACGCCGGATTTTGCTTATGATGACAACGCTGTAACAACTCTTTACAGTTCGACAAGTAACGATTATAGAGTTTATAAAAATAATAATGCTGGAAATAATGTTTTAGGAATTGTTTTAAAGAATACGCTAGTGGAAGAAATTGCTTCAGCAACTTATTCAGCTTATTGGAATCAAAATGCAAGAAATGTTTTAGTGGTAAGCGGAACAACCGGCGATACTGATGTGTGGCTTAATGGAACGCAAATATTAACAAACGATGCCGCTCCATGGGTTCCTGCTGGTGCGAATGTTTCTCTTTTCGTAGGAAGTGCCGAGGGTGGCACTCAAAGATTCGACGGTGAAATCCACGCCATTTCGATTTACAGTGGACTTTTGGACGGCACCGACGCCACAAACCTCTACAACTCGGTGGATACGAGTGATTGGACGGTGGGAAATAGCGCTTGTGTAACAAAACAGTCGGGTGGGGCTGAGGACGAGAAGCAGATAATCAGGATTGCTAATACAACAGCTAATCCTTACGCCTACCAAGGAACGACTTTAACAGTAGGCAAAACTTATAGAGTTACGGGATGGGTAAGAAGTGATGGGAATGTTCTCCCAAAATTTGCCACTGGAATAACAACCATCTGGACAGGTACTACGAGTACAGATTGGCAGTATTTTGATCAAACATTCACTGCTGACCATGCATGGGCGGTGTTATCTGCGCCAACTTCAACCGCTGAGCAATACGCCGAATTCGACGACGTCCTCGTCACCGAATACACCCCACCGATGGTGAATGATTATAGCCAGTTGCTGGTGGATGGGGATATGGAGATAGCGGGGGTGGGGGATTGGGTCGCTGGAGCTAGCGCAGCTTTAACAAAAGTAACAGACGCGGCAGAGAGCGGAACTCAGATTATGAAGATTGCCTATACCGACACTATGAGACCGTACGCTTCCCAAACGCTTACAACTGCTGGAACAACATACAGAGCAACAGGCTGGACAAGAAGCGACGGGGCGGCTCTGCCAAGATTCTCCGATAGTGGATTGACAACTTGGACGGGAACAACTTCAACAGACTGGCAATATTTTGATGTCACTTATTTAGCGGCAGCCACAAATCCTAGATTGATCTCAGTAACTTCAATAGCAGGTTATACTGAATGGGACGACGTTTTTATCACTCAAACCGAACCACAATACAACCACTACGGTCAGATACTGGTGGATGGGGATATGGAGGCGGCGGATGCTACTGCTTATACGGTTGGAAGCAGTGCAACATTGTCAAAAGAATCGGCAGATCCGCATAGTGGAAGTTTGAACTTAAAGATTGCTTATAACGGCCTGACAAACCCTAATGCTTATCAGACGATATTAACAGTTGGACAAGAATACAGACTTACCGGTTGGGCTCGTGGTGATAGTACGGCTGTTCCTTCAATTTACGATGGAGGACTTGTTGAGCTATGGACAGGTACAAATTCAAGTAGTTGGCAAAACTTTGATGAAACATTTACAGCCGCTAATACAACGTTAAATTTTTACGCCATTATTGGAGCGGCAGGCTACACGGAATTCGACGACGTAATCCTTACCCGAACCGATTAAACATACACTCCTCAACGCTTTATAAAGAAGCTTTAATTGACAAACTTTATAAAGTTTGGTAGTATGCAACCATGAAGATAAGGCAGAAATTAAAAATTATTCAAAAACTTGGGAAGTTAACTCAAACCCTGTTAGCAAATGAGCTGAACGTATCTTTTCCGACTTTAAACAGCTGGATAAACGAAAAATCATTACCTCACAAAAAAAAGCGCGAGTTAATTGACAGGATTTATTCAATATATACCGGACAAAAAATTATCCCAAGTGATAGTCTCCATGCAAAAAAAGACATAATTTCGGGGAAAGGAAAAAAATACAAAAGCATAACCAAAAACATCAAGGAGAGACCTGATCTTTTTGACCAATTCATTCTTTCTTTAACCTACAATACAAACAGCATCGAGGGATCAACTCTTACGGAAAACGAAACCGCGGATATTCTTTTTCAGAACATCACATTCAAAAACAGGGATATGATAGAGCATCTGGAAGCCAAAAATCATCAGTCAGCGTTGGAGTATCTTTTTAACGAAATTAAAAAAAACTACAAGATCACGGAAGGGTTCATACTGGAATTGCATCACATTTTGATGAATAGTATCAGATCAGACGCAGGGAGTTTTAGAATACATGGGGTTAGGATTGTCGGAGCAAACGTACCTACCGCTAATCATTTAAAAGTACCCGCTCTGATGAGGGATCTGGTGCTGGAAATCAACAAGAAACCCGATGATGTAATTGCCCATGTTTCCATTATTCATAGTAAATTTGAGCAAATTCACCCATTTTCGGATGGAAACGGTAGAATCGGACGGCTTATTATGACCGCGATGTTGTTGAAAGCGGGTTTGCCACCTGCTGTGATTAAAAAAGAGCAGAGACGCTGGTACTATAAATTTCTGCGAGAATCTCAGCTAAAGCAACATCACGGGGCGCTGGAGGACTTTGTTTGCGATTCTATTCTAAACGGATTTGAGATCCTTGAAGCTTAGGCTTGTATTGACTTTTGCCGAATTACTTATTACAATAGATACGTATTTACTTATTTTATCGTTTTAATGAATAAAATTTTACAAGCTACAATCAGGGGACAGGTTACTTTGCCTAAAGCTTGGAGGGACAAGTTTGGCACACAGTATTTTATGGCGGAAATCAGGGAGGAGTCTTTGATTATCAAGCCTATGGTCGAAGCCAAAACTTTTAAGGGTGAAGTGGAAGATTCGTGGAAAGAATACAAGAAAGGAGATTATAAAGACGCTGAGGATTTAAAGAAAAAATATGGTCTATAAGCTGGTTTATACCAAAAGCGCCGAAAGGGATTTGGATTGTCTGGACAGTGTCGTGAGACGAAGGATTTTTAAGAAAATGGATGAATATTTAGGGCTGAAAGATCCTATGGACAGGGCATCGAAGCTTAAAGGTTTTGAGGTTTCTACTTATAAATTCAGGGTGGGGGATTATCGGGTCATTTTCAGGCTTGATTCAAAAACGAGGAGGCTCGTGGTATTGGTTGTTTTAAAGATCAAGCACAGAAAGGAGGTTTATAAAAAATAAAATCGCTTCCACTACCGCCTTTGGCCCCGCCAGGGACGGGATCTTCGACGGGGCAGGATGACAGCAAGTCGAAAATTAAGCACAAAAACTGTGTGTACACACAGTTTGCAAAAAGTTGTTTTTTACTCGTATTTCGCGCAAGTTTGTTCCCGACAGAGGACACTTTCAGATACGAGTTACAACCGAAAAAGATCATTATGGTTACGCTGAGTTTTTATATTTCGCGCAAGTCGGAGTTGCAATTTAGATCTTGCCTAAGGGGGTAACGAGGCGTACGGTGAGAGTACGCACAAGGTGTACATGCACTCACCGCTTGACCGATGAAAATAATGAGAAATGAAAATTTTAAAAACGAGAATTTGGGAATGCTCAGCGAAATAAATTTGCGAGTTCTTAGCGATTCCCAACTTTACCAAAAATGTAAAAAATACGGAGGGAACGCGCGACTTTGGATGCGAAAATTTGAAGGTTTGTTGCCGGAGGTTTGCAGACGACGATTGCACCGTCGTCGCGGTTTTACATCAATTCACGAATTTGCGGCGAAACTGGCGGGGATGAGCCATCCGAAAGTGGATCGAATTTTACAATTATCAGCGAAACTGGCGGATAAGCCAAAGTTGCGGGAGGCTTTTGAGAGCGGGACGGTCGGTTATAGTAAAATGGCGAGAGTAGCTTATGTAGCAAAACCGGAAACAGATGGGCTTTGGGCAGAAAAAGTGAAAAATGAGCCACAAGTGTCAATAGATCTTGCGGTAAAGGATGAAAGAGCAAAAAGTGTGTGTACACACACTTTGCAATCTGATATTCCGGAACCGGCGTGGACCAATCTAAGTTTTCATGTTGACCCGGAAATCGAGCGGAAATTTCGCGCACTCAAACAGAAACTCGAAAAACAATCTGGAGAAACTATGAGTTACGGCGAAGTCTTGGGAGAGTTGATAGGAATGATAGAGAAAACGGAAGCGCAGGTGGAAAAACAAGTAACAATAAAAGTTTGCCCGGATTGCGCGGAGAAAAAAGCCCGAGAAGCAAAAGAATCAAAATCAAGAACAGTTCCGACAGTGGTAAAACGACTAGTACTCGCGCGCCAAAACAATCAATGCGCCCGCGACCACTGCACCCATCCACCATCCAACCTACATCACATAAACGGCTACGCTCTTACCAAATCACATTCCCCCGAAGGACTTGAATATCTCTGCGAAAATCACCACAAACTAGCCCACGCTCAACACGAATTCGTGCAGGTTTACCGGCGAGAGTGAAAACATACGTCGCTACCTAACCTCCATTCCCATATCAAAGTTTGGTACGGAACGCGTCAGACAACCCATAGAGATTACATCTACGCCCGTTTTCGCATACTCCAAGACGTTCTCCCCCGTAATGCCGCCCGAAGCTTCAAACAACACATCATCGTAACATTCGCGGCTCTGGAC
>JAUVQE010000067.1 GCA_030598325.1 Nitrospirota bacterium | reverse complement strand
GTGGTCGGGAAGTTCGCCTTTAATATTTTTTACGGTTTTGTCTCTTGCTATTACCGCGATTACTTCTGTTCCAAGTTTTCGGGCTTGTGTGAACAGATTTTCGTGTCCGGCATGAAGGTAATCAAAGGTGCCGAATACCATTACCAATTTTTTCTTGTCGTCGTTCATTTAGTTTAGGTTTGGAATCGCCAGGTTTATGAAAATTAATCCCGCGAGGGCTAATACTATTATAGACATCAATATTATGTCCAGCATTTTGTGGTTTTTGTTGGGGTCGGTCAGGGCCAGCCTTAGGGAGGCGAATCCGTAGAGCATTCCTGTCAGTATGAGTGGAATATCCATTGTTTTGTTTAGGATAAAGGCCTGCTTGAGATACAGTTCGTTTGCGATCAGTAGGCTTGATCCGAGGTGGAGCAATCCCGTTATTATGAAAAAGACGAGGGCGACTTTTTTTATGTTTGTGAGTGTTTGTTCCATGCTGGGGTTGATTATAGCTCAATGGTTGCTTTTTGTAACTAGTTTTTGTAGACTTTGGAGCGATTTTAAACTTGAATTTATGCTTTCTGAGAAGGAGATGAGGCATGTCGCGAAGTTGGCTCGTATTGAGCTTACTGATGTGGAAGTGGGGAAGTTTTCGGGGCAACTTTCCGGGGTTCTTGATTATATGGATATTTTGAAAGAGGTTGATACGGAGGGTGTTGAGGAAACGAATCAGGTTACGGGATTAAAGACTGTTTTGGGGAAGGACAGGGTGGTGTCGGGGCGGTGTAAGCGTGAGGAGCTTCTTAAATGTAGTGAGCTTCCCGTGGATAGTGATCAGATTCGGGTTTTGCCTGCAATTAAATAAAATTATGGCTGAATTGAATAAGCTGACAATTGGGGAAGCGAGGGCCGGGCTTCGTGAGAAGAAATTTTCTTCTTTAGAGCTGACTCAGGCGTGTCTGGATGCGATTTCGGCTCGAGATGGAGGCATTTCCGCTTTTGTTTCGGTTACTGAAAAAGAGGCTTTGGCCGGGGCGCGGAGTTTTGATAAGAAATTGGCCGGTGGCGAGGAAATGCCCGCATTGGCGGGGATTCCTGTTGGAATAAAGGATATTTTTAATACTGCCGGAGTTAAGACGACTTGTTGTTCACCAATGTTGAAAGATTTTGTTCCACCTTATGATGCGACTGTAATTTCCCGGTTGCGGGAAAATGGAATGGTGATGGTTGGAAAGACGAATCTGGATGAGTTTGCGTGCGGTGGAAGTACCGAGCACTCGTGTTTTGGGGTGACAAAAAATCCATATGATCCGGAGCGTGTGGCAGGTGGTTCTTCCGGTGGGAGCGCCGCCGCTATTGCCGCCGATATGTGTATATATTCTTTGGGAACGGATACCGGTGGTTCTATTCGATTGCCTGCTTCTTTTTGCGGGGTTTACGGTATGAAAGTGACTTACGGGCGCGTGAGTCGGTCCGGAGTTACTTCGATGGCTTCTTCCTGGGATACTATTGGACCTTTTGGGAAGAGTACGGCTGATATTGCAGATATTTTGGGGGTTATCGCGGGTCGGGATGAGATGGATAGTACAACTCCCGATGTTGAGGTTCCGGATTATTCTTCGTTTTTGAATAAAGGGGTGAAAGGTGTGAAGATAGGGCTCCCGAAGGAATATTTTGGTGAGGGTGTGGAGGATGAGACGGCTAAAGTGGTAAAGGATGCTGTCTTCTATTTGGAGAAGGCCGGTGCAATTGTTTCGGAGGTTTCTTTACCTATGACAAAATATGCAATCGCTGTTTATTATATTTCTATGCCCGCTGAGCTTTCCGCGAATCTGGAGAGGTTTGATGGAATTCGGTATGGGAAAAAGCCTGTCGCAAATGCTGATGACCTGGTTGATTATTATTTTAAAGCTCGTGGGGAAGGGTTTGGAGATGAGATTAAGAGAAGAATTATGATTGGGACTTATGTTCTTTCTGCCGGTTATTATGATGCTTATTATAAAAAAGCTCAAAAAGTTCGTACGAAAATTATTCAGGATTTTAATAAGGTTTTTGAAAAAGTTGATGTTCTTGTCGCGCCTGTTTCGCCGTTTCCGGCATTCAAAATAGGGGAGAAACTGGATGATCCTTTAGCGATGTACATGGCTGATGCTCTTACGATTCCCGCGAGTGCCGCGGGTGTGCCGAGTTTGGCTTGTCCGGCTGGAAAATCGGCTGGCGGATTGCCGATCGGTTTACAGATAATAGCTCCGCAATTCGAGGAAGGGCGATGTCTTCAGATTGGAAGCGTTTTAGAACAGAGATAGATTTTGTTTTACCGGTGCTCTACGTGCAACATTCAATTATCAATTTTTCCATTGCCAATTTGTATTCGCTGTCGTCCTGCTGATAGGTTTTTATGATTCCGGTTTTGAATTTTACATCTATTTCCAGGAGTTTTTCATAGATTTCTTCGAGTTGTTCCGAGGTGAAGTTTCTTGATTGCTGTAGGGTTTTTTGTATTACGAAGGGGTGTTGTTTGAGTTTTTGGGTAATGGAATGCTGGTTTTCGTTTTTGCCGGCCATTTCGTGGACCTGGATGAGAATTCGGAAATGTCTGACGATCATGAAAAATACTCTGGTTAGTTCTTCGCCTGTTTCTTTTAATGTTTCCAGGGTTTTTATTGATTGAGTGGGCTTTCTTTCCGATATTGCGTCGGTTAGTTTGAAAATTGACGCCGATAGAGCGGGTGTTACGAGTGTGTCTATCATTTCTCTTGTTATTTGTGTCGCGGGGCCCGCGTATACTTCCAGTTTTTCGAGTTCGGTGGATATGCGCCATAATTCATTGCCACAATGGATGGCGAGGTAATTTGCTGTTGTTATATCGATTGTTTTGCATCTTTTTTGGATCCAGTTTGTGAGTTGTGCGGATGTGGGGGGTGTGAATTCCTCCAGTTTTCCTATTTTTTTGATTTTTTTGTAGAGTGAGCCGACTTTGTCGGGAGGGTTGGTTTCGTGGAAAACTATTACGCAGAAGTCAGGGGCGCGGTCCAGTGCTTCTGAGATTATTTTTTGATCTTCTCTTTTTTCTTTTGAAAGGTAATTTTTGACGATTATTAGTCTTTTGTCACAT
>JAUVQE010000049.1 GCA_030598325.1 Nitrospirota bacterium | reverse complement strand
TGCTCATTAATTGTAAATAATCAACAACAAGGAAGTCCAGCCCCGCCTCCATTTTCAAACGGCGGGCCTTTGCTTTAAGCTCAGCAATTGAATTTCCAATCGAATCGTCAATATAAATTTTCATTGAATTAAGTTCGTCCATCACAGCGCCGATTTTCCCGAAATCGTCATCAGTCAGTCTACCGGTTCTCATTTTCCAGCTATCCACACTCAACAAACTGCAAAACATCCTTTCTACCAACTGTTCCTTCGACATTTCCAGAGAAATAATTCCAACAGCGTGCCCTTTCTTCGCGACATTTTGGGCTATATTCAAAGCTAAAGCGGTTTTTCCCATTGAAGGCCGAGCCGCCAAAACAATCAAGTCGGAAGGCTGAAATCCGGACAAAATATTATCAAGCGCCCGAAAACCGGTAGGCAATCCACGATATTTTTCCTTCGCCTCCGGATCATGCAAATCAGAGATTTTTTCATAAGTAACATTCAAAATATCCCGAATATGAATAAAGCGATCAGCCATAAAAGTCTGCGAAACCGAAAAAAGATTTTTTTCCGCCTGATCGATCAAATTTTCGATTTCTTCATCTTCCTTATAACCAAGCCCTTTGATTTTATCACCCGCCAAAATCAATCGCCTCAAAATAGACTTTTCCTTCACGATAGTGGCATATTGGAAAACATGAGTGGCAGTCGGAACTTCATTTGCCAAAAGCGCAAGATAGCTCGCTCCGCCAATCAATTTCAATTCTTTCTTATCCTCAAGAGCGTTTGTAAGAGTCACAAGGTCGATAGGGGAGCGCTTGTCATAAAGCGCAAGGATCGCCTCATAAATAATCCTATGAGCATCATGATAAAAATCCTCCGCTTTCAAAAAATCAGAAATCTTTACGATAGCTTCCTTATCAACAAGTAAAGAACCGAGAGTTGACTTCTCAGCTTCCAAACTATGCGGTGGAACATAATCCGTTTTATTGACCATGAAATTTTTGATTACCCATATACTCTTGGGCGGTCAATATTACACAAAGATTCAAGGTTCAGCAAGATTTTAGAATTTTTTTAAGAATCTCCGCTAAAATCCCACTATGAACACAAAAAAACTCGGAAAATTCGGAGAAAAACACGCGGAAAGCTACCTAAATTCCACAGATTTCCACATACTAAAAACAAATTATCATTGCAAATATGGGGAAATAGACATCATCGCAATAGACCGATCAACTCCACAACAACAATTAGTATTTATCGAAGTAAAAACCAGAAGCACAGTCGCATTCGGCCAACCCCTGGAAGCCATTACACGCACAAAAATGCAAAGGCTCCGAAAAACCGCGCTTACTTTCCTTAATTTCACAATAAAAAAAATCCCGAAACGTTGGCGAATTGATGTAATTGGCATACAATTAAACAGCGACTACAAATTCCAAAAACTCATTCATCTAAAAAATATATAAATGGAAAGAGAAAAAAAGAAAGCACTAGCGCTCGCAATCTTGATAGGATTCGCAATAATCGTGGCAATTTTTATTTTTCTCTGGGGAGCGTACCTCAACAGGGGAACGATCAGAATAATAGCGGACGCTCCATTCAACGTGATAACACTGGAAGGAGAAACATTATGCGACACATCACCTTGCGAAATAGTCCGAAAAACAGGAGTACATGGCCTCATTCTAACAAAAACGGGATACCAGAACATTTCGACAGAGATCAAGGTAAAACTCTGGAGTACGGTAGATCTTGAGCTTAAATTTATCGCGAATCCATACATCGAAAGTACGGACAAATTCCCGGAACCGGAAAAAGAGATCTCATACAAAATAATTTTCGATGACTCCAATAAAACGTATAAATTGGTAAAGGCGGACGATAATCAGGAAAGAGCGATTGTATATTTCCAAAAAGAAATCAAAAGTCCGCTTATTTTTGGATCTGAAAATGGCGCGTTGATAATTGATACGGAAGAAGAAGCGGTGGCATACAAAATTGATATTAAGAACGCGGAAAGGGAAAGAGTTGATGAGGATTTGCGGAATGCGGAAGAAGGCGCGTGGTCCAATGACGGGGAAAAATTTGCGTTTACAACCTCGGACTCAGACTACCTGTATGTACTCGACCAAAACAATGCCGTAAGCCAGCTGTCGCTTGAAAAAGAGAATACTGTGTACGCATGGACATATAACGGAGATTTATTTTACGCCACTCTTGAAGATTCCTACTATGTTTTTGGCGAATATGACCCGGAAATAAAATCCTACACGCAAAGATTTTCATCTTCGGAACTTTCCGGCCTGCCGGACATCATAATTCCCGCTAATAACGGCAAAAAAATATATTTTCAAATAGGGGATGGGGAATACATGCTGATTTTAGAAAAACTTTAAGAAAACTTTAAGAATTTTTTAAGAAAATTTAATAAAAATTTAATGTTTGCCTGCCATACTACCTCCTCGTAACCCAAAACATTATGGTAGGCAAAGTCTTTTCATGCTCATTTAGCGGATTTGAGTGCCGCACAATCGAAGTTCAGGCGGATATCAGCCAGGGACTTCCAGCTTTCTCAATAGTGGGGCTTGGTGACACATCGGTACAAGAATCAAAAGAAAGGGTAAGAACCAGCATTAAAAACAGCGGAGCTCGTTTTCCGCAAACAAGAAAAACAATAAATCTGGCACCCGCAGAAGTACGGAAACAGGGTTCATTATTCGATCTCCCTATTGCCACAAGTATCCTTCTCGCCGATGAACAAATTCACGGAGATAAAATAGAAAACGCCATCATCGTCGGAGAACTCTCCCTAACCGGAAAAGTAAAAAGAATAAACGGAGCACTGCCAATAACCCAATACGCCAAAGAACAAGGGTTCAAAAAAATATTTCTTCCCAAAGAAAACGCCTTGGAAGCGAGTTTTATAGAAGGAATACAGGTTTACCCACTGGAAAATTTCAGAGAACTTATAGAACATTGCCTGGGATTAAAAACCATCAGTGTTTTTCCATATTCAAAAATATTTCAAGACCGTAAAAAAACTTCACCGCTTTTATTTTCAAACATAGTCGGGCTCGAAAAAGCAAAAAGAGGCTTGCTTATCGCGGCGGCGGGAGGCCACAACACCCTGCTCTACGGCTCACCGGGATGCGGGAAAACAATTGCATGTAGAGCTTTTAGATCACTTCTCACCGAAATGACCAAATCGGAAATTCTTGAAACCACAAAATTATTTTCGATAACGGGGTTGTTAAACAACGAAACACCTTTGATAAGGGAAAGATCATTCCGGGAAGTTCACCACACCGCATCATTGGCTTCTGTAATAGGAGGAGGTACCCGTCCCAGACCCGGAGAAATATCCCTCGCCCACAACGGGGTTTTGTTTCTCGATGAAATCGCAGAATTTCCCAAAAAAATTCTCGAAGCCCTAAGGCAACCCCTCGAAGACAAGTATATAAACATAAATAGAATCAATTCCTCATTAAAATTCCCAAGCAATTTCATTCTACTCGCGACCATGAATCCTTGCCCATGCGGATACAAAGGTGATAAAAAGATTTCCTGCATATGCTCCGAATCTCAAATAAAAACATATCAAAAAAAGATTTCCGGCCCCCTCCTCGACCGTTTCGATTTATTTATAGAAGTCGCGAAAACATCAATGGGAAAAATTTTTACGGAAAAAGAAAATAAAACTCTACAAAAGAACTATCTTCACTCAATCGCCACCGCCACAAAAATTCAACAAAAAAGATTCAAAAATTTAAACTCAATCAACAAAAACGCGGACATGAATCTAAAAGAAATAAAAATCTACTGCCCGCTCAGCCGGGATGCCAAAACCCTTTTAAACCAGGCATCAAAAAACCTAAATCTTTCAAATCGCGGCTATTTGAAAACAATAAAAACCGCACGCACAATCGCGGATATCGGACAAAACGAAGAAATCAAACAAGAACACATCGCCGAAGCAATTCAGTTCAGGAGTAAAACTTCATAAGGTCTCTTGAAGCTTCCTAAGGTCTCGGCACGGCAATACTCAAATATTTTCCCTCGATAGGATAATAATCATCAACAATAAACTGCTGGGAACCTGTAAGAAGAATAATATCATCGGGACTTTCTATGTCCATTCTGAACCTTTGACCGGTATGCAGTTCAGAACTCAAACTAACATGAAGATACAAAATTTTATATGCGTCCGGGTCAATTTTTTGATTAATCTGCTTAAAAGAAAAATACTCTCCATCTTTCGCTCCAACCTTTGCAATTTTCTCTCCGTCAAAAAGTACGGCCTTCTCAACGTATTTCGGATCCACCCCAACAACTTTCAATCTCAAATCTTTTAAAAGCGACACATCATCACCAGTTTTGAATAAAAAACCCATCATTTCCACATTTTCGGAACCGGGAGCGACAAAAGCCTTCTCGGGATCATTAATAATACTGAAATTTAACAGAGAAGAACTCTCATTGGTGGAAGAAAAAACACTGCCCTCATAATCATAAGCAATCACAGAAGTGTAAAGGCTGGCGTTGGCGGAAGATTCTCCAACATGCAAAACACTAAGAATATAATCTCCGAAATCATCGTTATAAGACAACAAAGCGACAGAAGATATCACCATCACAAAAACAAAATACACTTTAATTACTTTCGCTATATTCATTAATCAAATAATTTAAATAATTTCTAGTCGCGGATTTATCGGGATTAAAATATTCATCAAAAATACCGCCCTTTGAATCGGCCAAAAGCGCCTCGGCATAAGAGTAAATTTCATCATCTTCACCTACGTCCTCAAAATGCGGAGATCCCTCCCCGATAACCAAATCCACATCAAAATAATCCAAAACAATTCTAAGAACCTCGGCCCGGGAAATATCTTCCTCGGGATTATATTCCGTGAAATCAATATCAAATAAACCTAAATTATAAAGCGTCTGGACGGGAGAAGAATACCACTCCTCTTCGTTGACATCCTCAAAATAAACCACTCCTCCATCATAAGTATCCACATCGGCGCCCTGCACAAACAGCTCGGCAAATTCCGCACGATTTATGACCTCCTGGGAAGGAAGCATAATCAAATTGCTTGTCGCATAATTTCCGGTGTCGGGATTCACCGCTTTTACATAAACAAAATAATTTTCCTCATCCAGGAAGGGGTCGTTTGAAAGCTCAACAAAATGAGATTCCAATTCGGTCACGGGCTGGGAATCAAAACCGCTCTGAACATTTTTTAATGAGTTTTTAATACGGTAATAGCCATAAACCTCATCCCGAGTATAAACTTCATCATATCGGACATTCTCTTCTTTATAAGAAGCTTCATTGGAAATTAAAAGTTCAAAATCATGTTTTCTTAATGAAAAAGGCACGGAATTGAAATCCAAAACAACAGTTCCGTCATCCAGAATTTCCTCTACCGAAATAGATTCAATTTTTGCGTTCGATTCAAAAATATCAACAACATACGAATTGTTTTCTTCGTAATAATCCGCCTCATCAACAACCTCCACGCTTATCGACATTTCTCCTCCGTTGTATTTCCCATCAAAAATAAATTCAAAATCCCGGACTATATAAGTCTGATCCCGCATAAGAGTAAAGCCCTCATCGGTATTTCGAATCAAGGCATGCTTCTGGTCTTCACCCGCATGCAAAATAACTCTCCCGTCAATCAGATTACCGCCGTAATTATGGAGAATAATCGTTGTCTTATATTTATAATATTTAAAATTTTCAGTAGGGTCGCTTACTTTTCTCGCGACTATGCTGTCGATTCCAAATTCCGGAGGCTCCGGAGCGTTTTCCTCGGCGATATTTCTTAAAATGGAAAGAATAGAAGTTTCAAGAATCTGAAAATTACTTTTCCCAAAGAAAAATACCGCGACAGCGATAACAGGAATTAAAACAGGGATTATCAATAATGATGGAATGTTTTTCTTTATTTTCATTTTTGTTTTTATTTTTCTTTTTTGAATCTTTAAATTCTAGCAGAAATAAGCGGTTTAATCAATGCTCTATGGCCGAAAAACCAACTATAAAATAGACCTTTTCCGCGAAATATTGTATAGATACACTTAGACTTTTGGAAAAAAGGCATTATAATGTCGCACACATAAGAAAATTCAAAAAATATGGAAAAATTTGTAATTAAAGGTGGGAAAAAACTTTCAGGAGAAGTCACGGTAAGTGGTTCAAAAAACGCTACGCTCCCAATAATTTGCGCGTCACTTCTTTCAAAAGAAAAAACAATTTTGGAAAATGTCCCCAATATCGCGGACATACATTCTATGATAAAAATTATTGAATCGCTTGGAGTTAAAACCAAATTCAAAAACCATAAACTGGAAATAGACCCGTCAAACCTAAAAAAGAAAACTCTCCCAAACAAGCTGGTGATAAAAATGAGAGCGTCAATATTAATGGTGGGAGCACTAATATCACGTTTTGGGGAAGTTAAAATGGCTTTTCCGGGAGGATGCGTTCTGGGGAAAAGATCAGTTCACGCACATACCCACGCATTAAAGGAATTGGGATGCAAAATAATTGATGATACGTCCGGACTGCATATCAAATGCGGGAAATTAAAAGGAAGAAAGATTATTCTTCCGGAGTTGAGTGTTACGGCGACTGAAAATGCAATAATGGCGGCCGTCCTGGCAGAAGGGGAAACTGAAATAAGACTGGCGGCGGCGGAACCACATGTTCAGGATCTATGCTTATTCCTCAATAAAAGGGGAGCCAAAATATCCGGAATCGGAACAAATTATATAAAAATAAAAGGAGTAAAATCTCTCAAAGGGGGTGAATACAAAATAACAGGAGATTAACTGGAAGCGGGAACATTTGCAATCGCGGCGGCGGCAACACAGGGAAACGTAAAAATAAATGGAATAAATCCGGGCCATCTGGACAGCCTCTGGCAAAAACTCAAAGAAATGGGGGTGAAGTTCTCTCTTGAAAAAAAATCAGTACACATTAAAGGAAGTACAAAATTAAATGCGGTGATAATGTTGAGAACAGCGGTCTACCAAAGCT
>JAUVQE010000060.1 GCA_030598325.1 Nitrospirota bacterium | reverse complement strand
TTGTGTAGACATGGCTATTTGATTAATTTGGGTGGGATAATGTACTCGCTGCGCTCGTACTTGGTTCATATACGCGTTCGCTACGCTGCCGCGTGTTAGCTCGCGAGTTGTTCCGCTGTCCCGACCCTGCGGGTGCCCGGGAGCTGACTCTGCGAGCCTACGCTACGCAACTAGGACATAAATTATTACCGCTTGCTTGACATATTGTCAAGGTCAAGTGAGGTTTATGGAAAAAGGTTCTTAACCCAATTCTTTATACTGCCCAAACCTTTCTTTAAGCTCACCCCTTTCATACCAAGCCCGGCGTGATGTCTTCCTTCAAATCTGGAACCCCAAATAAGTAGTCCAATGGTTGTCGCGTAGGCCGGATCGTCTATTTTATCGACTACTCCGTCGTAATTTTGAGGAAAACCAATTTGTGCCGGAAGGTTTAACGATTCTCTTGCCAAATCAATTACTCCGGGTAATTTTGCTCCCGCTCCGGTCAGAATAGCTCCTGCGGGAAGCATTCCATCTCTGTGAATTTTCGCTAATTCATCTTTTACGAGCAAGAATATTTCGTGGTAGCGTGCCTGAATTATTTCTACTACTTGTTTTTTTGAGACGAGGTGCAGATCGATTTTGCTTATTAGCGATAAATCTATGGTTTCTCTGTCATTTACGTCTTCCGGAATCGTGCTTCCGTATTCGATTTTTACTTTTTCCGCTGTGTCTATAGATGTCCTTATTCCTATTGCTACATCGTTTGTGACGTTTTCGCCACCTACGGGGATAACTGCTGTATGAAGCGTTGCTCCGTCTTCAAATACACCTATTGATGTGCCTCCGCATCCTATGTCCACCACGACAACTCCAAGTTCTTTTTGACGTTTTGAAAGGACCGCTTCCGATGGAGCTAGTGAGTTTGGAATTATATCGTCTATATCAACTCCCGATTGGAGAACGCATTTTTCAAGATTTTTTATTGCCGGTTCAAAGCCCGTTACTATGTGTGTTTCGACTTCCAGGCGAATTCCTGTCATTCCGACCGGATATTTAACGCCCTTTTGTTCATCCACAGTGAATGTCTTTGGGATTATTCTCAAAATTCTTCTGTTGCTTGGAATTGTTACCGCTTGTGCCGCTTCTAATACACGATCCACGTCATCTTCCGAAATTTCGTTTTTGTCCTGGGATACAGCTATTACGCCTTTGGAATTGATAGATTCCAAATGATTTCCGCCCAATCCGAGGAAAACATGGTTTATAGGTTCTCCCGCCATTCTTTCCGCGTCTTCGAGAGAAGAGGAGATGCTGTTGATTGTTTCTTCAACATCAATAACCGATCCTTTTCGGAGTCCTGTTGAAGGAGCAATCCCCACGCCGATGATATTTGGAACGCTTGATTCGCTTTCCTGAATCGCGACCACTGTTCTGATTTTTGAACTACCGATATCCAAACTAGCTATTATTTTTGGTCTTGCCATAGATAAAAATTAAGAAGCCCTTACGTCTGCGTTTGGGATACTACAAGAAAATTGTTTTTGATACAAACTATTTTTGCAAAAAAGCAGATTGGTGTTCAAGTTTTTTATTCGGTCTGGTCGGCTTGTTAAAAGAGGGATTGTTGAGATGACCTTTCTGTTTTTTTCTTCTCTTGGGAATGGGTGTTGAATTTGTTCAGCCTACTTGTGAGCGCTTTGAATTCAAGTTCTGAAAAAAGAGTCAGAACTTTTTCTTTGTCGTATTCGTGGGTGTGGCAGTCATCAAGATCCAGTTTGATTGGAACGTCCAGGACAATGGTTGCCAGTTTTCTGCTGAAAAAGGCATTTTCTTTGTCGTTTTTTAGATTTTCGTGAACACGGCCGGTGATTTCGTCCAGATGTTCGTAGATGTTTTCGAGGTTTCCGTATTTTTGGAGAAGGGTTTTTGCTGTTTTAGCACCGACTCCGGCAACTCCTTTTATATTATCCGAACTGTCGCCCTGAAGGCCTTTCATGTCAGGGATCTGGCTTGGCTTTATTCCATATTTTCCCAGAACTTTTTGTACATCGTAAACTATCGGTCCTTTGATGCCTCTTGCAGGTGCTAATACTTTGACCTTTTCGTTTACAAGTTGGAGGGTGTCCATGTCGCCTGTGAAGATATATGTGCGAAGATCCGGGGCTTTTTCCGATTGATTTGCCAAAGTTCCCAGCACGTCATCAGCTTCAAAGCCCTGTATTTCATATATCGGGATTTCAAATGATTTTACTATTTCCTTAACTCGTGGAATTTGGGAATAGAGTTCGTCGGGAGCTTTTTTTCTTGTGGCTTTGTATTCTTTGTATTCTTCGTGGCGGAATGTAGGTCCTTTTAGATCGAAGGAAACCGCAATATAGTCCGGTTTTTCGATGTTCAGGAGATTCAGTAAAATTGAAGTAAATCCGTATACGGCGTTTACCTGTTCGCCTTTTGAGGTTTTGAACGGGGGCAGGGCGTGAAATGCCCTGTGAATTACCGCATTACCGTCTATAAGTATTAGTTTTTGCATATTTTAGTATCGACTTTTCGCTTATTATAGGGTATAATTCCCCGATAACAAAAACAAAAATATATGGATACAAGTTCTGTTGGCAAGCTCCTTGCTCAAAAAAAGGAAGCTAAAGACATTCTTTCCAAAAAGTTTTCATTCTCAAAGAAAAAGCCTTTACTGGGAATCTTTCTTGATAATGAATTGTCGAAAGAGACGGAAAAGAAAATTCATGTATTTTTGGAAGCTGTTTCTGAGCTGGATATTGAGGTAATTGTGCTGGCTGACAGCAATCTGGATTCGCTCCATCTTCCCAATGTAATCTATCTTCCATATAATCGTGCCAGCAGACAAATGCTTCTTGTGGCTACCGATATGTCTCTGGTTTTTGATTTTAGCGATGTGGATGAAATGCTTCTGAACGGAATTATTCCAATTAGTCCGACAAGAGCGGGGGTTTCAGATTATAATCCGAATCACGAAACCGGAAATGGATTTATTTATAAGAAAGAGAGCCCCTGGGCTATTTTTGAGGCTACGGTGCGGGCAAGAGAAACTTTCAAGCTTCCTTACGACTGGAAGCACATGGTGAGGCAGGGGATGGGTTCAGTGAAGGCTTAGCATCAATCCAAGCTTCTTGAGCTTCCTCCTTCTGAAGTGATATTTGTGATTGTGTCTATGATATCAGCGAAGTTGATGTATTTGATGATATCCAGACCCATTGCCTTTCCTACCGTTCCGACAATCACGATCGCAAGAATTGTAATAATCAAGCCTATAATCGCGTAACGGATTGTGCTGACCGCGGATTTGATTTTGTCTTCCTGCCCTCCCGAAAGAATAAAAGATATTCCTCCAACGAAGATAAAAACTACAGATAAAAATCCGGCCACAATGATCGCGTAAGCCAGGCCCCTATTGATTATTTCCAGAATTTCGTAGTTTGATGCGGCGTCTATAATGCTTTTGCTACCACCGCCTGTGACTCTTTCAGCTGCCATAGAAATATGTTTAAAAAGTTATCTTGATTCGTTACGGATTTTACACTTAAGCCTCTTCCGGTTCAACTATCTTTAGGTTGACACGTGCGTTGTTTTTGGAACCAATGATTCGAAGAAGTGTCCGGATAGACTTTGCAGTTTGTCCGTTCTTCCCGATGAGTTTACCCATGTCTTCTTTGTCCACTTTCAAAGAGATGAGTACGCCCATTTCATCAACAGTTCTTTCAGCCTCTACCGCATCCGGATTTTCGACAATCGCCCTTACAATGAACAAGACGAATTGTACGTCTTTTTCTTCTTCTTCTGCCATAACTTTTGGGTTACAAGGTTGGAACTATATTATTCAGGTTTTTGTTCTTCGGGTTTTGCTTCCTCCTTTGGAGGTGCCTCTTCGGGTTTTTGTTCTTCTTTTGGGGGTTCGGGTGGGGGCTTTTCTTTTGGCGCCTCTTCGGTCGGTTTTTCCTCAGCTTTTGGTTCCTCCGCTGGGGTTTCAGCCGGTGGTTTTTCCTCGGCTGGGGGCTCCTCCGCTGGTTTTTCCTCAGCCTTTGGCTCCTCCGCTGGTTTCTCCTCAGCTTTTGGTTCCTCCACTGGTTTTTCTTCAACCTTTGGCTCTTCCTTTGGCTCTTCCTCCGCTGGTGCCTCTTCTTTTACCTCTGGTTTTGCAGATTCTTCAGCCTTTGGTGCTTCGGCTGGAGGAGTTCCTCCTTCAGCTGGTGCTGGTGCCGCTGGTTTTTCTTCTTTTTCTTTTTTCTTTTTTCTTTGCTTATCGCGGGGAGCAATATATTTTTCCATTCCCTCAAGCCCTTCATTCTTCAGCAAAACAGCCATTGTGTCTGATGGTGTCGCTCCTACTGAAATCCAATATTTGACTCTTTCCATATTAACCTGAAAGACTCTGGGGTCTTCCGTAGGTCTGTAAAATCCCACTTCTTCAACAAATCTACCTTTTATTGGCGCTGTGTGTTCCTGAACAACAACTTTGAAACTAGGTTGAGCTTTTTTACCTGTACGGCTTAGTCTGATCTTTAACAAATTGTTTTCTTA
>JAUVQE010000021.1 GCA_030598325.1 Nitrospirota bacterium | reverse complement strand
CTCCTTACCTGATACAAAAGCGCGACGCGGTATGATCGATTCTTCGATCCTCTACCGCGCCGCGTCCAACCTTTTATATTACAATTATCAGATTCGCTATTTGCTTTAATAGCGGCTTTTTGGTATACATTTTTAGTATTTTCTAAGCTCTGCGAGTGATTCCAACAGATAAAAATTCAACAAAAAAAATACCTCATGTGAATGAGGATTCATGTATAGGGTGTGTTTTGTGCGCCCAGATTTGCCCCAAAGTGTATGAGATGATGGATGATGGAAAATCTCATGTAATAAATCCTACAGGGGACAGTAAAGAAAAAATCCAGGAATCTATTGATGCCTGCCCTGTGAAGTCTATTGAGTGGAAGGAAGTTTAAAGGGAAATAGACATTACGATGCGAAAACTTTGGATTGGTTTTTGAAATGTTTCCACTCCGGAGACCGTTTTTTAAGCGACCCCCGGAGTGGAAGAGATGTCCGATGATATGTCGGACAAGTGGCAGGTCGGGTTAGTACCGATGGTAGATACCTACCCCGATGCTCAGCCCGTTGAAGCGTGGCAGTTCGGTGTGAACCGCTGTACCGAGGAGAACCTCCAACGCGAACTTGCGCTGGATGTGGAATTCCACTCCCGCGTGGAGAGTGGTCCACAGATGTCCTCCTGTTTTGTGGATCGCCCCCTGGAGAAAATGGACACGGACCTGTGGGATCACCAGAGAAAAGTGCTCCCAGCTGATGACCCCGGACATGTAGCCCGAGAGGGCGAATGGAGCCACGGTGTACGTGTTACCCCTATCCTCCTCACGGGTGAACCACACGCCCAGGTTCAGGCCGGCCCGAAGACCGAGATGAGAGCGAGTGATGTACTCGACCGTTCCCTCCACTTGGAGAGGAACGGCGATGTTTCCCGAACCGTTCAGACTCGTGAACATCACCCCAACTCCCAGCCGAAAGTGCCAGCCCGCCCACGTGGGCATCGGACCGGACTTCTTCTCCAGATGTTTCCTCAGCTTGTCGATGGCGATAGCCAAATTGAGCAGGTCGTCGCCATTTTTCTCCATCTGGGTCAGGAGCCTGTTCAGGCTCTTAACCATCTCGGGAGTCTTGGTCCCCGCCTTCATCTGGGCGATGAGGCGGTCAATGGCCTTGCTGAGGCGGTCCAAGACCTTGCCGAGCGCCTTCGTGGCGTCGGCGTTGGCAGTAGTGGTGGTGGGCGACGAGGTGGTGGTGGGAAGAAAGCGTTTCCGCTTGGCCCTCAAGACCTTGAGTTTGGCCCTGAGGCGGCGGATTTCGGCCCGAAGAGCCGAGATTGCCGCCCTCTTTGCCAGCTTGCTCATCCGCCGGTTCTTCTTGATCCGGCGGATTTCGGCCTTGAGGCGAGCGATCCTGAGCAGGATCGCCCGTTCGGTCTTGAGGCCTTTCTTCTGGGCTTTGAGCCAGTCGCGCATCTTCTTTGCCTGAGCCTCGTGGCTCGGGGCCACGCGCTCGAGGACGTCTACACGCTTCTCGAGCGCCTCCATCTTGTCGAGGAGCGCGTTGTAGTTTGCCCCCAGCACAAGACAGTTCTCCGACATGTGTTCGAGCTTTCGCGCTTCCGCGTTACTCCCCCACGCCAGCGCGATGGCGGTGAAGAGGGCGACGGTCGCCACCCGTTTCATGGTCATAATGACCCTCCTTTTCTTTCTGAAATCTGCGGCCGCTTTCGGCGGCGGTTTTGCCGCGGCCTTGCGGCGTTGTTGATATTTCGCTTTTGCGCCAAATGACGCATGTATAATCGTAATGCCTATTTTCAATGATCGCTGGCCATTTAAACAGGAATAAGACGTATTCTATCAGAATCACCTTACCCACCGGTTTTGCGACCAGGAGAGGAATTATAAAACCTATAATGCCTATTGTCAACCCTTCTGTTGATATAACGCATAAAGCATTGACAATGTGGTGTTTTATTGTTTAGAATGGAGTCTCTGTTTGCTGTTTTCTATCGGGATTGTGCTTATGTTCATTCTCATAGAACTCTGACAATTTTGCTTTTTGCAGGATTGTAATGGCGAGCAGAAGACTTTTGACAACTCGCGCGTAAGAAAAATTATTGTCAAAGCAACGAGTTGGGAGCCAAAATTTTTGGCTAACTGTTGTATCCATAGTTTTGGTTTCAAATTCGTTGCTTTGATGTTGAAAGATGAATGAACCCGTGCCGAGCCGCCACGGCTTTGCACTTTGATCTTTGCGTTACTTTATGTAATAGCGAAGAAAGGAGGCGAGCGATGAAACGCATCGCGATTACGCTGGCCGTGGCACTCACGGTCCTTTGTGGCAGTCTGGTCGGCTGTCACAATGCGGAAGATGACCAGCACGACGGAGATCCGTTGTGCGATCCGCGGGTTACCGTCACGGTGACCTGCAGTCAGGGGGGCTTCTCGGCATCCTGTGCCGAGGGCTTCATCGGATCTTCCCCGAGTTCGGGAAAGATCAACGGGATTTGCCGGTCCGCAAGCGGGCTGGCGATCACGGTGGTTGTCGCCGCGGCGGCGACGTTCAGTGTGAGGGATGCCAACGGGCAGGCTTTCGCGCTGAATTTCGATGTCGTCGGCGACGCGCCTGTTCGCACCAGCACCTTCTCGGTGCCCGGGGCGGCAACGGTGCGTATCACTGTTCCCTAAAACGTTTTGGAGAGACCAGAGGGGCCTCCTCCCCCTTATTTGGTTCTCTCCTGAACCGGTCGGGGAGGTGGTGAGGATTTCCAGGTCCTCCCACCTTCCCGGCCACTATTTCTCTTCAATTCTGCGCGCGAGTCACCCTTCTTTATTAACTTTTAGCTTCGCACATTTTTTCTGCTATTATGTGTTCATGTACGATTTTATAATAATCGGCGGAGGATGCAGTGGACTTCCAGCGGCAATGTATGGAACACGGCTCGGGATGAAGACCCTCACCCTGGCTGAGCTTCCCGGCGGTCTTATCACAACCACTCATCTCGTTGAAAACTGGCCCGGGATTAAAAGCATCTCAGGTCCGGATCTGGCTATTTCCTTGATGGAACATGCGACGGCCAGTGGCGCGGAGATAAAAAGCGAACGTGTGACAAATATCGAAAAAGTTGAAAATTCCGATGGGCAGACAATTTTTAAAGTAAAAACCGGTTCCAACGAATACGAGGGAAAAACTATTATGATCGCTACGGGCACAAAACATAGAAAACTGGGTGTTCCCGGAGAGAAAGAGCTCGAAAATAAAGGTGTAAGTTATTGCGCTTTATGTGACGGGGCTTTTTTCAGTGAAAAGACGGTTTGTGTTGTTGGAGGCGGTGACAGCGCGGCAAAAGAGGCTCTATTCCTCAGTAAACACGCAAATAAAGTGTATATTGTGGTGCGGAAGGATATTCTCCGGGCCGAGCCTGCAAATGCCGAGCGTATTGAGAAAAACGACAAAATCGAGATCCTTTACAAAACCGAAATAGAGGAGATTCTTGGAGCCGAGAAAGTGGAAAAGGTTAAATTTAAAGACGGCAAGGAAATGCCTATGGATGCCGTTTTTATGGCTATCGGGCATATCGCGCAGACGGATTTGGCGAAGGAATTGGGTGTTGAACTTAATGAAAAAGGTGAAATCAAGATAAATCGCCGTTCGGAAACGAATATACCGGGTGTTTTTGCGGCCGGTGATTGTTGTGATACCGGCTTTAAGCAGGCAATTACAGGTGCCGCAGAAGGTGTTACAGCGTCATATTACGCTTATCATAGAGTTGACCTCAACGCATACTTTTAGGCTTAAAAACGCCTTAAAATAGCTCAAAACAGCTATTTTGCGGTTTATTTTGCGTCCTGAAGGTATTTTACAAGCATTTCCAATCCTTGTGCGGTTGCGCCTCTGGTTTGATATTCTTTCGGATCTTTCGTAAAAGCCGTTCCTCCTATATCTATATGACACCATTTGTTTTTATCCACAAATCTCTCTAAAAATGCCGCCGCTTTTGAAGCTCCGGCGTATCCCCCTGTTCCTATATCATAATTTCGTATATCCGCTACTTTACTGTTAATTTTTTTCTTATAATCCCGATGAATTGGGAGAAGCCAGCCGAGATCGTCTGTCTTTTTTCCCGCTTTTTGGAGCGCTCTTTTAAGATTTCTGTCATTTCCGATTAGTCCCGAGTATCTATCCCCTAAAGCCACAGCCACGGCTCCTGTGAGAGTTGCTATCGTAATTATTGATTCGGGTTTGAATTTTGTACCATATGTAATTGCGTCCGCCAGAATAAGCCGTCCTTCCGCGTCTGTATTTGTAATTTCAATCGTCAGTCCGGAATAGGATGTAATTATGTCTGAAGGCCTATATGCTGATGCGCTTATGAGATTCTCCGCGACCGGAATTAGCCCAATTACATTTTTTTTAATCTTTAATTTCTTTAGAATTTCGAAAACTCCCAAAACCACCGCTCCTCCCGCCATATCCTGATGCATTGTTTCTATATGACGTGTGGGTTTCAGATTATATCCTCCGGTATCAAAAATAACTCCTTTTCCTATCAGTATGACCGGTTTTTCTTTTTTATCTTTTGCGCCGTCATACTGCAATGCGATACAGTTTGCTTCTTTTTTGGAACCTTGATTTACAGCTAATAAAGCTCCCCATTTGAGTTTTTTGAGTTCTTTATTTCTGAGGATTTTTAGTTTGTATTTGTTTTTTCGTGCGATTGTTCTTGCTTCTTTCTCAAAATAAGCGACATCTATCACGTTTGAAGGCGTATTTACCAAATCTTTTACATATTCCACTCCTTCGCTGATGATCAGAGCTTTTTCCAACGCTTCTGAAAGCGTTTTGTCTTTTTTTTCAACGACTACTTCCAATTTCATTAGTTTGTATTCTTCTTCTTTCTTCTTTTTACTCTTCATTTTATCGACTTCGTATTGAGACATCAATATTCCTTCGAGAAAGCATTGTGCATTCTCAATAATTTCCGGGGTCAGGAGGATTGTGAGTTGCGAGGCCTTTATTTTTTTTGCGTGTTTACCTATTTTTCCTCCCAATTCTTTGGCTGATCTCAAGTTGAATTTTTTATTTGATCCCGCTCCTATGACCGACACCTTTTCAGGAAGCCCTCTAGCAAGGGCGTATGTGGAAGCAATTGTGCATGGCTTGGTATCAAAATCCTTATTTTTATGCACTTGTTGAATGAATTTTTTTACAACTGTCGGGCAAGTAGCAGGTAAAGTTTTTAAGTTTTCTTTAAAAACAGGAACTACCAACAATCCTTTCGAGGATTTGATCTTTTTCTGAATTTTTATTTTCATGAAAATATTTTTAAGGAATAATTATTCTTAATTAGAATATAACAGAGATTAATTTATCCTAAAAATCTTTCTGCTTTTTTTATGAGATTTTTTGCGTTGTCGAACGTGACCTTATTGAAGGCGGCGTCGTATGGAAGCCATAAATGGTCCAGATGTTCGTGGGAAATTTTCACCTTCTCGGTTACTGTTTCTCCGAGGAAAAATACCACCTGTTTGTTGGAAGGCTGTCCTTTTTTTCTATATTTATAAGAAATCGGCACCCGATAATCATTAATAATTTTTACATCCGAAATGCCGGTTTCCTCTTCAAGTTCCCGAAGGGCTGTCTCGTGTTCGTTTTCACCATCTTCGACATGTCCTTTGGGCAGATCAAAATGCCCCGAAGGATAATGTAATATCAGATACAATCTCTCATTATTTTTTTCCCTGAAAACCACTATTCCGCATGATTTTTCGTCAAATTTTTCGTTATCTACTCCCATTCTTTTGCTTTTAGTGCACTTTTCGCGGCCTGATCTTCTGCGTTTTGTTTGCTTGTGCCCTTTCCTTTTCCAATTAATTCTTCTTCGATATATGCGCCCATTATGAATGTCTTTTCATGATCCGGACCTTCTTCTTTGAGGACTTTGTAATATGGTGTCTTGTCTTCTATTTCCTGACACATCTCCTGGAATCTTGATTTTGCGTCTACATGCAGTCCTTTTTCTATAATTTCGTCCAGTTTTGTCGTTATAAATTTATTTATAAATTTTTCCGCGACTTTGTATCCCCGATCCAGATAAATCGCGCCAATTAATGCTTCAACTGTATTCGCAAGAATATAATTTTTTTCCCGTCCACCGGATTGTTCTTCCCCGTGACTTAAAAATAAATATTTTCCCAAATCAAGTTCCCGGGCGATTTCCGCGAGATGTTTTCCTTTTACCAAAGCTGATCGGAATGAAGTCATTGCTCCTTCCGATTCGTCCGGGCATTTATCAAATAAGTGTCTGGTTGAAGCTAATTCGAGTACCGCGTCACCTAAAAATTCTATTCTTTCATTGTTTTGCAGACCCTCTTTCCTGTGTTCATTTAAATACGATCTGTGTACAAAAGCGTTTTCCAGCAACTTTTGATTTTTCAGTTTTATGCCGATTTTTTTTTGCAACTGTGAGTAATCATTCATTTTTTATCTGATTTATATTTTTTCATTACACTGCTGAGCACTCCATTGATGAATTTTGGACTGTTGTCATCTCCGTAATGCTTTGCTATTTCAATTGATTCGTTTATCGCTACAACCGGCGGAATATCTTCTGTGAAAACAATTTCGTATATTCCAATTTCCAAAATCGCTCTGTCAATTCTCGCAATTTTTTCTACAGGCCACTGCGGCGCGAATTTTTGGATTATTTTTTTTATTTTTGCTTTATTTTTTAAAACTCCATCCAGTGTATCGTAGGCGAATTCCTGTTCTGTTAATTTTGGAGCGAATTCTTCAAGAATACGGCCAAGAAGTTTTTTTGCGTCATCTTTCCTGAATTCTACTGAGAACAGGGTCTGCATTACACAAGTTCGGGCTAGGTGTCTGTAGCTAGCCATAATGTTAAGCTTTTATTTTTGTGATTTTTTCGATCTTCTTCTGTTTGTTAATTACCTGACGCCCTCTATATTGTCCGCATTCGTGGCATACTGTGTGCGACTGTGATTTGGCACCACAGTTAGGACAATCAACGAGGTTTACTCTATTTGAAAGCTTCTTTAAAACTCTTGTTTTGAAACTTCCGTATCGCGTTTTTGATGTGGATTTAGCGGTCTTCTTTTTTGGTACCGGATGTTTTGGCATGGTTACTTTTTTATTAATTCTTTTAATGCCGCCAAAGGTTTGTCGCTTCTATCGTTTTTCGGATCGATTTTGCATTTACATTTCTTTTTGTTTAAATCAGTCCCGCATTTGGGACAGATCCCTTTACAGCTTTCCGAGCATACCTGAACTACGGGGAAATGCAAGATTATTTCCTGTCTAAGCGGTTCTGCGAGATTTATCGTGAGGTGTTTTTTGTCCACTAAATATAGGTCGTTTGGGTCCTCCGGCTGTTTTGGCTCGTCCAGGAAGAATTGTTTTTCAAAAAAATCGAGTTTTATTGTGGTAGTGATCGGTTTCAGGCATTTTTCACAAGAAAGTTTTACTTTTATTTCCGTATTTCTTATCGCTACGTTGAATCCTTCATCTATTCGCATTATTTCTACTCTCCCTTTCATATCGGTGGCGGGAATTATTCCTTCAAATTTCACCGGTCCATGAAACGAATATGTTTCATTAGTTCCGGTTGTTTGATCTACAAGCGGTCCTACTGAAAATGTGAGAGTTTTTGCCACGTCCATTTTGTGTTGAGTTATTTTTTTGGCTCGCGACATGATGCCATAAATTGGTTTTTGGGTCAATGTTTCCCCGGGGACGACTTGTACGATGTTTTGAAAAAGGAGCTACGCAGGTTAATACGTAGCTCCTTTCCTTCTTAATTATTATTCTTATTCTGTTACTCCCAAATCTTCTGCAATATCATCCAATTCATCCATGAAATTGTCTGACTGTTGGACTTCAAGAGCAAAATTGATAACTTTTGCCATTGCGGCTCTGTTTATCAAACCTGATCCGTTGAAGCTTTTGGTATCTCCTTCACCGGTGAATATTTCATTCTCATATACGGCTTGTATATGTCCTCCGAATTGTCCGTGATAATCGTCAAACACATTTTCATATTCAACATCCCTATCAAGATCAAATGCTATAGCTATGATTACCGCGACTTCTTCACGTGTGGCAAAGCTATCGAGATCTCCCAGGCTGATTAAATCTCCAACACCAAGGTCTTTTGCTTTTGATACATATCCTGCATCTTCTGCCCAGTGCCCTCCTGAACCCGCAGTCATATAGTGACCGGCGGCCTCAAGTGACATTTTGAGCGCCTCAGCAACGGTCACAGGATTTCCCGGACCGAAATTCCCTTCCTGATCTCCGCTGTACCCGCTAACTATTCCTTCTTCTTTCATTATGTAAACGGATCCGAAGTACCATTCTGAAACAGGTGTGTCATAAAATGTGTAAGCTTCTTCTCCCATTACTGATAACTGCTCGTTTTCCTCAAGAATGTTTTTGATTTTATCCGCTAAAAGATCAAGACTATCGTAGTCCCCTACTTCCAGGGCCAACCTTACTGCTTCCCATTTTTCTATTAAATGATCTTTTACGCTACTAACAATCAAAGTATTCTTTGTTTTTTCAGCGAGCTCTTGTAGTTCAGGAGTAAGTCCTGATTCTTCAATTTCCGCGTAAGTTTCCGCGGTATTTGATAGAAGTTCGTTACCTACATCCCCTAAGGCTCCAATGTTATTTAGGAGACCTATAATCACGTCTTCATCAAGATAAGGAGCGAGTTTTTCCATCAATTCTTCACTAATGTGTCTCATGACTTCCTCCATCACTTCCTCTTTGATTTTTCTGGTGAGCTCGTCAATATCCAGTTCCGAATAGATTTCCCCAAATTCATTACCATAATCTCTTTTTCCTCCGATACCGTGCCTCCACTCTTCAAGCATGTCTTTTACATCTTTTGAAAGTTCATCATATTTTTCCGGGTGTTTTTCTAAATATTTAAATATCTTTTTCAGAGTTTTGTCCGCTGTTTCACCGATATTGTCCATTACATACCAGTATTCTTCCATATCTTCCGGTTCCAAGTCCGAATCATCAAGCTTGGATTTCATTTCCTCAAGTATTCCCGTAACTTTTTCCACTAACTCGGCAAAATCTTCTACAGCTTCTCTGACCTGTTCTTCAGCAATATTAAGTCCTTTCAAAGCATCTACTACCTTCCCTGCTTTTTCCAGTTCTTCGGACATCATTTCAATTTCGCGTTTCATCTCTTCAACGAACTTCATAGTGTGAGAACTTTCCCAAGCATCCTGGATGATCATCCATGGGTCGTCCCACCAAAATTCTTCCATTTCCCACTGCATGTCTTCACGATAATCCATGATATCTTCTGATATCCCCCACCACATATCATCAATAGCGTCTCTGATTTCTTCCGGATCTGTCATGGCAAGAATAGTATTCACTTCTTTAAGTGCCTGGTTGTATAGATCTTCAGCTCCTTCTCTGTAATCCGAAAATCCATCAATAATCGATAATAGCGAATCTAATTTTTCTTTGACTTCGTCGGTAACAGTCCCCATTTCTACATAAAATTTGGCTATTTCAAATTTCATTTCCCAGGTTCCTTCCTGGTTTTCTTCGATTTGCACTCTCATATCCATCGCGTCCCGAAGTACCCAGAAAACTTCTACTTTTCTGACACAATCCCACGCGGCTTCAAGTTCCTGCCATGTGGTAGTTCCGGGATTCAATGAGCTCACACATGGAGCGGCTGTATTCCGTACACCCTTGAGTTTTTCGATAGCTTCCTCTGTTTCTATAATTTGGGTTTCCAGACTTGAAATTGATTTCTCCACCTTTTCTATGATTTCTTCAAATTCTTCTGTTGATTTGTCCTCATCCATACGATTGATTTGCTTTTCAGCTCTTTTTTTGATTTTTCCCAGTCTTTTTTTGGTTCTTTCCTGTCTTTTTACCAGTCTGTTCCATTCTTTTTCCACCTGCTCACCCATATTTTTTTCCATGTCTCTTTTTTGTCTTTCCACTTCTCTTTCATCGGCTATGTCGTTGTTCCAATCGTCGTTGTTCCAGTCGTCGTTCCAGTCACCGTCCTGGTCGTCATCACTTCCCCAACAGTCTCTATATACTTCGTTCCCCTGATCATCCCAGCAAACTTCGCATTTTTTCCCTTCCGATTCTTCGAATGTCTCGCATTTTTTCTCACCGCTTCCGTCATCTGTGTTTCCGTCATCAACTATTTCCCCACAATATTCCCATGTTATGTTTCCATCGCTGTCGTGACAAATTTCACAGTCCTGTCCGTTTTCCTGATAATATTCACATTCTTCATTGAAAAGATCATCCCAATTGTCTTCCCAATTGTCTTCTCCCGTGCCATCAGTATCGTCCTGCGCTATCAGTGTTGACGTTTTAAGATCGTCAGTCTCCGCGTCGCATCCCACGAACGAAAAAAGAGCGGTTGTTAGTAGAACCACTCCAATCACGAGGATTACGGCACGATTAAATCGTGTTTGTCTCATTTTCTTTTTGGTTAGAGATTTTTTGATTTTTATATTTATATTAAATTTTTCTACTTTGTTAGTATAACATAATTTGGCTTTTTGGTCAATGGGGCGATCTGGAACCGCCGATTTGTAACGGCGATTTGGGGCGATTTTGCTGGGGCGATTTTACTGGGGCGATTTTACTTTTTTCCTATATTTCAGTAATCTGTTTTCCGCTTGTTAAGAGTTTTTTTATGAACATTTTAGTCTTACACGGATGGGGTGGATCGAAAAAATCGTGGGAAGAGTGGGTGAAGTGTTTTGGCAAGAAAAAATATAAAATTTTTGTGCCGGATCTGCCCGGTTTCGGTGGTGAAAAAGCTCCGAAGAGACCATGGTATGTAAGCGATTATGCCGATTGGGTGCGGGAATACATGAAAAAGCGGCATTTGGTTCGGCCGGTTGTGGTCGCGCATTCTTTTGGAGCCCGAATCGCTATCAAAATGTGTTCTTCGGATAAAAATGTGTTTTCGCGACTGTTTTTGGTTGGTGCGGCGGGGATAAAGAGGCCCCCCGGTTTGAAGGTTCGTGTTTTGCGGGTTATCGCCAAGACCGGCAAAACAATTTTGGGAATTTTTCGGTTGAACAGTGTAAGTACTTTTTTCAGAAAAGTTGTTTATACGGCGGCGGGCACCCATGATTACGAAACCGCCCACGGTGCGATGAAACAGACTTTTACAAATGTTGTTGATGAGGATTTACGGGATTTACTTCATGATATTCGTGTCAAAACCCATATAATTTGGGGGGATCGGGACAGCTATGTGCCGATAAAAGACGCTCATCTCATGCATAAGAAGATTCGCGGGTCGACTTGCGAGATAATCAAAGACGGCAAGCATGGTCTGCATCTGCAAATGCCGGAGGTGCTTGCTTCGAAAATTAAAAAATACTTAAATGATTGAGATTTATCTGGTAATTTTTGCGGTTTGGATTTTGAGCGGTTTTCGGGAAATTCTCGGAATAAGTTACTTTTGGCAGTTAAAAGAATATCGCATTGATCGGATGCGGGATTTTTTGAGCACGGGAAAGGGGCGCGCTCTGATTTTTTCCTGGTCTAATTTATTTCGGGTGGGTTTGGTTGGAATTTTGATTGCTTATGAAATTACGGATTTGAATGAATTGGTGTGGGGTGGCGTGATTGCGCTTGGCCTTGTCAGCCTGCTGTTTCTCGTTTTGGCATTCAAAAAGAAAAAATTTTATAGGCCCAAAAAAACTTTTCGGATGCTTGTGATTCTTGAGCTCACTTTTGTAATTGAATTTATCGGGCTTTTCTTTTTTCGGGACTATCTTTCCGCAATATTGGTTTTGGAAATTTTCCGGCCGTTATTGGTTTCTTTCATAATTCTTCTGGTTGGTATTCCTTTTATTTTCGCCAAGAAATATGTGATCAGAAAGGCTTCTAAAAAAATGAGGTCTCTGAAAAACCTCAAAGTAATAGGCATTACCGGTAGTTATGGAAAAACTTCGACCAAGGAATTCTTGTACGATATTTTGAAGAATGAATTTAATGTTTTGAGAACTCCGAAAAATGTAAATGTGGATATTGGTGTGGCGCGGACTGTGCTAAAGGATATTAATGATGAAACCGAGATTTTTATTGTTGAGATGGGCGCGTATAAACGTCGTGAAATTGATAACATTTGTAAGATTGTGGGGCCGGATATCGGAATTTTGACCGGTATTAATGAACAGCATATGTCGTTGTTTGGAAATATAAAAAATACTATTCGTGCGAAGGCCGAACTGCTTGCATGTTTGCCGAAGAAGGGCCTTGCAATTGTGAATGGCGACAATGATTATTGCCATGAAGCGTTGGAATATTGTCGTGCGGGTAAAGTTGTGAAATACGGTATTTCGGGCGATCGTGATGTTAAGGCGACCGAAGTGAAGCAGAATGGGAAAATTCTGCGTTTTAAAGTTCATATTGATGATGAGAGTGAGAATTTTGAGGTTGGTGTTTTGGGAAAACATTATGTCCAAAACCTGCTCGCGGTCATTTATTGTGCTTTTGAACTTGGATTGAGCCTGAAAGAGATCGCGCAGTATGTAAAGTCCTGCAAAGCTGTCGAACAGTCTTTGGAACTTTTTGAAGGGAAAAAAGGTGTTCGGATTTTGGATGACAGTTACAATTCCAATCCCGATGGATTTATCGCGGCTTTGAAAACAGCGAAGGATTTGAACGCAAAACGGATAATACTTGTAACAATGGGTATGCTTGAATTGGGAAAAGAAAGTAAGGCTTTGCATCGCAAAGTCGCCAAGGAAATCAAGAAAACCTGTGACGTGGTTTTTGTAACTTCCAAGGATGCTTATAAAGTTTTCAAGGAGGAAATTGATGATATTCATTTAGTCGAGGACCATAAAGAGTTGATTAGCCAGATGGATAAGATCGTAAAAAAAGGAGATTTGATTCTTTTTGAAAACCGGGTACAAAAATCGGTATTAGATCATTTTAAAAAATAATATGTTCACGTTTTTCTCGCCAAACAGTAATTACAAAGATGCGTTTCGGGCGCTAAAGTTTTTGCTGTTACCGTGGAATTGGGGTTCTTGTAAAAACGGTAAATATGCGGAACTGGTGGAGAAAAAACTGGCCGGTATTTTGGGCGTTGATCGAATTTATTGTTTTGACAGCGGAAGAACGGCTCTACATGAAGCAATTAATGCTTTTGGAGTCGGGGAGGGCGACGAAGTTTTGGTGCAAGCTTTTACATGTGTGGTTGTGACGAATTCCGTGAAATATACGGGTGCTAAACCGATTTACGTGGATACTGAGAAAGACGGATACAATATGGATGTCGAAGATTTGAAGAAAAAGATAACTCCCCGGACGCGGGCGGTTATTGTTCAACACACTTTTGGGATTCCGGCGGATATTGAGAAAATTATGGAGATCGCGAAAGAACACGATTTAAAAGTAATCGAGGATTGCGCGCATGGAATCTGGAAAGGTTTTGGGACACGAAGTGATGCCGCGATATACAGCTTCGGTGTAGAAAAGGCTATTTCTTCTGTACGTGGGGGCGCGCTTTATTTAAAAAAAGGAAAACCTGATAGTTCACTCCCCCATTTGCCCTATAAAATAATTCTGAAACATTTGCTTCATCCAATATTTTTCTCAATTGGTAAAACTTTTTATCGTACTTTCGGAAAAGCGCTTCTTTATTTCTCAAAAAAAACCGGATTGACCGCTTTAATTATTGAGCCGAAGGAAAAAAAAGGAAAAAGAGTCAAATGGTTCCCGGCAAAATTCTCAAACGCATTGGCTTATCTGGCTTATAAACAATTGCATCTGCTTCCGGAATTCAACAAGCACAGGCAAAAAATCAGTCTGTATTATCGTGAAAATCTACCGGAAAAATATAAACAAACTGTGATCGACGACGAGAAACAACCAACATTATTGCGCTACCCGGTCAGGTCCAAGGATCGGGATAAAATAATGAGACGGGCAAAAAAATCCGGAGTTTTTTTAGGAAATTGGTATGACTGTGTTGTTGCGCCAAAAGACACAAAGATGGAGGAAATGAATTACATTGCGGGAAGTTGCCCGAATGCCGAGAAATTGACGGGGGAGATATTCAATTTGCCGACCGGTCGAGAAGTTTCTGTTAACCTGGCGCAAAAAATCATTAATTTGCTTGAATGAAATATGAAATTAAATTAGTTGAGGACGAGGCGAAATGGGAAGAGTTTTTAAAAACCACCACTCCCAATATTTTTGTGCAGTCTTTTAAATATGGTGAGTTTTTTAAGAAAATGGGAGAGGACGCTTTTATTATCGGGATTTTTGATGGGGAGAGGCTGGTTGGTGGAAGTCTTGTAGTGACCACCACCGCGCGACGGGGAAAATTTCTGTATTTGCCTTATGGTCCGAAGCTGGATTTTTCAGACAAGGAACTTTTGGGTGAATTTAATGAATTTTTGGTTGGGTTGGCACGTCGGGAGAAAGCGGATTTCGTCCGGGTTGCGCCGTTTCTGGAGGATAATGAAGAATCGCGGAGGATTTTTCGGGATCTCGGATATCGTCCGGCGCCGATGCATGTTCTTGCCGAGACTACATGGATTTTAGATCTGGATGAAGACGAAGAAACTTTGATGAAAAATATGCGGCAGACGACACGGAACTTGATTCGTAGAGGAGAGCGCGAAGGTGTGGAAATTCGAATGTCTACCGATGAGGCCGCAATCGACAGGTTGGTTGAACTTTTGGATGAAACCGCCCGCCGTCATCATTTCACACCGTTTTCTAAAAAATATATTCAGGGTGAGCTCGATGCTTTTAAGGATGCGGATGAAGTGGAAGTTTTTGAAGCGTATTTTGAAGGGGAAATGGTTTCGAGCGCAATAATTTTCTTTTACGGGGACGTGGCAGTTTATCGGCATAGTGCTTCATCTTCCAGGCGAATCAAATGCCAGCCAACTTATTTTTTGCAATGGAATGTGATTCGGGAGGCTAAACGTCGTGGAATTAAACATTATAATTTTTGGGGAATCGCGCCGGAGGGTGCTTCCAAAAAACATCCTTTTTATGGAATTACAGTTTTCAAAACCGGCTTTGGGGGTTACAAAAAGGATTTGTTACATTGCCAGGATTTGCCGATTACCAAAAAGTACTGGTTAAATTGGTTCATCGAAACTTTGAGGAGACTCAAGAGGGGGTTTTAACACCTTCACCTTGCTTTTCCGCGCCTTTTTCCCTATATTTTTTAAGCTTTAATTCAATTTTATGAG
>JAUVQE010000054.1 GCA_030598325.1 Nitrospirota bacterium | reverse complement strand
TCGTCACCATCCTTCTCGGTTTGTGCCGACATAATAATTCTCATCGCGAAAATATCATCAAGATCACCAATAAAATCTGACCCTTTTCCCTTTAGTTTCCTGTAAATACTGTAAAAATTCTTAATCCTGCCTGAGACATCGGCCTTAATGCCTCTGGATTCCAAAAATTTTTCCAACTGTTCTTTAATAAAAGCGATGGAAAGATTACAACTACTTCGCAATTTATCCAACTGCTTTGAAATATTTTTGTATTCCTCAGGATTAGAATATTTAAAAGACAAATCCTCAAGCTGGCTTTTGAATCTGTAAATCCCCAATCTCGCACAAATAGGAACATAAAGATTCAAAGTCTCGGCGCTATATGTCACAATTCCGGCTTTATCCTTTATTTTCCCCAGATTACGCATCTTATGAAGTCTGCACGCCAAAGAAACCAAAATTACTCTGATATCTTTCGCCATAACCAAAATCATTTTTCTCAAATTTTCAACCTGCACAGCTCTATCATTCTCCACATATATCAAAGATTCCAGATTCTTTACTCCCGACAAAATCCCAAACACATCGCTTCCAAACACTTCTTCAATTATTTCCCCATCCACAAACCCATTCACAAACGCACGATGAAGCAAAGCGGCAAAAAGAGTATCTTCATCGGGACGAAGAGGAATCAACGAATCAATAATATCCAGATAAGCGGTATGGTCCTGAAATAAATCAGTATCACTATTCCTGATAAGACTAATGACTCTCTTCACCTTCTCCTCATCAAAATCCTTATTATACGACTTTAATTTGTCTAATATTGCGTTACTCATAACAATTTTTACCCAATCAAAAATAATCCTGGGACAGATATTATGCCAGAAAATGCTAAGAAATACTAGCCCGTTCGCAAATACACTATTCCTCCTCAACAGGCAAAATAGCGTCTATATCGGAAGCGGGAACGTCAAACACCCTAATTCCCTGAATCAAAGCCTCAGTATTAACCAAGATATCCTGATAACGAGGCTCCAGAAGATCCAAATAAATAACATACAAGTCGAGAACCATTCTATAAGCATTGTAATAAGCCCTGATTTCAGCGGCTTCCTTCGTAACTTCTATAAAAGACAATAAATATTCGTGAGAACTTCGTGGCATAAGTTTATCCGTAGCGGTAAAAAATTGTAGCTCCAAATCATCACGCTCAATAGCAATAACTTCAAATTCCGCGTCAAAATTTTCCAGTCTTGATTTTATTTCAAAATAAACAGCATCCGCCTCAGCTATTATCGCGTTCATTTCATCTATATGATCCTGTAGCGCGGCGCGCCTATCAACGGACATATCGATTAAAGCATAAATATCAGTCGCATATATGCTATCCATTTTTCTTAAAAGATCGACATAATACACAAGCCTGGATTCAAATTCGCTTTCCCCCTCCCCAAAATCCAAAACCGCCTCAATTCCTCCCAAAAGTCCCTCCCCACCAATCGGGTCAGCATATTCAAACCCAAAAATATAAGAAGAAGTTATACCCACCTCATCACTTTCCACAATTTTAACTCCCTCACTCGAAGGCGCCCCACCATCACCACCAATTCCAAACAACCTGAGCCCCCCAAACATTATAAATAAAATCACAACCGCAAATATCACTAAAAATGTGATAATCCGCTTCTTCGTAACACCGGCTTGCCCAAGAATATTCCAAATCTCTTTCTTGAATTCCTCTGTTTCGGGACTCAAATCACCCCCGACTTCCACTACTTCGGCAGGCTCAACCGGCTCGGAAACGGATTCAGGCGCAGATTCGGCTACAGATTCGCCCGCAGATTCGACAACCGGCTCAACAACAGACGGTTCTTCCACATCCACAACTTCTGCCGCATCCGCCGCCTTCGCTTCTTCAGCCGCCCCCATTTCCCCCAACTGCTCAACGGATTGTTCTGTTTCTTCAGGGGTTTCCTCCCCCTTGTGTTCAATTTTTTTATTCACCCCTGCCTTCTTATTTTTTCTGTCCAAAAGTTTATCATCCAAAGCTTTCTTTTCAATAGTCGAAGCAGACGGTTCCCCTGCCTCAAATGGATTGACAGGCGCTTGCTGGTCGCTCTCCGCCACTCTCTCAACCTCAGGAGTAAACTGCTCCTCATCCTCATCAAAAGCCTCATCAGAAGACTCCAATTCCCGTTCACGCTGTTGCTCATATTCAGGAGTGGGAAGCTTGGAATCGTCAAACGGATTTACCGGCTCAACAGGTGCTTGCTTTTGTGGCTCCACAACCTTTGGCGCTTCCACCTTTGGCTGTTGCACAAATTCAGGCGCCTTCTTTTTTGGCCTTCTCCTTCTTCGCTTTTTCTTTTTTCCCGCAATCTCACCCTTAAATTGATCCCGTTTATCTTTGGAAACGGCTTTATTTATCTCCCCCATCTTCTTTTTTGCAGAATCTTCTCCTTTTTTAGGAGTTTTCTCATCTTTTTCTTTTCCCCCACTCGTCCCGTCCGATTTGTCAGAAAACTTTTTTCCACCGTTCGACATATAAATAAAAAGTTAACTTTTCCTCTAATTATAGCAGAAAAGAGCACTTTTATAAAGACCCTTACCAGGAATTAAAAATTAAATATAGCAGATGCTTTGAGCTTACAGTTATTTTCTAACAGTTTAAGCCTAACTTTTGTTTGTTCTTTAACTACACGCATAGCAGAATCGATTTTTTTATTACGAAACCTCCTGGGCATAATCATAATTCTAAAAAACCGTTTTGCTTCAGCCAAAGCTCTGAAACAAACCTGTTTATCTCGAGGATCCTTACTCCGTCGATATAATTTGCCATAATGATAAGCCACGTACATACGTCTACCCAATCCTACATATAATCGTTGTATTTCTTGAACACTCTCTCTTGAATAAGGAGAAGTCTCCTCTTTTTTCTTGGGCATTTGAGTTTCGGGTTTAGAAGAACCGGGAAGAGAAGACGCGCTACAAGAAACAAGAGCTATCCCTACAGCAAGAATAGTCCGCTTAACCCATTTGCTGACAAGATTGTCAGATTTAACATCCTCCACAGACACCTCTTGTTCACAACGATCCTCAGGAATTTCTTTCATTTTGCGTTTAATTACACATAAAGGAAATAATATTAGCACAAAAAGCACAAACGTCAACCAGACAACCAAACAAGTATGCTTTTGTCAACCTAATACCAAAATCGATAATAACTGCCCACCAAAATTCTGCCTAAAATATTTCTGAACAATAAATAACTCAAAACACCGATAGCGACAACCGTACCTGCGTCTTTCGAGGTCAATTTATGGTGAAATTGAAGCATTTGATATGAAACAACAAAAATCCAGATTACTCCAATAAGCCAAATCAAATTATAAAGACCCGTAGGATCCAGAATTCCAAATAATGCCAACAAATAAGGCACCACGCTCACCCACAAAACCACCGACGAATACGAAACCACCCTAAAAAACCCAATACTGCGCCCAACTCCTCCAAAAAACCGCACAGCAATCTCACTCATCAAAAATACCGCACTCACCACAGAAATAGCCGGAATAAGCATCGGCCAAAACATAATCCGCGAAAACATCACTCCAAATCCGGACGGAAAAGCAAAAGACGAAAGTATCAGATTGATCACAGGTGGCCCCAGCAAGATCAAAATACCCCACTTCGTAGCACCGGAATCAGAAGCTACCCTGAGCATCGCCGTTTTATCAAGCCTCAAAACAGAAACCAAATTTTTCTTTAAATTAGAAAATTCCATCAGCAGTAAATACAGTTGCAAATATCAATGAAACTACAGTCATTAATTTAATCAGGATATTTATACTCGGACCGGATGTATCTTTGAAAGGATCTCCGACAGTATCTCCAACAACAGCGGCTTTATGAGTATCAGAACCCTTTCCACCAAGCGCACCACCTTCAATATATTTCTTCGCGTTATCCCAAGCGCCTCCGGAATTTGCCATAGAAATAGCCAGCATCACACCGGAAACCAAAGCTCCGGCCAAAAGTCCTCCAAGAGCGATAGATCCAAAGAAATACCCCATCAAAATTGGAACAAACACAGCCATTAATCCCGGAATTATCATTTCCCTGATAGCCGCTTTTGTAGAAATATCCACACATTTCTCACTATCTCCCTTTGCCTTGCCTTCCATCAATCCCTCAATTTCTCTAAATTGACGCCTTACTTCCTCGATCATAGTAAACGCCGCACGACCAACAGCCGACATCGTCATAGCTGAGAACAGGAATGGAAGCATTCCCCCAATAAGCAATCCAACTATCACAACAGGATCCATTATATCGATAACCTCCAAACCGGCGGCCTGACTGTAAGCGGCAAACAGCGCGAGCGCGGTAAGAGCCGCGGATCCGATAGCAAATCCTTTTCCGATAGCCGCGGTTGTATTTCCGGCGGAATCAAGAGCATCAGTTTTCTTCCGAACATCTGCACCAAGTCCCGCCATTTCCGCTATTCCTCCGGCATTATCGGCAACAGGACCATAAGCGTCGATAGCTAATGAAATTCCGAGTGTAGAAAGCATTCCAACAGCTGAAATCGCGATTCCATAAAGTCCCGCAAATTTAAATGCGACAAAAATCGCAACACATATAAAAATAACAGGCAAAGCGGTAGATTTATAACCTATAGCAAGCCCCTGAATAATATTCGTAGCGGAACCTGTCTTGGAAGCATCCGCAAGTTTCTTTACAGGCCCGAAATGATCAGAAGTATAGTATTCGGTAATAAGTCCGATAATAATTCCAACGACAAGTCCTGAAATCATCGCTATAAATACTCCGATATAAGCCTGATTCATAAGACCAACATCAGCTTCAACTCCAATAAAGTATTTAATTAGAAAAAATGCCGCGATTACCATAAGTACGGAAGCTCCCCAAAGACCATTCTTAAGCGCTCCGTGAATATTTCCACTTTTGCCCACACGAACCAAAAATGTTCCCAGGATAGAACAAATTATTCCCGCACCGGCGAGCATTAAAGGCAGATATACACCATTCAGCCCAAAAGCAAGTAATCCCAAAATCATGGCTGAAATAATAGAACCGACATAAGATTCAAAAAGATCAGCTCCCATTCCCGCGACGTCACCTACATTATCTCCAACATTATCAGCGATAACAGCGGGATTCCGTGGATCATCTTCAGGAATTCCAGCCTCAACTTTTCCAACAAGATCAGCCCCAACATCCGCGGCCTTGGTAAAAATTCCCCCTCCTACACGAGCAAAAAGCGCAATAGAAGAAGCACCAAGTCCAAACCCCGTGACCACATTCAAAACAACATTGGTCGGTAAGCCCATCACATTAAAATAAATATAAAAAAGAACGGACAATCCAAGAAGTCCAAGCCCTACAACAGCAAGCCCCATAACCGCACCCGATCTAAAAGCAAGCACCAAAGCATTTCCAAGACTTGTCCGGGCCGCGTTCGCAGTCCGCACATTCGCCTGCGTAGCAATCTTCATTCCAAAAAATCCGGCCAAAGCACTACTAAAAGCACCATAAATAAAAGAAATCGAAGTGAGCAAACCTTCATTCACCCCCTCAGTCGCCTTATTATCCAAAAAGACATACAAAACAATCGCGAGAGCAATCACAAAAATCAAAATCACCCTATATTCGCGCTTCAAAAAAGCCATCGCCCCATCTGAAATAGACTTTGCCAATTCTTTCATTTTATCATCTCCCTGTGGCTTTTTCTTAATCAAAGTCGCAAAAACCAAAGCTACAGCCAGAGACAACAGAGCAACAAGTGCTAATAATACCGGATAATTCATAGAAAAAAGTTATTAATTAATAAACATCCTCAGAAAAAAGCAAAACTACATCATCATAAAAAGAGCTAATAAGCATAAATTCCTCGGATTCCGACCCTTCATCGAAACGATACCTAAAAACTTTTCCATCCACCATACCAATAGCCAAACTAAAGTCTCCATCCTCACTTCCACCAATATCTCCTTCAAAAACATCCAAAATCTCTTCAATTCTATCAAAAAAATCACCTCCAACAACCCCCTCATTCTCCAGATACTTCACACTCAGAGTTCTCATCTCAAAATCCGGCGTAACCTCCAGCATAACTTCATCACGAACAAAAGCCAGAGAACCTACATCCTCCGAGCCATCCCCAAACAAACTACAAGCCGCAAACGACGCCAAAATAACAAGTATCACTCCTCCTGCGATCCATTTAACTTTCATAATAAAAATTTATGCCGGGCGAGATTATAGCACTTTACAATAATTTCAACCACTATTTCTGATAAAAACTTTCCGCAATATCAAAGAAAATATCTACATTCTTATTTTCCGTACCATAAGCATTGAAATACTGCAAAACTCCTACTTTTCCATCGATTTGGTATGAATAAACGGTAATATTCTCATCCTCACCGGTTGTTCGACCGTTTACGACTGTTCCACGTGGCGCGCGATAACATCTTTTCAAAGCATTCAACCCATTTATTGTTAAATACTCAGACGAAACCAGCGGATGATCAAACCACACATCAGTTTCTAAAGTTGAACCAGCCTTCGTATAAGCATGTATATAAACATCTACAGAATCGTTGTTATCACCATAAATAAAGTCATATTCAGGACTCAAAGTATCATATCCCCATTTCACACCTTGATACCAATTCGGATGATAAAACGCGAAACCATC
>JAUVQE010000009.1 GCA_030598325.1 Nitrospirota bacterium | reverse complement strand
TTGTTGCGATAGCTTCTGGTGGAGATATGGGTGTTTGAACTGTTGCTTCTGGCTGAATTTCTTTTTCTGGCTGTTCTTGATCTTCCATAAGGTTAAAGTTATGTGTGGATGATTATTCAACACCATTAGTCTTATTCTTGTCAAGGAGAAGTCTGCACAGGAAGTGAAAGATGTGCTTGTGAATTTACACTCGGAGTAGACGAATTACGACTACAACAATTTTTTCATCTCTAGACCCTTTAGGAGTTCTTCTTTTGGTTGACCGGTTGTTTTAGCTTGTTGAGCTGTATCAGCGGTTCCACTTTCAACTGTTGCGACAGCTTCTGGTGGAGATATGGGTGTTTGAACTGTTGCTTCTGGCTGAATTTCTTTTTCTGGCTGTTCTTGATCTTCCATAATATTAAAATTTATTGAGTGGATGATTATTCAACACCATTAGCCTTATTCCTGTCAAGGAAATGCTTTAATAAAAATGCAAATATGGTATTCTTGTGTGCGTGGAATTAATAAATATTCTCATTATAGGTAGCGCGGTTATCCTGCTTTTGGTGCTTTGGGTGATTGTGGGGGTGAGGCATTTGCGCGGGCTTCGGCGTGGGATTCGGGAAGAGTGGGAGATTTTGGATGAAGGTTTGCGGAAAAGGCATGATATGTTGCCAAATTTGATAGAAACTGTTAGGCGTTTTGCTACTGATCAGGAAGGTTTGCTACAAAAAATGATTGACGAAAGGGTGAAGGCTGCCCGTGAGTACGGTACAGGTGGGAGGAAAATCGAATATGAGCATTATTTGAGTAAAACTATTGATAAGGTTTTTGACTTGAGGAAAGGTTCTGCGGAATTGTCGAGGGATACGAATTTTTTGGAATTGAGGAAGGAAATTAATGATCTGGAGCAGAATATCGAGGAAAAGTCGAAGAAATATAATAGAATGATTCGTTATCATAACAGGCATCGTTCCTGGATTTTACTGCGTCCGCTTGCGGCTGTTTTCGGGTTTGGGGTTGAGAATATTTTTGAGGTAGAAATGTGATTTCCAATTTTGTAAAGTGGTTTTCTCTTGACGGTGAGCGTTCGCTCACCTATATTAGGGGTGAGCATATACTTACCCTAATAATTATGAATGAAACTTTAACTGAAAAACAGGAGGCTGTATTGAGGTTCATTGAGAAATATCAATTAAATTTCGGGAAGTCCCCTACTTTGAGGGAGATGCGCGAGAAATTCAAGGTCCGTTCTGATAATAGTATTTTGAAGCATCTGAAGGCTTTGCAGGAAAAAGGTTATTTGAAGAAGGACGATACTCCGCGTGGTATCAAGCTTTTGGAGAGCGTAAAGCAGAAATTGATTGGGGGTGGTGTGAGTTTACCGATTCTTGGATCTATTCCTGCCGGAGGGCCTGTTTTGACTGATGAATATATTAGTGGATGGATGAGTGTCGGCGAGGATTTGGCGAAGAATAATAAGGACTTTTTTATGTTGGAGGTGACCGGTAGCAGTATGATTGATGCCGGAATTTATGAAGGTGATTTGGTTCTCGTGAATATGAAAAAAGAGGCACGGGATGGAGATATTGTTGTTGCTTTGGTTGATAATGAGAATACATTGAAACGACTTGTTAAAGGCAAGGGGGGGAAAGTTTATTTGAAAGCGGAAAACAAAGAGTATGAGAATATTCATCCTGCGGAGGAATTGACTGTGCAGGGTGTTATAACGGCTTTGATCCGTCAATACGCTTAGAGGATATTGGAGACGCGCGAGTGTGCAGAGCAAAAAATTATAATTAAAAACAGCTTGTGCTGGCGCTTTTAGGTCAGTGTTATTTATCCAACTAATTAATTAACCCAATATATTATGTTTATCACATTGACTGTCGACACAAACGTCAAGAAAAAATCTGGGATCAGGATGAAACGCGCAAAAATGAATCCTGCTCGTGGATGGCGAAAAGCTATTCATGTGAAAAAGAGAGGATTATGGCAAAGGATCAAGTCCTGGAGGAGGTCTTTGCGAGGAGGAAAATATAAGCTGGAGGGACAGTCTGTTATGTTTTGAAAATGACTGCCGGCATGTGCCGGTTTTTCATAGGAATGAGGGAAAAAAGTGCGCGAGAGTGCGCTTTTTTTCTTGTTTCAGAAAAGTGTGTTTAAATACACTTTTTTCTTGTTTGGAAAACTGTGGTCGACCACAGTTTTTGGTGTTTTTTGGCTTGTGGAAGCGGTTTTATTTTTTACTTTTTCGGGTTAACCCGAAAATATTTGCACTTCTTTGAGATTTCTATAGAATAAGAATCCAAGTTTAAGGGGTTTTTTATGGGCAAATTAACGCCGATGATGGCGCAATATAAGGCGATAAAAGAGAAATACAAGGATTGTATTTTGATGTTTAGGATGGGTGATTTTTATGAGATGTTTTTTGAGGATGCGGTAGAAGCGAGCGGTATTATGCAAATTACTTTGACTTCGCGGAATAAAGGCGGGGCATCTTCAGCTCCCATGTGCGGAGTCCCTTTTCACGCGATTGATCAGTATCTTCCGAAGTTGACGCGGGCCGGGAAAAAAGTGGCGATTTGTGATCAAATGACTGAACCAAACGGGAAAGGGATTGTTGAGAGAGAGGTTGTGCGGGTTGTGACGCCGGGGACTACTTTTGACGAAAGTCTTTTGGATCGAAAAGCGAATAATTATGTAGCTTGTGTGTTTGAGGGATCGGCCGGTGCAGAATCGCGGTATGGTTTTGCATACGCGGATGTGACGACCGGGGATTTTCGGGTAACTGAGCTTGCGAGTTTTGCTGATCTTGAGAATGAAATGCAGAGAGTTGATGCGGCTGAGTGTATTTGTGACGAGGAATTGGTTTCGCGGATTCGACAGGGGTATGTATTCCCCTATTTTTATTCGAAAGACGCGGAGTCGGCGCTGAAGGAATATTTTGAGGTAAAATCGTTGAAAGTTTTTGGACTGGAAGATCAAAAATTGGCGGTTTCGGCTGCGGGAATGCTTTTTGAATATTTAAAAGAAACGCAGAAGACCGATTTAAACCATATTCAAAAGATTTCATATTACGGAATGAACGATTTTATGCCTTTGGATGAGGCTTGTGTTCGGAATTTGGAACTTTTTCGGACAAGCCGTGGGGCGAAGGAGGGCAGTTTGGTTTGGACGATGGATAATAGTGTGACCGCGATGGGTGGGCGTATGCTGAGGAATTGGGTTTTGCATCCATTGCTTAAAAAATCCGATATTGATGTTCGCCTGCGGGAGGTTGAGAAATTTGTAAAAGATTCCGGTTTGATGCGGGAAGTGCGTGAAGAATTAGGAAAAATTTATGATATTGAGCGATTGCTTAGTCGTCTTAGTCTTGGAACCGGAAACTCGCGCGATCTTGTCGCAATGAAAGATTCGCTAAAGGTGATTCCGAGCTTGAATCAGCTGACCGGTGCGAAAATGACTGAATTTGCAGAACTTATTTCGCTTATCGAAAAAGCGATAAATGATGAGTGCCCCATTTCTGTGCGGGATGGTGGAATGATTCGGGATGGATACAATTCTGAGCTTGATGATCTTCGTTCTATTAGCACGGAAGGAAAAACATTCATCAAAAACCTGCAGGAAAGAGAGGCCAAGCGGACCGGAATTAATTCTCTAAAAGTGAAATTTAATAAAGTTTTTGGATATTATATTGAGATCAGCAAGACGAATCTTTCCGCGGTGCCGGATGATTATATTCGAAAGCAGACTTTGGTGAATGCGGAGCGATATATTACGCCTGAGTTGAAAAAATATGAGGAGAAAGTTTTGAATGCGGAGGATCGCATCAAAGAGCTTGAATATGAGCTTTTTTATCAGGTTCGATTGGAGGTTGTGAAAGAGATTGTTAGGCTTCAGCAAACGGCGAAGGCTGTTGCCGAGCTGGATGTGTATAGCTGTTTTGCTTTTAATGCTGAGAAATTCAGATATTGTAAGCCGGAGATTTTGAAGGACGGCGGGATTGATATTGTTTCGAGTAGGCATCCGGTTATTGAGAGAATGGGGGCGGATTTTGTTCCGAATGATTGTGAGATGAATGAGAAGCAGTCGTTTTTGCTGATTACCGGGCCGAATATGGGTGGAAAATCGACATATCTGAGGCAGGTCGCGTTGTGTGTTTTGATGGCGCAGATTGGGAGTTTTGTCCCCGCTCAATCGGCTGGGATCGGTGTTGTGGATCGGATTTTTACCCGGGTTGGAGCTTCAGACAATCTTGTCGCCGGGGAAAGTACTTTTATGGTGGAAATGCAGGAAGCTTCTTATATTCTCAACCATGCTACTGATCGGAGTTTGATTATTCTGGATGAAGTCGGGCGTGGAACTTCGACTTATGATGGAGTGAGTATTGCGTGGGCGATTACCGAATTTATTCACGATAAAGTTAAGGCAAAAACTCTTTTTGCGACGCATTATCATGAGCTTATTGAATTGGCGGACAGGCTTAGTGTGGCGCGGAATATGAGTGTAGCTGTTCGGGAAAATGAGAAGGAAGGTGTGGTTTTTCTTTATAAAATTGTTGAAGGGGGTGTGGATAAGAGTTATGGAATTGAGGTCGCGAAGCTGGCGGGGTTGCCGGTGAATGTTGTGAGTCGGGCACGAGGAGTTCTCCGAGAATTAGAATCTAAACGAATTACAAAAAAGCGTGTCAATCCCGATCAGATTGGGATGTTTGCGGAAGGGCGGGAGGCTTCCGGTATTAAGAAATCTCACCGGGAAGTTTTGAAAGATTTACAGGATGTGGATGTTAATAATCTGACTCCAATTGAGGCTTTGCGGAAATTAAATGAGATGAAAAAGAAATCGAAGGAGAACTAGCTAGAATTTGGAGTTTATTGTATGCTTGCAGTTGATATTTTCTAATCTAAAATAATATGAAAAAGTTATTGGGCTTGTTTTTAAGTTTTATTTTGATTTTGACCCTGGCCGGGTGCGATCTCCCGTTTGGCCTTGGAGATGAGGAGGAAATAGAGGAAGAGGTTGAAGAGGAGGTTGAGGAAGAAGTCGAAGAAGAGGTTGAGGAGGAAGTTGAGGAAGAGGTTGTCGAGGAAATAGAGGAAGAGGTTGAGGAAGAAGTTGAAGAAGAGGTCGAGGAAGAAGTTAAAGAGGAAGTTGAGGAGGAGCCAGAGGAAGAAGCGTCATCTTATACCGGTGAAAATTATGTAACCTTGAATAGTCCCGCCAATGATTCAGACCATCATGAAGAACCTGTTGAGTTCAATGGCGTTGTTTCCCCAAATACCACTAAAATAGTTGTGACCGCTACCGGTGGTAATCCGAATACCGGTCAGGATATGCTGGGAATGCCCTATTATAATGATGTTTATACTTTGCAGGACTTTAAGTCTGGAGATCATTCTTTCACCTACAGAGCTTCCATGGATTGGAATAATCTGACATGGGGAACAAATGATTATGAATTTAAGGCTTATTATGATGATGGAACTACGAGTTCCACTTATATAACTATTTTCTTCTCTCCATCTACAGCTGAAATAGGGAAGCCGGTGATTTATTTGTATCCGGAAAAAACTATGAAAGTATTTGTTGATGTTGAGCCTACGGGAGGAATTAGTATTTCTGAACCTGAGCTTGATGACGGCTGGACTGTTGTGGCAACTCCGGAAAGCAAAATTTATAATTTTGCGGATGGGCAGGTTTATCCGTATCTTTTCTGGGAGGGGTATTCCTACGATTTCAAAACTCCGGAAGAAGGTTTTGTGGTCGAAGTTGATGGTGTTGATAAGTTTTTTGATGAAAAATTGGCCGTTCTTGGTTTGAATGATGTGGAAATTGCTGATTTCAAAGAATTCTGGGTACCTATGTTAGATGAAGACCCATACTATTTTATTACGTTTATTTCACAAGAAGATTTTGATTCTTACGCGCCTTTGAGTGTTTCGCCCGAGCCTGATTCTGTTATTCGGGTTTTCTTTGATTACAAAGGGTTGAATGAGAAAATCAGAGTTGTCGAGCAGAAATTGGAGACTCCTGTTCGGGAGGGGTTTGCGGTTGTGGAATGGGGTGGAAGACTTTATAGATAAAATATGAAAAAAATATTTTCGATATTAATACTGGTCGTGTTTTCTGCTGTTCTTGCGGGGTGTAGTGAGAAGGAATATATTTCCATTCAGTCGCTATATCCGGGTGACGCGCGAATGTGGGAGCATATTTTTGATGTGGAGGAGCCTTATGAGTTTGAGAGCGCTCCTTTTGGTGTGATTTTGCCACATCATTCTATTACCGCTTTTAATTTGGCTCAATTTTATGCGGGGCTTGCACAGGTTGTTGATCCCTCTGTTGTTGTTGTAATAGGACCGAATCATTTTGAGAATGGTGTCGCGAATATTCAGACTTGTGAAGCATGCTTATATTCGACTACCGGCGAAGATCTGGAATTGGAAGAAGATATTGTTGACAAGCTGGTTGATGAAAACGCCGCTGTGTACAATGACCAGACTTTCCCGGAAGAACACGCTGTTTTTGCGCATTCTCCGTTTATTAAAAATTATTTTCCCGATGCAAAGGTGGTTCCTGTTGCCTTGCAGTGGGATGTTCCGATTGATGAGATCAAGAAATTAGGAAATGTTTTGGATAAAAATTTACCCGATGACGCTTTGGTGATTGCCAGTATTGATTTCTCTCATTATGTTCCCGATGGAATGGCGCTTTTTCACGACAAGGCTTCTTTGGCCACAATAACCAATTTCGATTATAAGAATTTTTTTGATCTTGAGCTTGATTCGCCCGCTTCTCTTTATGCTTTTGAATATTTAATGGAAAAACGTGGTTATATGAAATCCGAGCTACTTGCTCATACGAATCTGACTGATTTTTTGACCGAGCATGAGGAGGAAACCACCAGCCATTTGTATTTTGCTTTTTATGAGGGGGCAATGAAATTGTATGAGGGTGTGAGTATTTTGTCTTTTGGGAATATTCCGGAAGATCATACCCTGGATTTTATGAAAAATTGGAAATGGGATCCGGATTACGACGAAAGGCTGGATTACAGCACCACTAAGCAGTTGCGGGATATTCGTATGGAGGAGGACCGTTTTCTGGTCGGCGCGGATTATCTTGTTTTTGATTTGGTTGATAATGAATGTGTTTTGGAGGAGCAGAATGGAATGGAGGTCGCGTTTTGCAAGTTGATTGAGGATAAGGATTCGGAGAAGGAGTACCTGAGGATAATCAAAGAGGCGGCCGGGGAATCTGACCTTGTGTATCTGCTTTTTGAATATCAGGGCGGTGGCGAACTTGATTATGATAGAAAGTTTTTCACTCGTGCTTTGGCGAAAAAGGGCGTTGATATTTTTGTCGGGCGAGGCATTGAAGAAGTTATTTTGTTTGAAACTTACAGAGGCAATTTGCTTTTCCACTCGCTGGGTGATTTTATTGTTGATAATCAGCTTATTACCGATTTGAACGCTTTATCTAATGGAATGGTTCTTGGGCTTCATGTCACTCCGGATTATTATTATATTTATACTTTTCCGGTAGTTGTGACGAATGGCTACCCTGCTTTGGTTGATTATTCCAAAAGACCCGCTTTGTTTAATATTTTCAAGGAGGACGCGATACTTGGGCGAAGGGATGAGGTTGATGATTCGAAGGGGATATTAAAAATTAAAAGGTAGTTTATGTCTATAATTAAGATTCTTCCGGAAAAACTGGTTAATCAGATTGCGGCGGGGGAGGTTATTGAGAGGCCTGCTTCTGTGGTGAAGGAGCTTATTGAAAATAGTATAGACGCGGGGGCTTCGCGGGTGGTTGTGGAGGTTCGGGATGGAGGAAAGGCTTTTGTGGGAGTTACGGATAATGGGCGTGGAATGTCGCGTGAGGATCTTGAGATGGCTTTGCAGAGGCACGCTACGAGTAAGATTGCGAAGGAGGCGGATTTGTGGAAAATAGGAACGATGGGATTTCGGGGAGAGGCTTTGGCGAGCATTGCTTCCGTTTCCAGGGTGATTTTGCGGAGTAAGCAGGCTTCGGAGATTGGAGGCGCGCAGATTGAATGTAATTCCGGAGATGTTGTTTCCGTTAGCGATATCGGGATGAGTGACGGGACAGTGGTGGAAGTTTATGATTTGTTTTTTAATACTCCGGCGAGGCAGAAATATCTAAAGAAAGACAGTACCGAGCTGGCGCATATTACTTCTTTGTTAAATTCCGTGGCTTTGGCGAATCCTTCCGTGGCTTTTAAACTTGTTCACAATGAAAAGGTTGTTTTTGATTTACCGGGTGTTACGGATCTTCTGTCGCGTGTGAGTGATATTTTTGGAAAAGCCACCTCTGAGGCGATGATTCCGGTTTTTTATGGAGGAAGCGAATTTCAGATAGATGGATTTTTTGGAAAGCCCGCGTTGAGTCGAAGCACGAGCAAGCATCAATACTTTTTTGTTAATGGGCGCGCTATCCAGCATTTTCTTTTGGCTAATACCATAAAGTCCGCTTTTCATTCTATGTTGATGGAAAATAAAAAGCCGGTTTTTATTATTAATATTAAGATCGATCCTTCTTTGGTGGATGTGAATGTGCATCCCCGAAAATTGGAAGTGCGTTTTGAGGATCAGCAAAGAATGATCCGAACCATGTATTCATGTGTGAAAGCCACTCTGGAAAAGGCAAATTTGGCGCCTCTTGGTATTACCGAATCGAAAAGGTATATGAGTGACAGTTTTCCGAAAGAAAAAGTTTCGTCCGGTGGTGTTCGGGTACAGGACGCTATTTCATTTTCCAAAGAGTTTTTGGCGGAGAGAGATACAGGGCGGATTCGGCAAACTTCTATTTCCGATACTACTGAGGATGAATCCGATGTTGCGATGAAAGCCATTTCGCAGGTTTCCAATTCTTATATTGTGGCTCAAGATTCTGACGGTTTGGTTTTGATAGATCAGCACGCCGCTCATGAAAGGGTGCGATATGAGCAGTTGATGGATCAGTATGAAAATGAGAAAAAGGCTGTGCAACCTTTGCTTGTGCCTTTGCAGATTGAGTTTACGGGAGATGAGGTTTCGGTGATTGAGGAAAATAAGGAGATTTTTGTCGGGCTTGGGTTTGAGATTGAGCCTTTTGGGGGAAATACGTATGTGGTGAATGGCGTTCCCGCGTTTTTGTCCGGTGAAGATGCAGATGGTGTTGTTAAAGGCGTTCTTGATGATATTTTGAATGAGAAATCCCCTTCGCGGGTTCAAGGTTTTGAGAATGTTATTAATTATATGGCGTGCAGGAGCGCGATAAAGTTCGGACAAAGTTTAAGTTTGAGGGAAATGCAGGCTTTGATTGATGATATGTCGAAATTGAAAAGACCATATACCTGCCCTCACGGAAGACCAACGATGGTTTCATTAACTCTAAGCGAGCTTGAGAAAATGTTTGGGAGGAAGTAAGTCCAAAGCCTAAGCAGTAATTTTTTTGACCCTTAGCGAGCCACGCCACGCCCTGCTACCATCGTGACGATCAGCACCGCACTGAATCACGTCGACAACAGCGACAAGACGATAGCCAACGAGCGCAAGGCCGATTGACCTAAGGCCAGAACGTGTTAATAGCCAACTCAGTGTTTCTTCATCAAATCTGCCTTTTTCTTGTAAGATGTCTTTGTAGTAATCTGGTAGCATGAGTTCTATTCCCATAGACTGCGCCATTTCTACGGCACTACCGTTAAATTTTTCATTAGGATCGTTTTCTTTTAACCAATCGACCGCTTTTTTGTTATAAACACAATTTCTGGCACTTTCAGGGGACTCTTTTGAACATGTTCCAAAGTAATAATCACTTTCATCGTCATGGTAAACATCAGGTTCATGTCCTGCGGATTCCATTTGTGCAAGACTCCATAAAGACTCGGGACTTTTTTCTAATGAGGTTTTTACATCATTCCAGTTAACACCTTCGTGCAGGTGCATGTTTGCTGAAAAGCGATTTTCAAGTTTTCCCAATAATTCTTTTGCTTCCGGTGATTCAGGGGAAAATTCTCGTTTTTCTGTATTGTCTCCCTGTCCATCGACTTCGGTGGCGTCATTTTCCGGTTCAGACACATTTTGGCCGATTGTGTTTAAAATATGAGCATTTACAAGCCCCCTTTCTATCGGGTCGTCTTTACATACATCATCTACGCCTGCCTGCCTGGTAGCCGTAGTCGCCAATTTTGCTATTTCCTCTTGCAAATCATCGGGTAGATGACTGGGATCGTAAATTTCGGGTGTATTGATTTTCATTTATCTGATTGGTTACAATTTTGGAGGGGAATTATAAACACCTTCTTGCGTTTTGTCAAAAAAACAATCGGAAACACAATGGGTTCTCGAACACGTCAATAATTATCGTCCCCATAAAGCTGAAAAATATTTGTCGTAGACGAGGTTTGTGGCGTATGTGACGTCGCCATGTTTGGTCAAAACGGCTTCGTCCGGATAAAGCGCGAGGTTGTAGACTTCTTCGTCCGTGGACATTGTTTTTGTAAAAATACTGCCGCGACTGCCGGGCTGTTTTTCCACAATGAGCTTGTATGTTGATGCGGGTTCGAATTCCAAAGTGAATGGAAGACGGTATTTTATCCAAACTTCGGAAGTTTCGCCCGCTTTTGTGTGCATGTCTACGAAAAAATATGTCTTTTTGAGATCTTTATCATATTTTGTTTCGACATCCGTTCCGTTCGATTCGATTAAAACGCTTCCATCCGGCACGTATATTCGTGTGGAAACTTTGTTTTCTCCTCGTCCCAGGATATCAATTATGCTGTCCGGCATTTCGCTGAAGCCGTATGCCGCGAGTGTGCTTTTCCAGTCAAAATAAATCTCATCACTCCAAAGGTGGGATCTCTTAAGTGTTATTTCATCTGTTATTTTGCCGTTTATATCGATGTAAGTGTGGTGGTGAATGTCCTCTTCCATAAATTGCTCGGATTTTGTTCCGCCTGTCGCGATATTTATCACACTCAAATAATCTTCATCGGGAGCCGATTCATGTACTTTTCCGCTTATACCCGCCGATTCAAATAATGCCTGGATTTCTTCGTCACTCGAATACATCATTATGTGTTTTTGCTGGATGGCTTTGTATAGCTTGCTTGTGACCTTGCCTATGTTTTCTTCACGTAAAATCGCTTCTTTGAAAATCGGCACAAAGACTTTTAAGAGGTGTTTTGGGTCTTCTTCTCCCCATACTTTTCCTTCGATCACGTAGCTCAAAAGCAAATTGTAATTTTCCGCGTCGAGTGTCCCGAAATCTCCAACCTGTATCGGTCCTGTTATTTCCAGCATATCCTTGAGTAAGCCCTGATTTATCGCGATGACTGTGTCGACTGACGGGCCTCCTTCTTTTTCCAGAAACCAGCGCGCTTTTTTTGCTGAAATTTCGAAATCCGGAGAATAATTGCTGTCTCTGAAGCGCCAATTGCTTGTGAATGCCTGAAATTCATCCGGCGGTTCTATTATTCCTCCATATGATCCGTCTATATCGTAGACGTCGTATGTTTCCAGTTTTTCAATGTATCCTTCATTGATGTCCATAATCGCGTAGCTTCCGATGAAGCCACCCGTCGGTCTGATTTCGTTGTTATTCTGGAATAGAATCAGGTATCGGTGTGGATATCTGTCGCCGAGTAATTTCAATATTGCCGGAAAATACTCTGAAGTCGCTTCAAGTGTTGTTGATATTTCTTTTATTTTCTTTTTTGCCAATGACACTCTCGCTTCCAATTCCGGAGGCAGGGTACTTTCTTCTATTTTTAATATTTCCTCGGAGGCAAGGGAAATTTGCTCAATCGCAAGGTCGGTTTTTTCGAGTCCTAATCTTAGTGTGTCTGTAATTGACGGCGGATTTAAGATGTCGGGGTTGTTTTTTGAAACGAAATATAGTGGAATTTTGTTGAATTCTTCAATGGCCTGTAGAAAGTGTTTTCCCGCGAATGAGAAATATTTTCCTCCTTCTAAAAGCGCGTTTACGGCCTGCCCCACATTGCTGTCTTCATTATAAAAAGTATAGTCAGTATTTATGAACCAGAGTTCTTCTTTGGCCTTATCGAAATTTTCGATAGCGTTTTCAAACGCTTCAAGCGCGTTATCAAATTGGATTTGTGTGGCCATACTTCCCGCGTCCAAAATGTAGTTGTAGCCCTGATACGCTATTTCGGAAATATTCTCTTCCATTGATTTCCCCGCCACATAGACATTTACTGCATTGATCGCGACTATTATCAAAAAACCGGCCACTGCCACTCTGAGTAGGTTTCCCAGATATCGCGGAGGCGTGAATTTTTTACCCCGAATATATATGTAGTTTTGTTTTTTACCACTATAAAGATCTTTGACTTCTTTTATGGGTGTTTCTTCCTTGTAGATTATGTTAGCTGGTTTTTTTATAGGTTTTTTTTCCCTAAAAACTTTCCCTTTCAAGTCAATTTTCTCACTCGCAGGATCTTTTTTTATATCTTTCAGCTTTTTTGGCATATTACTTGATACGCAAGTAATTAATTGATGTTATCCCATCGTCGAAATAGTTTTTCCCCGAACTTAAAGACGAAACGAGTTCGAGGAATGGAGGAATCTGTTCATCAAACATTGTCGGGAGAAGAGATTCCATGTTGAAATAAGAAACTTCATCCGAGTGCTTTAGAACAGGCTCAATAAGTTTTTTATAAATTTCTGACGATTTCAGGCTTTCTTTTTCCTTGTTTTTTGCGTCTATCGCGTTCTTTATACCTTGTGTATGCGTTGAAATAATCGCGACATTGTCAATAATTGAATATGAAATTTCCCATTCCTGCTCCCCCATTTGCAATTCATATATTGTCGCCTGCTGATATGTGCTTTCTTTTTTTATAATTGCTTCGGCTATTGCCACTATTTCTTTTGCAACCGTTCCATCTTCCAAAACGTGTTCCACTATTTTAGGTTCAAAAACCGCTCCTATTTCCGCGAAATTGTCCGCAATTTCGTGTATTTTAACAGCTTCAGATGCCGGATCTGTTAGTTCGATAATTAATTTGTAAATATTTTCGTCCCCATCTTTCTCCATTGCCAGAGCGAATTCATTTGCAAGAAGCGGAAGAAGGTCAGAGTGGAAATTCACCTCCGGACCAAAATATTTTTGGACATAATTTTGTGCAATTTCGTCGAAAAGTTGAATTACCGCGTTTTCTCCACCCGCCAAAGCAAAAAGCATTCGTTTAACCTGATATTCCACGTTTTCTCCTCCCCAAAACGCTATAGCATCCGACAAAACATACTCGCTCAGAGACGCGTCATATTTTTCATTAGAAGAGGTGTACTGACTATCCTCAAGAGCATCCTTTTGCAAACTTATGAAAGTCTGGATCGCGAATTTGTCTTCCATTGCCACTAAAGATAAGCCTTCCGAGTCAAGCACTCCCAAAACCGGCTGTAGAATTTCTTCCGAAAGCCCTTGTCCGCTTAGTTCCGGGAACGCCCGGAAAAAATCGGCGTTTATTTTGTTGAAATTTACAAAGAAGAATGCGGCTTTGTTTAGAGGCATATTGTCGTCGATTCTTCTGTAGCTGTCCGAATCGTACAATTTTTCTCCGGATGAATCTTCGAGTTCTTTGATAACTTCTTCGTTTTCGCTAAGAATCATATATTCGTCTATCAAGACTTTTTCCAGTCCGTCCGATGTGTTTCTTTTTATAAATTCTTTGGCGTTTGTTTCGCTAAAAACCTCCGCGAAATAAACGATATCGACTGTTTCCCTTTCTTCGGACTTTATTATGGCTAGCCCTACCACTCTTCCCAGCCAGGGTTCGATTTCCGTGTCGTAATTTATCAGGAATTTTTCTTCGACGTATTCTATCAATTTTTCTTTTGAATATTCTTCGTGGTTTTCGAGGAGGGCGAATGTTTTTGTGAGCTGGTTGTGGTTGAAGTTGCTGTTTATTTCGATGATCGCAACTGTGTTGTCCGCGGGAAGTATTTGCGCTATTGGTCGCGGTTTAAACGCTTTTTCGAATAGGAGATATCCGACTGAAATTAAAATAGTCAGCATTATTAAAGTAAAAAGTCCTCCAAGTATTTGTTTTCTGGTTATTTTAATTCTTGGCGTTTTTTTTGCTGTGGATTTTTTGGGGGTTGTTTTCTTCGTGACGGTTTTCTTTGCGGCAATTTTCTTTGCGGTTTTTTCTCTTTTGTCTTTCTTTGCTTTGGATTTTCTGCCCATAGTTTTTTTATAATAAAAAAGTACTGTTCCAATAGTATACGGTTTTTCGGTGAAATAAAAATAATTATTGTAAGTTTGTGGTAATTTTCGTAGAATGAACGGGCTTATAATGAAATTTTATGACTGCAAACGAGCTTAGACGGCTATATATTGATTTTTTCGTTAAGAAATATGACCATAAGGAGATTGGCGGGGCGTCTTTGATTCCCGAGAATGATCCGACTGTGCTTTTTACGACCGCGGGAATGCATCCTTTGGTGCCTTTTCTTATGGGTGAGCCGCATCCTTCCGGGAAACGGCTGGTAAATATCCAGAAGTGTATAAGGACGGGTGATATTGATGAGGTCGGTGACAATACTCATCTGACTTTTTTTGAAATGCTGGGGAACTGGTCGCTTGGGGATTATTTTAAAGAGGAAACTATTAAGATGAGTTTTGAGTTTTTGACTTTGAGCCGCGCGGAAGGGGGGCTCGGACTGCCGGTTGCGAAGCTGGCTATTTCGTGTTTTTCCGGAGATGACGACGCTCCTAAGGATGATGAATCGGCTGAAATCTGGCGTGATCTTGGTGTTGCTGATGAACGGATCGTATTTTTGGATAAGTCTGAAAATTGGTGGGGACCTGCCGGTCGTACCGGGCCTTGCGGACCGGATACCGAAATGTTTTATTGGACAGGAAATGGTGATGCGCCCGCGAAATTCGATCCTTCGGACGATCGCTGGATTGAAATCTGGAATGATGTGTTTTTGCAATACAATAAAAAAGAGGATGGAAGTTTTGAGGATTTATCTCAGCAGAGTGTGGATACGGGAATGGGCTTTGACAGGACTTTGGCGGTTTTGAACGGGGTTTCGACGCCTTTTGAGACCGAACTTTTTAGTCGGATTTTGGGTGAGATCAGATTATTGGCTTCTTATAGTTCGCCTGATCCGGCACAATTGAAATCCGAAAGAATAATTGCCGACCATTTGCGTACCGCGACATTTATTTTGGGGGATAATCATGCGGTGACTCCTTCAAATACCGATCAGGGATATGTTTTGCGTCGGCTTATTCGTCGAAGTGTTATTCATGGGCGAAAACTCGGCATCGAGTCTGATTTTGCGCGTAAGATTGCTGAGATTGTGGTTGAGGATTATGGAGATTTTTATACTGAATTGGTGGAAAATGCCACCCGAATTTATTCTGAGATCTCGGACGAGGAGGAGAAATTTAAACGGACTCTGAATAAAGGGTTATCGGTTTTGCATAAGGAAATAGAGAAACATGATAAGAGTGAGGGTGTTAAGGCTTTTGATGAAAATTTCTTTTTTGAAATGTTCGCGACTTATGGGTTTCCGGTTGAGATGACTTGTGAGGAGCTTGAAGATGCCGGCTGGGCGACTTGTGATGAGGATCATGGATATATTATGGAAAAATTTGAAAAATATTTTGATGAGCATCAGAAGTTGTCACGGAGCGGGGCTGAAAAAAAGTTTGCCGGAGGGCTTGCCGATCATAGTGAGACTGTTTCTAAACTGCATACAGCCACTCATTTACTGCATCAAGCTTTGAGACAGGTTCTTGGGGATCATGTTGAGCAGAGAGGTTCGAATATCACACCCGAAAGATTGCGTTTTGATTTTACTCATGGAGAGAAAATGACCGATGAACAGAAGGCGGAGGTGGAGCGGCTCGTGAATGAGGTGATTGATAGGGGTGTCGATGTTGATTGTGATGAAATGAGTGTGGAAGAAGCGAAGAAAGCGGGCGCGACAGGTCTTTTTGAGTCAAAATATGGTGAAAAAGTAAAAGTTTATACTGTCGGAGATTTTAGTAAGGAAATTTGTGGAGGTCCACATGTTAAGAATACGGGGGGGTTGGGGCATTTTAGAATCAAAAAAGAGCAGTCGAGTAGTTCCGGGGTTCGCCGTATAAAAGCGGTTTTAGAGTAGTTCCCCTTTGAGTACCCAAGGAACTTTTCCGGTTATTTTGACCGGGACTATTTCGCCGAGGAGGTTTTTGTCTGACTGAAATTGGACCGTTTTGAAGTTTTCGCTACGGCCGGTGCAGAGGTCATCGTCCTGCTCTTCAACAAGCACATTTACCGTCTTGCCGATGAAGCGTTTAAGGGCGTTTTCGGATTGTTTTTTCAGGAGTTCGTTCATGGTTTCCCATCTTTGTTTTTTTGTTTTGGTCGGGATATCGTCTTTCATGAAGCGGTTGGCTGTTGTGCCTTTTCGGTCGGAATATTGCGCGAGGTAGGCGTGTTCGAAGCCGAATTCTTTGAAGCGGTCGCGGGTGCGCTGAAATTCTTCTTCCGTTTCTCCGCAAAATCCAACAATAATGTCTGTGGAGATTGAGATATCAGGGATTGCTTCGCGTAATTTTTGGATGATTTCGCGGTATTGTTCGATTGTGTATGGGCGATTCATTCGTTTGAGGAGAGAATTGTCGCCCGCCTGGATCGGGAGATGCAGATATGGCATTTGTGTTTTGAGGGTTGCCATTGCTGTTATGAGTTGGTCGCTCATGTATGCAGGGTGGGGGGACGTGAAACGTACTCTTTGCAGGCCTTTTTTGTGTAATTTATCGAGTTGTTTGAGGAGGTGAACAAACGGTTCGCAATCGGGGTCTTTGAAGTTTTCTTTTTCCTGATCATAATTACTGAGTCCATAAGAATTTACGGTTTGTCCTATGAGTGTTATTTCTTTGCATCCGTTTTCCACTAATTTTTCCGCTTCTTTTAGAATGTCTTCTGTTTTTCGTGATTTTTCGCGGCCTCTTGAATATGGGACGATGCAGTATGTGCAAAATTTGTCGCAACCGTTTGAGATTGGGAGTAATGCCTGAGCGTTTGTGTCGTAGGAAGCATGAGTCGCGTCGATTTTCAGGTAATCCTCTAAATTTTCTTCTTCAATTTCTTTGATTTTCATTACCGGATTTATTTCTCTTAATAATTCCGCGAGTTTTGGTAATTCCTCTGTCCTAAGTGCTATATCGAGTTCTTTTACTCGTGGGAAAAGGGGATCTCTTTTTTCTGAATACCTCGAACTGGACTTTCTGACCATGCATCCGGTGATAATAACCGTTATGTCTTTTTTTGCCTTAAGTGTCTTTAATTCCCTCATTTTCCCAAGAACTTTGTCCTCTGCTTTTTGCTTGATGCTACAAGTATTCAGCAAAATTATATCCGTATCTTCTAATTTATCGGTATTGGCGAATCCAAGTGCTTCCATGTATGCCTCCATCCTTTCCGAATCGGAGTAGTTCATTTGGCACCCGTATGTGAGAATTTGATATTTTAGCATTACTGAACTCCTGCGTAATTTATGTCGTATCTAAAAAACAAGTCGGCGATTTCGCCTCTGTTCATTAAATCGGCGGGGTGCATATATCCATAAGAATATTCACCTTCCGTATCGACGTCAACCAGGTCGTATTCATTGGAAAATTGGAAATAAGGACAATGCCAGTCTTCAGCGAACACATCCATGGCGGCTCCATACACACAAGATGAATAAGGTGCGTTTCTTACCTCCAAAAGCATTTTTAGAGCTTCCGCTTTATTTACGGTGTCTCCGGGTTTGAAACTTCCATTAGGATATCCATCCACCCAGCCCTGCTCTTTCGCATAACAAACGTAAGGCGCGTACCAATCGGTTTTAACATCTGTGAAACAATTCACATAAGAACTGTCCGGAGTTACCCCGACAAATTCAACCAAAACCTTTAAAAATTCCGCTCTGTTTATATCATTATAAGTTTTAAAACTTCCGTCGTCATAACCATCAAAAATTCCCGCATTTCCCACATAAGTCACCTGGGCGTAATATTCATTGCTGGAATCAACATCCCAAAAAACGGTTTCGTTTCCACATTCCGCGTCGGCGCACCAGCCATCATCGGGTGTGTCGTAATCACTTGCGTCCGCGTCGTATTCAGGGTGTTGTGGAGTATTTGCGTACGGGTAGAAAAAATCTTCTTCCCAATATCCGTAATTATTCCAACGATTTCCCCATCCATCTACAGATCCCGGATATCCAAATGCCAAATCGCTTCCGGTATAATCCGGATCCGCGTACCAAAAACCGTTAGAATCCCAGCAATTACCGTCGCAATCACATTGATTCGTAGAGCCTCCGTAATGGTCGTATTCTGTGTATTCCAGATCGATAGAATCAACGCAGTTCGGGTTGGTGGCGAGGGCTGTCAGAGAAGTTATCGCGATCAGGATCGCTGTCGCGAAAATCAGGATTTTTTTCATGGATGTGAGGGTTAGTTATGATGAGGTGATTATACTTTGCGGGGCTTTGAAATACAAATGCTCATCGCATGGTAACACAGGCTTTTCGACTTATTTTTTGTTTGTCCTCCGTGGGCGGATTGACATTTTTGGGTTGGGGAAGGGGAAAATGTGGAATTAGGATACGTTAATTCGGTACCCGCTACCCGCTCCAAGAAAAAACAATACTTGAAGTACATCTATATAATGAAAATAGATTATATTCTGATATAAGGATTATATTCAGGTATAATTGGTAGACATACTGGGAAATCACCTTTTACAATAATGCCTGCTTTTCCTCCGTGAACATTAATATCGGAAGCATCTTCAATACATGCTATTCCTTCAATTGTTTCTTGCGTCATTGGTGTTGCATAAACATTAAACCCACTTACTGTTTCACCTGCTAATGCATCAACGTCGGACACCCATAAGAAGGAGACTTTGTTAGTATTCGTGTCCAATGATTCCTCCTGGCCAAGTTGAACATCCCATTGTTTTAATTTATATATCACATCAGGAACCCCTTTTATGATACTCACACCATTCTGAGTCAATGAAATACTAAACTCTAATTCATCAATTACAGGAATTCCATTTGAAGGACTATAATTCGAAGTTGTAAAGGCAAAAGATGAACGTTTTTCTGAAACCGTTATCTCTACAAACTCAACCGTCATCTCTACAAGCTCAAGTGATTGAGGAGTTATTTCAGGACTCTTAATATAAGATCTTGAGAACCCTTTTATAAACTTTCCAGATGGACTCAATACAACAAGGATAATTATTAGCCCAACAGAAACAATAAGTCCCAGAATTTTTAGCAAATTTTTTGAGAAGAACAATTGTATTTTTTTCATATTAATTTAGTTATCCATATAAATATAAAAACTTACGATAACATTATGTCATTTTTATATGATCTCTGTCCAGTATAACGCCCTGCAAGGCTAACACGCAGTATGCGGCTCTCCTCAGTTTATAAAGAAAAAGACTTTTTCAACTTTGTTAACTTTTTGTGAGAAATAGGTGCTCGCCTTCGGCTCGCGCTTATTTGGTAGAGGGAACAACTTGCTCCGCCTACGGCTTCGCAAGTCTGGTGTCCCCGGCACCCAAGGGCATCACGGAACCACCCGTCGTCTCGACCCTGCGGGTGCCCGAGAGCTGACTCTGCGAGCCTTCACTTCCTCACTGTGTTCGTCGCTCGTCGCGTGGTGTCCCCGGCAGGAATCGAACCTGCATCTAAGGTTTAGGAAACCTTCGTTCTATCCGTTGAACTACGGGGACATGATTCCGTTTCTTATGCTAGACTTTTTTGAGGATTATAGTCAATCTTTTATCTTCCGGTAATTCTGAACGAGTTTTTATAGAATATTCTTCCTGTGCGGTAGGTTTATCTATTCCCAAATCTTTCAGCACTTCTCCCAGATTCCCTTTCCCCATTGGAATTAAAATTCTTGGTTCAATCGCTTCAATGACTTCCATGGCTTTTTTCCCATTTAGGTTACTTTTTTCACCCATGTCTATCATTAGAATATCGACGTCACCAATTTCTTTTACCATATCACTTGTAAGCACGTGCCCTACCGCCCCCAAATGGCAGAATTTAATTTTTCCTATATCAAAATAAAATATAATTGTTTCGTCTCCAGCCGCTCCCTCTTCTTCCTCTTTTGCTTTACTCTTGGTCCAGGCCTGAAATGCCGATATCGAGATGCCTTTTATTTCATATTCTCCCGCCCAATCCACAACTTTTTCCGCCCCATCAACTTCTGCTGTGTCTTCTATACTTGATAAAACCATGTCCCCCTTTAATTTTCCCGCTTCTTTATCGGGATTGATCACAAGCTTAATTCCTTTGTCCTTTAATGTGAAACATGTGTTGCCATGCCATTTAATTTCCATATTTTTTTTGGTTGGTTATTTTCAAGGTTAATTTTGTATGTGGAAAGGATACTAAAATTGTTGCGCGGAATCAATGTAATTGATAGTATCCGACTAGAATCCGACTGGTATCGGATCAGAAATTCTTAAAAAATTCCGATGGCGAAAATCACAAAAATACATGCGAGGGAAGTGCTTGATTCGAGGGGAAATCCTACCGTTGAGGTGGAAGTGACGACCGACGCGGGGTTTGGGCGGGCGATTGTGCCGAGCGGGGCTTCGACCGGTGTTCATGAGGCTGTGGAATTGCGGGATGGGGATGATTCGAGATATGGCGGGAAAGGAGTTTTGAAAGCGGTGGCGAATGTGAAAGGCGAGCTTGCTGACGCGGTTGTGGGAATGAATAGTGATGACCAGGAAGGTCTGGATCGGAAGATGATTGAACTGGATGGAACTGAAAATAAAGGTCGACTTGGTGCTAACGCGATTCTGGGGGTGTCGATGGCTTGTGCGCGGGCGAGTGCGGACGAGCGGGGCGTGGAGCTTTTTGAATATTTGAATCCTGAGGCCGTGACTTTGCCTTTGCCGATGATGAATGTGATGAATGGGGGTCAGCACGCGGATAGCGGACTTGATATTCAGGAATTTATGATTGTGCCGATTGGTGGTGATAATTTTCGGGAGGCTTTGCGGATGGGAGCTGAAACTTTTCATGCTTTGAAGAAGATTTTGAAAGACGAGGGCGTGTCTACCGCTGTCGGGGATGAGGGAGGTTTTTCTCCGAATTTACCGAATAACGAGGCGGCTCTGAATTTTGTGGTGCGGGCGATTGAAAAGGCGGGATATAGACCGTGGAAAGATATAATGATTGCTTTGGATTGTGCGGCGAGTGAATTTTATGATAAAGAGGCCGGGGTTTACAAACTGAAAGTCGATGGAAAACCCGAGGAATTGTCGAGTGGTGAACTGGCTGCTTATTATGATATTTTACTGCGAAAATATCCGATAATTTCTATTGAGGATGGGCATGCTGAGGATGACTGGGAGGGATTTGCTTCGATGCTGAAGAGTGTTGAGGGAAAAATTCAGATTGTTGGAGATGACTTGCTTGTGACCAATACGAAACGTCTGCAGAAAGGTATTGATGAAAAAGCGTGTAATTCGATTTTAATAAAAGTGAATCAGATTGGAACTTTGACTGAGACGATCGGGGCTATTGATATGGCTCGTGAGAATAATTGGACCGCTGTTGTTTCGCATAGAAGTGGTGAAACCGAAGATACGACCATCGCGGATTTGGCTGTGGCAAAGGAAACCGGGCAGATAAAGACCGGTTCGTTGTCTCGAACCGACAGAATTTGTAAATATAATCAGCTTTTGAGAATCGAGGAGAAATTGGGAGATAAGGCTGATTTTATTGGTGGGCGCGCATTTTATAATTTAGAAGAAGGTTATGCTGAAGGTCATTAAAAATGTAAAAGGTTTACTGCCTCGGCGTGATCCGAAATCTCATAAGGGGCAGAATGGGCGGGTTCTTATTGTCGGAGGGTCGATAGATTATTATGGTGCTCCGATTTTGGCGGGGCTGGGTGCTTTGCGTAGTGGCGCGGATCTTGTTTATCTATATGTTCCGGAATGTAATTTTGAAGTCACGAGGAGTATGTATCCGGATTTTATCGTTCGTAAATATAGCGGGGAATATTTGAATGAGCGGGCGGCAAGCGCGATCAGAGAATTCGGGAAAGACTGCGACAGTGTTCTTATCGGACCGGGGCTTGGCAAAGAGGAGAAAGTTTTGAATGGAGTTTTGGAAATATTAAAAAATCTTCAGATTCCGACTGTTTTGGATGCCGACGCTGTTCGTGCTTTGAAAAAAATTGAAAAATTTCCGTTACAACAGCCTGTTGTTATCACTCCGCATAGCAATGAATTCGCCAATCTTATTGACCGGGAAATTGATATTGAAGAAAAAGATTCCAAGTCGGTTATTTTATTGCGTTCGATTTCGATGGATTTGCATATTAATGTTCTTTTAAAAGGTCCTCGTGACTATATTTCTTCTGATGAGGGCAATGTTGAAATCAATGAAACTGGAAATGCCGGAATGACTGTTGGGGGAAGTGGTGATGTTTTGGCAGGTGTTGTCGCTACTTTTTTGGCTCAGCGTCTGGAAGGATTTGACGCGGCTCGGGCCGCGGCTTATTTGGTTGGGAAGGCCGGGGATAAGCTGAAAAAGAAGAAAGGATACGGATATTCCGCGAGTGATATTGCGTTAGCGTTGCCGGAGGTTATGAGGTAAACCATTTTTTCATTTGCATGTCTGTGACTCGTTTGTTTTTCATGATGATTGCGCGTTTTTTCAAAATGCGTGGGAGTTTACGGAGGTGGGCGATGTAACTCCCCCATAAATATGGTTCGCGGAGGGTTATGTAGAATGGTGTGAGGATTTTTTTCAGCATTATCGAGAAAAAATCGCTGAAAAAGCTTCCGACAAGTTCGTTTTTCTTTTCCATCAAAAGTTGATTTCTGAATGAGTACTTTTTCTGGAATTTGCTGAGCTTTCCGCGGTTTTTTAGGGTTTGCGCGGTTGTAAATCTTTCATGAATGCCGGTTCCCCTACCATGATACGCAACCGCTTTCGGGTAATAAAAATTCTTCCATCCATATAATAGAAATCGCCAAGACAGATCGACGTCTTCTTTATACATAAAAAAATCCTCATCGAAGTATTCTCCCAAAATTTTCACATCTTCAAGAGCTTCGCGACGATAAAGCGGGCACGCGCCGGATACTCCAAACACCTCTTCTTCCTTATCATACTGCCCTTTATCTTCGAGCCCCTGCCCCCGATCTATAATTCTGCGGTTTTTATAAGCAAATAATCCAACCGTATCGATCAAATTCGTTTTTTCTTTCTTTTCAAAATCAAATTTCAAAACTTTTCCCGTAATTGCCGATATTTTCGGATCTTTCGCTACCCGTGCGATGATTTTTTCAAAATATTCTGGCGTATAGATGATATCCGGATTTGTAATTACCACATATTCCCCGTCAGACATCTTTATTCCCTGATTTGCGGCCTTCGCGTAGCCAAGATTTTCAGAATTACTGACGATTTTTAGATTTTCCTTATTCCCGTATTCCTTTTTCACATACTGCAGCCCCGATGCGTCCGGAGAATTATTATCAATAAAAACCACCTCGATCGGGCGATATGTCTGCGCAAAAATCGAGTCCAGGCATGTACGCAAAAACTGCGGGGTATTGTAGTGAATCAGAATTATTGAGATTTTTCCTTTGTGCATATGGGTTGGATTTTGTATATTAAGTCTACTAAGTCAATTTAACTATGTCTACATATCTTTTTACATCTGAATCGGTTACGGAAGGGCATCCTGATAAGATCGCGGACTGTATTTCGGATGCGATTCTGGATGATTTGCTGAGGCAGGATCCACGGAGCCGGGTTGCGTGTGAAACTATGGTTTCTACGGGTATGGTTTTTATTGCGGGAGAGGTTCGAACTGATGGGTATGCGGATATTCCGAAGATTGCACGTCGGGTGATCAAGGACATCGGCTATACTGATGCGACTTATGGGTTTGATTACAAGGCTTGTAGTGTTTTGACGGCGATTGATGAGCAGAGCGCGGATATCGCGATGGGGGTGGATGTTGGGGGTGCGGGTGATCAGGGGATGATGTTTGGATTTGCCTGTAATGAAACTTCTGAGTTGATGCCTTTGCCTATTAGTCTGGCGCACAAGTTGGCTAAGAGGTTGGCTGAGGTTCGGAAAAAGGGTGTTTTGAAGTATCTGCGGCCGGATGGAAAAACTCAGGTGACTGTAGAATATGACGGGTTTAAGCCGTTGCGAGTGGATGCTGTGGTTGTTTCCTGTCAGCATGGACCTTCGGTTACTCAGGCTCAGATTAAAAAAGACGTGATAAAACATGTGATAAAGCCGGTTTGTGGAAAATGGTTGGATAGCAAGACGGATTGTCACGTGAATCCTACCGGAAGGTTTATTATTGGCGGGCCTCCGGGTGATGTCGGGCTGACGGGTCGCAAAATTATTATTGATACTTATGGTGGAATGGGAAGGCATGGTGGCGGTTGTTTTTCAGGGAAGGATTGTACGAAAGTTGATAGGAGCGGGGCGTATATGGCTCGGTATGTGGCGAAGAATGTGGTTTCTGCCGGGTTGGCTGATAGATGCGAAATTCAGGTCGCTTATTCTATCGGGGTGAAAGATACGGTTTCTGTGAATGTTGAAAATTTTTGAACCGGAAAATTTTCGAAAGATGAGCTGATAAAGATCGTGAAAAATCATTTTGATTTTTATCCGGGTGAAATTATTAAATATCTAAAATTAAG
>JAUVQE010000014.1 GCA_030598325.1 Nitrospirota bacterium | reverse complement strand
ATGACGAGGATGAATCGAAATTTATTAAATTTACCGTACAAATAAACGCTTACTTCCAAAAATAACGTGGACCGAAATGCAGTTAAACAACAGGCAAAAATCACCAAAACTACTCCGGTAGTAAAAGTTACCGTGCCTACGGCGGGTAGCGTGGCGGATGGCGCGGCGAATGGCGTGGCGGCTCCTGCTAAAGCGCCTGTTCCTGCTCCCGCGACAGCTCAGCCCGCGGCTCAGCCCGCAACTCAGCCCGCGGCCACAGCCACGGCTCCAAACCCCAAACTAAAACAACTACAAGACAGCATTCTCTCGGCAAATGTTCCGCAGATAGTTATGAGTTCGATAAGTTACGCTTTGGATCTGGGCTCAAGTGATATCCATATTGAGCCTTTGGAATCCCGCGTAAGAATAAGATATCGAATTGATGGTGTTTTGCGGCATATTGTCGAATATCCCACAAATCTTCATCCTGCCGTGGTTTCGCGTGTCAAAATCATGTCGAACCTTAAAATCGATGAGCAGAGAATCCCTCAGGATGGTCGTGCGGATGTGACCACAAAAGACGGCCGTGAGATGGATCTTCGTGTTTCGACTTTGCCAACTGTTAATACTGAGAAGATCGTAATGCGTATTCAGGATAAGTCCCGAAAAATTCCGGATCTTCCCGAGCTGGGAATTACCGGAATAAGTTTGAAAAATCTTGAGGCCGCGCTTGAATCTCCAAATGGAATTATTATAAATACAGGTCCGACCGGTTCGGGTAAGACGACCACTCTTTATTCTTGTCTGACCCGACTGAATAAGGTGGGAGTGAATATTCTGACTATCGAGGATCCGGTTGAAATTCAGGTGGATGGACTCAATCAGAGTCAGGTTCACCACGATATTGAATATGATTTTGCCCGTGGAATGCGAGCGGCTCTGCGTCAAGATCCGGATATTATAATGGTGGGTGAGATTCGTGATAAAGAGACCGCTGATACCGCTATTGAGGCTTCACTTACCGGTCATCTCGTGTTTTCCACCCTTCATACAAATAGCGCGGTTGAATCTATTACCCGTTTATTGAATATGGGAGTTCAGCCTTATCTTATAACTTCGACTGTTGAATTGATTATCGCGCAGAGGCTGGTGCGGAAGGCTTGTGAACATTGCAAGAAGCCCGCGAAAACGAGTCCGGAGATGCTTGAGATTATAAAAAATGCTCTTGCGGAGCTACATGTTGAGGGAGAAATTGATCCGGCCCTGGCAAAGGGAATGAAGTTTTATGAAACTCCGGGTTGCGATAAGTGCGGAGATGTCGGTTATAAAGGGCGAGTTGGTTTGTATGAAGTTTTTAGAATGGATAATGAATTGCGGAAATTGATTTCGGAGGGGGCAACTATGGTACAGCTTCAGGAAGCGGCTCAGAAAAATGGAATGGTTACTCTGGAACAGGCCGGAATCATAAAGGCTCTGGAAGGGGTTACAACTCTGGAAGAAGTCTATCGAGTAGCACGTAAATCAGAATAAAATGCCTGATAATAAAAAAAAAGATTTTGCTTCGACGGAGACCGAGTCTTTTGAGATAGCCGGGCATGAAAAAGGAAAAGGCAAAGATAAGATTGTTTTGACTATTTCCGAGGAAAAACCTGATGAAGGCATTGTTCTTAAGAAGGAAAAACACGAAAAGACAGGGAATTTTTTTGTTGATCTTTTTCGCCGGTTTAATCGCTTTCTTGTAAAGCATTCGAAAATAAAAATTAAAGATAAAGCTACGTTTTTTCATTTGCTTTCCGTTATGGTGAATGCGGGAATACCGATGGTTAAGGCTTTGCGCTCGCTCACCGCGCAGATGACTAAAACTCCGAAGTTAAAGTCCGTTATCGAAAAAATCGCCAGTGACGTGGAAGGCGGTGCGAGTTTGTCCGAGGCTTTATTTGCGAATTCCGATGTATTTACCGAACAGGAGATTGGGATGATCCAATCCGGTGAGGCTTCGGGACAGTTGAGTAACGTTTTGGAAAATCTCGCCAAAGATACCGAGAAGGTTTACAGCATTAAGGCCAAGGTGAAAAGCGCGCTTATGTACCCTATCATCGTGATTGTTCTTCTTGTTGGTGTTGTTGCGGCAATGATGATTTTTGTAATTCCCCAACTGAAGGATTTGTTCGCGACCAGTGGCGCGGATTTGCCTTTGATTACTAAGATTGTTGTTGGGCTGAGTGATTTTATGATAGAGAAGAAGATTATTTTTATACTGAGTGTTTTGGTGGTGTTTGGGTTATTTATGATTTTCAGAAAAACCGATATTGGCCATTATCTGATCGATAAATTCAAAATTAAAGTTCCTATTTTTGGAAGTCTTTTTAAGAAAGCTTATTTGTCGCGTTTTGCCCGTTCTCTCAGTAATTTGCTTGATAGTAATATTTCGATTGTTAAGGCTATTGAAATTACCGGAAATTCTATTGGAAATGAAGTTTACAAAAAAAGGCTAATGCTTTCGGTGGAGGACGTTAAACAAGGTATTCCCATGGCCGAGAGTCTGACCGAAAGTGATCTTTTTCCCCCAATGCTTGTAAATATGTTGGAGGTTGGGGAAAGAACCGCTCAGTTGCCTGAGATTTCCGGAAAGGTTGCCGATTTTTATGAGAATGAAGTCGATACGGCGGTTGCCGGGATATCGAAGATTATTGAGCCTATAATTTTGGCTGTAATCGGTTTGACTGTGGGTGCTGTTGTCGCCGCGATCATGCTTCCAATTATGAAACTTACGGATATCGCGGGGGTGGCGTAAAGGCTTCTTTTTAGCGTTTTTTAGACGTTTTGTCGTTGACCTAAGAGCATATCGTGGTGTAGATTGCGGGTTGCTAAATATGGCAATAACCCGATGGGTTAACGTTCTTTGACAACTTTTTTCATCGCCTCAAGAAAGGGAGGCGAAAAAGATAAGATTGAGATTCAACAATGGTACGAAAACCGCTTCTTTGAAGCAAAATAGGGAGGAAGAAAATGTCACGAATTACATGTCTTTTTATGCTCGCAACTCTGGTTCTTGCCGGAGGTTGTGGCGACGATGACGGCGGTGTGTGCGAGCCCGGTTCCAAACAGGTCTGTACCTGTCCGGGGGTAGGCACCGGCGAACAGACTTGCAACGTGCAGGGTGAGTGGTGGAGCTGTATCTGCGACTCGTGCGCCGGAGTAATCTGTGGAGATGGATACTGCCACCCAACTTGCGAGAACAGCCAGAACTGTTCGGCGGACTGTGGTGGCATCGATCCGTGCGCAAACGAAACGTGCGGAAATGGATACTGCCACCCGGACTGTGAAGACAGCCAGAGCTGTTCGGCGGACTGCGGTGGTGATCCGTGCGCGAACGAAACGTGCGGGAATGGATACTGCCACCCGGACTGCGAAGACAGCCAGAGCTGTTCGAGTGATTGCTCTGTTGCCGAGACCTGTTCGTCGTCCCAGAGCGGTGAATGGCGATGTGTTTCATCCAATCTGGCGCAGTACTGCGATGGTCAGTACTGGCAGGACGTGGATTCGGCAAGCATGCTACAGACATGTATCGACGCGGGTGCAACAAGCGCAGACAGCGCATACTGTATGCAATTCAATGATGGTTCCGAGGGTCCGATCTGTTGCGGAGAGTGCGACTTCTATGGCTTAGAGTGTGGTCTAGCCGATGCCGGAGTGTGCTTGTGGGATTGTGGCAACTGTTCCACCGGATACACGTGTAACAACGGTCAATGTGATCCGGATACGCCGCCGACCTGTAACGATGGAAACATCGATCCGGGTGAAGATTGCGACGGGGCTGATCTCGACGGCAACAACTGCACTACCGTACCCGGAAGCTTCACAGGGGGTACTCTTTCCTGCAGTAACTGTACCTTTAATACTTCCGGCTGTACGTTTTGCGGTGATGGCACGTGCAACGGTAATGAGACCAGTGCGAGTTGTTTGGCGGATTGTCCTGTTGGACCCACCTGCAACGATGGGAACATCGATCTGGGTGAGGATTGCGACGGGGCTGATCTCGACGGCAACAACTGCACCACCGTACCCGGAAGCTTTACAGGGGGCACGCTCTCCTGTAGCAACTGCTCGTTCGACACTTCCAGCTGTACGTTTTGCGGTGATGGCACGTGTAACGGTAACGAGACCAGTGCGAGTTGTCCGGCGGATTGCACTGTCGCGCCAACCTGTGGTGATACTATCTGCAACGGTAGCGAGACCAGATGTAGCTGTTCACAGGACTGCGGGGTGTGCCTGGGATGCTGTTCCGGCTCTTCCTGCTTTAGCGGTACTTCCAATTCTGCTTGTGGAACGAACGGTGCCGTCTGCCAGAGTTGCGCTGTTGGCACGTCGTGTTCAGCAGGAACCTGCGTATTAAACTGTGGCAATGGTGTCGTCGATTTGGGTCTTGGTGAGGATTGCGATGGAGCGAATCTCAACGGCAACAACTGCACCACCATACCTGGAAGTTTCACAGGGGGCACGCTCTCCTGCAGTAACTGTACCTTTGATACTTCTGGCTGTACGTCTTGCGGCGATGGTACGTGCAACGGTAATGAGACTTGTGTGTCTTGCGCTTCCGACTGCTGCCCAAACTGGACATGCAATGAAGGCTATTATGATGAGAGCCCGCCCCTCTGCGACTGTGGATGTGGAGAGACGGATCCGGACTGCGGGTCGAACGGCTGTGTGATGCCAGGATGCTACGACAGCACTTGTGACTACTGCTGGCCCGGCGATGGGTCGTGTCAAACTTGCGCAGACTCTTTCGAACCGAACGACAGTAGTTCATCGGCTTACCTACTGCCCAATCCCTGGGATGTTCTTGGATCTTCGTGTAGCGGAGCATCCGACTGTCCCAAGCCGCCACCCTCTACTGGGAATTACGTCTGCTATTCGGGCAAGTGTTCGATCCCGCAAGGCTGGGCTCCTGGTTACACCATTAGCGCAATGTTCCCGTCAACGGCGGACAACGATGACTGGTATGAGTTCTACAATTTCGATGCTTGGGATTGGAGCTTCGAAATCACGGTACGCCTGGAGGATATACCGGTTGGAACCGACTACGATATCTACCTGTACGATTCCTCGTTGACCCTGCTTGGCTCCTCAGAAAACGGCGGAACCACCGACGAACTCATAACGCATGGAGGGGGGCTAGGAGATGACTCGGGCTGGTACTACGTCTGGGTAAGTAGGTGGTCTGGTTCCAGTTGCGATCCTTACGACTTGAGGATCACTCTCTCTATGTGTTCAATAGGGATTGCGTGCGACTAGCGAAAGCGCATTGTCTTAGAAAGGAGGCAAAATTACTGCTGGATTTGTGATTGGCTACTCATTAGGAGAAAGGAGGAAATGAGGTAGTCCGTCCTTATTCATTGGCAGAGTGTTCGAAGCGATGTGAGAATTCATATTCGCTACGGACCATTCATTTTATTTTACTTTAGCTCGATTTTTTATTCTTTATATTAGGAGAATAGGAAGTCGAGCTTTTTTTGTGTCACCCCCAGGGACAGATTTTTTGGAAATAATTGGAAAAGGTCTAAAAAACTTTGAATTTTGTGGGTTTAAGTCTATAATCTTTTTTAGTAATGTAAATTTTTAACTTATTCCTATGAAAACTATGGAAAAAAAGGGTTTCACCCTGATCGAACTTTTAATCGTTATCGCGATTATTGGTATTCTGGCAGTTGCGTTCCTGCCGAGCCTACTTGGCGCGCCTGCGAAAGGTAGAGATACGCAGAGAGTGACTGCTGTACAAAAGATTCAGAACTTTTTGGTGACTGAAATGTTGGCTGGTGCTGGTCTTCCGAATTCCGGGTGTATAGATCCTGCTGGAGCTGTTGGATCGATTGGAGAGCTTATCAATGATAATATTGCTAGCTTTGGTGGTGTTTTCCCTATGGATCCACAAGAGGACAGTTTAGTTTGTAGCGCCATTACTCCTGCCGACGATGCTAAATACGGGTATATTAAATTTGATGTCGGTCTTTCTTATTCCGCTGGTGTGTATTCCATTGTCGAGAATGTAGAGAGCGCCAACGTAGCGTGTGGCGATATTGTAAAAACTGGTGCTGCTGTTTTTGATTTAGATCCGAATATTGTTTTGGGACCTGGTGAAACTCCTTGCTATGCCGCCCTCGTTCAGTAAGAGAGCTTGAAAATTTATAGTAAAAGGGGCGCCTCTGGCGCCCCTTTTTTTATGCTATGAAAAATGTACGATGTTTTGTCAATTTAAAACCGCTGTTTTTGGCTTAGAGAAATTGTTAATAGACAGTCCCCTATGGTATATTTTATGATTGGAGTAGTGTAACTATTTATGGAACTCATTTCTATTAAATATTGGCTTAAGGTAACGAAAAAAGCTGTTTGTGGCATGGTTGTTTTTGCGTTAATTTTTACGCAACTTTTAAGCGCTTCTGTTTTGGCGGCTGTAATTGCACCGGCCGACCCTCCGAATGACCCGGAAATCGTTTATGATCTTGTTGCCGTTATCGTTGATACCGAAATCGATAGGAATTCAACTTCTTATGCCGGACTTCGAAACAAATATCCAAGTGAGCTTGCGGATTTTACGGCTCAGGTCAACGGTTCGAATATTACTATGAGTGGTCTGACTTTGAGCGAACGAATAATGCGTTATGCGGAGGATCTGCGCGCGAGCAACAATCTTACCGATGTGAAGATTTTGTTTTACGACAAAGAAAAGGACAGTGTTTCGGATTTGGCTCTGGCTCTGGAAAATTTATACATAAACGGCGAGTCCACACATAATAATCGACTTGTTGGGGCGGTTTTTGTGGGCGATATTCCGATGCCTGTCGTAAACAAAAACGGCAATCGGTTTATGAGTCTTTTTCCTTACACCGATTTTGAAGACAAAACTTATATTTATGATTCGGGCACAAAGAGCTTTGAACTGAATGTGGATAATATCTTTCCGAAACCGGAGATCTGGCACGGAATTATCAACGCGCCTGTAGAGGAGCTGGCGGAATATTTTGATAAAAATCATCTTTATTATACGGGGGTTCCGGAATTTGCGGAATTTGATAAGAAGTTGTTCTTTGCGGACTTTATAAATGAGGAGGAAGCTATGAATGACGAAATATACAAGAAATATATGGATTATCTTGGGGCGGCGGAGGATTTGACTTATATGAGGTATAACAAATTTTGGGCGAGTGACCTTACTGATGAAATAGTGGATGACATTCCTATCAACGAGGAAGATACGGATGGAGTCGCGTTTGGTGAGGCTCTTGAGGATATGGATTTGACCGATACTGTTCCCGATATATATTCAAAAAATATTATCGATCAGTTTTATCTTTCTTATTATCAGATATTTGGGAAATATATTTCCAAAATTAATGATTTTGTGGCTGGAACCGGGCGTTATGCTCTTGGTGATGCGGATAGTGTTCCTGTCCTTCTTACTATAAAAGATGAATATAATAAGTATTATCTTCGGGCTGTAAATGACGCTATCGAAAGAAACGTTAATGAAATGGTGGAGAAGATGGAAGAGAAACTGCCTTTGCTTATAAAGACCCGGCTGAGTGGCAAGTTTGATGGAGGAGCGGATTTTGGTGTGGCTGTGAGTTCTCCGTTCGGTGCTATTCCACCACCTTCTTTACCTTTGGGATGGAAAATGGAGGATATTTATTTCCGGTATCATTATTATAATGAGCAAGTTAGCGAACTTTATGTAAACGGAATCGCGGCGGACGATCTGGAGAACGCAAAACAGTGTAGTGTTTTTCTTGGTTCGACTCGTGAAGATCTGGACGGTGATTATTCTATTCTGACAAGCGCCGTGCGTACAGATAACGTGGCAACTTCCGTTTCCACTCCGACAGCCGGGGTGAATACGCGTTTATTGTCTCCAGAGGAAGCGTTTGCTTTAACGGGTGGAGCGGTGAGTAACGGGGCTATTATAGAAGTTGGTGAATATGGAATGCCGGCTTTTTTGATGAATGATCTTTTTGGTAATGGGAGTGATTATATGAGCCCTTTGCAGGAGACTTTGGCCGAGGGTGATGTTATTACAAAAGTGAATGGTGACTTGATTGACGCTTATAATTCGTTTGATCTGGCTATTAAAAATTCTTATGAATGGGTGAAAGGCATGATTGATTTGTCCAATAGTGACGCTTATGTCGATGTGGAAAAAACGGAAATTCTGGAAGGTATTCCGTATGAGGTGGCTATCGCTCCAAATGATACTTTTATCAGCGCTAATGTTGAGCAGGCCGGCGGTATTATTGAAATAGAGTTTTACCGTGGAGGGCAAAAATATATTGAGAATTTTTCTTTTTCCGTCCATAAAGACGGATTTGCAACCCGCGATGATCCCGAAGGCAATCCGGAATTGGTTGTGATTATGTCACCTTCTTATTCCGGTGATTTTGATTTGCAATCGGATTTCGATTCAAGTGGCGCGTGGTCGGATGGCGCTATATTTTCACTTTATAATACTGATAAGCGCGGATTTGATAAAGAAGTCTATGATTCTTCCGCAGGATGTAACGCTAATTCCGCGGATGAAAATGGCGGTCGTTGTTTTCCTTTCTTGGCGACAATTCCGGTTCTGGATCCCGCGGGAAGCGTGAATGTCAGGACCGCCGAAGAATCCGCCCATCCGTATTTGTTCCAAATTCCGGAGGGGACTTCTTATGAGGATATTGATGAAGTGATTTACGATCAATGTTATTTTGGGATGCCTTCACTCGAAAGTCTCGGTGATGACTCGAATCCATATCCGTTTCCGTTGGATCCTTCCCAGAAAAATATAATGGATTATTCGGTGGATCAGGATTTTTATGGTTCACTTCTGGATAAAATCGGTGAGTATATTGACAGTGATGATGGTAATGATCCGGATAGTTCGCCGGGAAGTGGTTCCGTCTGGCATCATATGGATGATCTTACCGCCGGAGATGTTGTTTTGAATAATTATTTACTGAGCGACACAGTGGCTCTGAAACATTTTTCAGACCGATACGGGCTTTTTGATGGCATCGATAATGACGGTGACGGGGTGCGGGATTATTATTGGGAAGATACCGATAATGACGGCGTTTATGACACGAAGATTTATGACGCGGAGGAGGCGGATGTCATTTATGGGATCCCATATACAAATCTCGGTGAGGTTGCCAGAAAAATGCTTTCGCATGATACGACTTATTATTTGCCGTCCGCTCTTTCCCCATTCGATGATGATCTTGTCCTCAATGTTTCCGTGAGCAAGGAAAAAGACATTTCGAGCATGATTCTCCATAATGAACCGACTGATTTTACAATAACCGAGCAATTAAAATCGATGGCGACAATGGATTTGCCGATTGATAATCCACGATATGTCGCTTTTCAATCTGAACCTGTGCCTTTGCTGAGATACTCAGGTGTGAACGAAACACCTCATTATTTTCCCGGGGCGACCGAGAAGGTTTATTATCCGAATCTTTTTGATTACTCAAATTTCGCGGAGCTGGAGGTGGCGCTAGATCAGTTGGCGTGGGATGTCGCGATGATTCCGGGCAGTTATAAGCTGGATACCGGTTTGGGTTATACCGACTGCAGAGTGCCCGTGGATAATTATGCGGTCTGTAAAGATCTTCATGATCATATTTTGGAAACTTATTTAGCGCCTGTGGTTGGATTCTCCGGAGATATGGACAGTCCGAATGATTTTGAAATCGAGGAGGCGTCGGTGAAAAAAGTTTATGATGCTTTGGCATGGCAACATTTCAATATCGACCAGAAGCATGAATATATTTTGGAGAAATATTTGAATGACGGGGAAAATTCTTTCGTCGGTGACGCGACGCTTTTTCCCGCGCCTGCGGGTTATACGCTTGGCTATGGGTACGAGGCGGCTTATCTGGTACTTGATGGTGAGACCAATTATTTTGACATGAGTTTTAATAAAGATATTCCCGAGGAGGATGATGAAAATTTTGATCCTTTGGCGTTGATTGAAACAGAAGAGGAAGAAGGCGGTATTGGTGGAGGCGGGGGCGGAGGTCAGGAGGAAGGCGGTGATGGCGACGGGGAAGATGGGTTTGAATTTGTACGGCTTGATCAGTTTTTGAAAGAAACTGTGGATTTTATTACCGGATTCACGTCCGAGCCCGAGTTTAAAGACTGTTGTGGATTTTCGCAGGAGCAGTCTGATGAGAGAGCCGCTGAGGAGGCCGGTGCCGAGGAAGCCGGCGTGGATACGGCTACATATCAATCTTCATTGTTGTCGGCTCTTCCCCTTGATAGACTTGGTATTATCGCTGATAAAGAAACCGTTTACGCGGGTGGCAACGAGATTTTGACAGTGGAAGTGGGTGGATATGATGTAAATAGCGAGCTTATCGGTCCTTTATCCGATAATCCTCTTATTTCCCTGAAAATTCTTCAGAATGACGACAATCCACTTATGGAATTTGTGAGTTATAACGAAAAAGCCCTGGCAAGTGGAATAGCGGAATTTGAGCTGAGGACTACCGGTGAGATTGGTAATGTTGTTATTTATGCCGAATCTTCGAATGGTGTTATGTCCGATTCCGTACCGGTGAAAGTAACTTCCAGGAGAGTGGATTTTTCTTCGTTTACATATTTTGAGCCGGATACGGAGGCACTTGATGAATTTTTGGAGGAGATTGGGGCCCTAGAGGATGAGGATGGGGGCGATGAGGATATTTTTGGTGATTTGGGCGCGGAAGGTGAGGAAAGTGGTCCGTGGGAGGATAGGAGTCTGGATTTTATTCTGGAAAATATTGAGGATATTGAGGTCCTAGAGGATGACCTAAAGGCCTCCGGAGGCGAAGGCGATGAAGGTGATGAGCCGGAAATGGGGGAAGATGAAGTTGATGAAGTGATTGAAGAGGTAACCGAAGGGGCATTGGGAACTGATGTTGAAGAGGATTTGGAGGATATATTATCTGATATTGCTGTTGGTGAAGAAGTTGGTGAAGAAGTTGCGGAGGAAATGGTTGAGGAAGTATCTGATGAGGTTGTAGAAGTTGTTGAAGAAGAAAAGGACATAATTATTTTGGAATCGGAATTGGTGGAGGTGGAAACGGAGGATGAGGTTGTGGCCCTAAAGGATGACCTAAAGGCCTCCGAGGAAATAGAGGAGGTGGAAACGGAAGGTGTGGAAGGATGGAAAGAATATTACCTTAATAACAATTATTATAATAAATTTACAGATAATGATGCGGAGGTTAATCGTTCCCGTATGGTCGCTGAACTTTTTTCAGACAGGATGATCGCGTTTATTCCGGAGGAGGAAAATCCTTTTGTGGACGCGGTCGGGAATGAGGAAAGCCAATATTTGGTTGAATCAAATGACGAAATGGTTGCTGATGGAGAGTCTCTGATGATGATAACGGTCGCGATTTTTGATGAAGAAGGAATTTTGGAGACGGATTCCAATAAACAGGTAAGATTTTCAATTACAGATTCCGACGTTACTGATATTGTTACATTTGAAAATGGAAATATAGCTGAATCCGAAAATGGCACCGCAAGTGTTTATTTAAGAGCCGGCACAACTTCGGGGGCTTTTAAAATTCAGGCTGAGGTTTTGGATGAAAATGGAAGTTGGGATAGCAGGTATCCACTACAGGGCAAGCAATTGTATCTTGTCGCCGGCGAAGTGGCTTCTGTTTTGGTGGAAACCGATTCCTGTCCCGCCGGTCCCGATGAATGTATTCTGGTCGCAAATAATCAATTCAAAAGTGAGTTAAAAGTATCTCTTCAGGATAAATTCGGAAATCCGGCTAATAATTCTTTTGCGCAGATTTCTTTGTTTGTTGATGACAAAGTATATTTTGATGAGTCCGCGGACACCAATAATCAGATACTTGGAACTCAGTTGGGCACTGTTGAAGGCGAGGCGTTTGTTGATATTTACGCGAAGGATGAATCCGGAAGTGTGGATGTGATTGCTATTTTAATGGATTATGAATTGGAGGAAGAGTTTATTGAATTTGGCGATGATTTTTTGGAAATCGATTTTTCACAATACGTAGGAAGTAGTAGGCGCTTTGAAATTTTGGATGATGTTTCTTTAAATATAAGCCCGGATAAAACGTCTATTGATGCGGATGGAGATTCTGTTATGAAGATTCAGACCGAACTCATTGCCGGTGGCCAGGTTGTCACAACCTATAGTGGTCCTGTTAATTTCACAATTCTTAATGACAAGCTTGGGCATTTTGTTTCCGCTCCTCCGCAGAAGATGGTGGAGGGCGTACTGCATTCAAGCAATGTAAAATTTCAGTCTTCCACGGTTTCCGGCGATGTGGAAATTCTTGTGGAAATTCCCGGAGCCGTTTCCGACACCCTTAGTTTTAAAACTTTGCCGGGAGTTCCCGATTTGTTGGAATTGAGCTCTTCTTCCGATTATATATATTCCGATGGAATTGAAGATGTTATTTTGGAGGCCAGATTGCTGGATAAATACGGAAATCTTGTAGATACCAATGACGGAACTGGTGTTCTTGTGAATTTTTCCACCACCGTGGCAACCGATTCTTTTGTGGATTTCCCGAATGGGCCAAACGCTTTATCTTTGGACGGGATTGCTTCTTTGCGTGTTACCGGAGGCAATATTTCGGGAAAGGCAAATATTATAGTGGTGGCCGAGGGTGTAGAAGATCCGGCTACCATTTCCTTAAAAGTCACCAAACATATTTCCGCTGAGATGGCGAATGACTTTTTGCCCCGGGCTCTTTATATTTCTTTGTTGGGAGGAGTATTTGGAAATTTCGAAGATGAGAAGAATCTTTCCGAGATTTTGCTTTACGGCAAAAAGACCGAAAGTGGAGAGACGGGCTACAGCCAGGTTCAGGCTGTCAGCAGTATTACGGCTATGACTGAAGATAAGAAGCGGCTTGTCGGAGTCGACGCGTATGGAAAGATAGATCTGATGGCAGATTCCGTGGCCACTTCTGTTGTAATGGCAACCGATTCTTTCCCTTACCAAAAAATTATATTTTCCGACGGGGTTGGTGATCTGGAGCTTGCAACTGTTTTTATGATCCCCGATCCAAATTCTTCTCTGATTCTTTTGGATGAGGAGGAAGAATTAGCGGATATTGAAGGAACCGGGATTTATGTGAAAAATGTTTCCGTGACCGATCCTGAAATTGAATTTGAGGAAAGGGATGACGGTATATATATAGTGAAATCAGGTGAAACCAAAGCTAAGATTGATAATTTTGGCAGAATTTTTGTAAATGATGATTTGTATGAGCTGGAACTGGTTGAGGATGAGGGAAGCAATCTTGCTTTCGCGATTCGTGACCGTATTGAGAGGCTCGCTATTATTTCATTTAAACAAAATTTCTCCCAAGATGTTGAATTCGTTGCTTATGGGGAAAGTTTTTCTTCTTTTCCGGGAGTTTATTTTAAATCAAATACGGTTTCAAACCGTTATGGTGTTGCCGAAAGTTTTTCCCGCGCTTCCACTGATGAGTCTATGGGGCTTTATCTTCTTGATCTTGAAAATGAAATAGATGCGGGTCAGGCACCTGATTTTTCCGATTCGTTCGGAATCGGGTTTGATGGCGATAATAAACATATGCTGTTTTTCGCGGCAGGAAATTCTTTGGGACAATCCCATATTCCTTACGGATCCGAAGTCGGAATAATATATGGAGATCCAAATATCCGATTAAAAATCGAGGGAGTTGTTGGAATGGTGAGCCAGCTTTCCGGTTACACAAAAACAATTGAAAAATCTATTTATACCGGAGATGAAAATATTACCGAGTTGATCGGTTTTGATTATAACGGTGACGGTCTTGATGATATTTTGTTGGTTTATGATGACGGCAGAATCAGGCTTTTGGAGCACGAAATAAGCAACAGGCATTTTAGGGATCGCGGGTATGTTTTGAACGCCTACGGAGGCGCTGTGAGCGCCGTTGGTCTGGATATAAACAATGACGGGTATGATGATCTCGTTTTGGGGACAAAGGAGTCCTGTGCCGAAGGTGAGGAGCATGTGAGTGTATATATGAATACAAATGGTCATTTTGAGCGGGATACTTTGGATTTGGCGGTTTCCGGAGTAATTGTGGATATGAAAACCGACGACATGAATCGTGACGGATGCGCGGATTTGATTGTTAGTGATTCGGCTGGAAATATAAGAGTTTTCTATAACCAAAATGACGGGGAAAGTTGTACCGGTCTGGAATCAAATTACGGTTACAGCAGAAATTTTGGATATGAATTGGATCCCAATGAAAATTTGAAAGATAATTTGTTTATTTATTATCCAGGTGTGGGGACGCCGACAGGTGAATACATTACTTTTGTCCTTGAAAGTGATACGCCTCCCGCGACCGAGGAAGAAGGGGCGGCATTCGCTTCCGATGTGGCTGATTTATATGATTCGATTTTAGGCAGTGACTCAATCGCTTCCGTAGATATTCCTCCTTTGTCTTATCCCGCGGAATTTGATTTTATCCATATTGCTGATGATTCTAATTTCGGTCCCGCTTCCGTTAAACAATCTATTGATGTAAACGGGGAAACTATCACTTCGGGAGACAAGATTAATTATGTGATTACTTTGGAGAATTCAGGCGGCGGTTTTGTCAGCGATTTGATGATTTCGGATTTCACTCCGGTGACGGCGACTCTGAATATCGACAGCCTGGAATGTTTGGACAGTAATTGTCCTGATGATTTGCAATGGGAAGAAACCGAGATGAGCTTAAGATCTCACGTTATTAAAAATATTTCTGTTCCCGCAGGCGGAAAAAGGACAATAAAATATTCTATAACGTTGAATGCCACTCCCGATATTAATTTTGATGTGGGTGATTTTGACAACCAGCATTATTCGGATATTCTTGTAAAATCTTCTTATAATCCCGAAGGCGGGCTGAATTATTTGTATTCCGGAGCTGATTTAACAGGCAAGGGATACAATGATTTCGACCTTGTATATGAGCCAAGCCAGGGAACGGATTTGTCCGATGATTTGCCAATTGATCTTGATGCTTTGTCGGGAGTGGATCCGAATAATCCCAAAATTCCAATTGATTTGAAGATGTATATGAATTCTTTGGCCTATCCGGAAGACGCCAATTATAGTGGTTGCGCCGATTCCTGGGATGTAGGGGGCAGTTCTTCCGCCAGCAGCGCTCACGAGGCTGTCGCGAATAGTGTTCAGAATGCTGTCAAAACTTTAAGATGTTCAGGCGGATGTCTTCCTATTCCTTATAATTACGCTTTCTTTGCGGCCGATGACATTACTCCCGGTATTCCAATATTCTCGGCGGGACATAGCTGGCCCGGTGGTATCGGAATGTTTATCCCTTCTTCTGTCACTTCAACTTTCAGATTGTATCTTTCCCCCACTTTAACTTTGGGATTGGGAATCGCGGTGTGTAGCGGGCCGAGTACCGGCCACACTTCTCCTTGTTTTGCTTTTTCCGTTCCATTAATGGAAACATTGGGAATCTGTGACAAGATCGCCGGCCCTGTAAATGGCGCTATAGCCACCGCTTCAAGTTCCACTGTAAGTCCGGATATTGGCATGGCTACCGTTGTTTCCGATGGAAAAGGAGGCGCGGATACTTCTACCACCAGTGGAAATTTTGCTTATTCCGATAAAAAATCGCCCGTTTCCGCCGCCGGCGCCGTAAATATTAAAATCCCCGGATTCCCAAGTGTAATAACCAATTGGATAGATAAACAATCAAGTGAGATTTACAATAAATTACTGGATTTCCCCACTTTCTATTTTATTTATCCCGATTTTAAAACTTTGCTCCCGGACTCCGCGACTTTTCAGGCTAATTTTAGTGAAATTAAAAATCATTATGATTTCCTTCGTGTAATTAACAGTATTCCTCTCGTCCAGGTTGAAAGCAAAGAAGTTCTTATTAGGATCCCCGCCCTTTCCAAAGACGAATTAATCAAATGGAAAAGGCAGGCTGATGCCTGGCTAAAATATGAGGAAAGCGAAATTGAAAGATTTTTAAATTATTACAATTGTGACGCCGAAAAAGATGAAACCCGAAAGACTTTGTGTGATAAATTCGCGGTTAATACGAAAAAGCTTACACAATCTGTCAGGGATCTTATGGGGAAAATAGATAAGATCGCGAATCTGCCCCGTGATGTCCTGAATTGGAAAACCCTAGAATCAAAATACGCGACCCAAATCATCTGCTGGCTTGACGCGATAATGGAATTTACCGGCGGATATGTCAGGAAGCAGTCAAAAATCATAAAATCATGGATCAAAGCGTCCGAGGATGCTGTCCGTACATTTCAGAGCTGGAAGGCTATCCTGGATCTCGCCGCTGATTATCAAAAATCCTGTGACCAGTGCAAAAGTGACCGATTCAGTAAATTGAATGTACTTATGAAGTTATTTGTGGCCATTCCCGACCTTCCTGTGATTCCTCTGCCAAAATGGCCCGATATTGTTGTGGATTTCTCACAGTTAAAAACCGGCGTGAAAGTTGTCTGGCCGGATCTTAAATTTAAGGCTGAATCCGTAAGACTGCCTGATTTGCCTTACTTTACATTCCCAACCGATTTCCCTCCCGATTTGATACTTGAACTACCTTCATTTGACATTCCCGACTGGCTCTCCGATTTTCCTGATTTTATTATTCCGAACCTTCCGGATTTGCCAACGCTTCAAATTCCTAAACTTCCCGATTTGCCGAGACCGCCAAAAATCCCTAAACTTCCCAAACCCATTGTTAAATTAGCCTCGAATTTAAAAGTAATATTTAAAATTCTATGTCTGCTTAAAAAAGGCCTTGTCCCCATTCCTGAAGCCAAGCTGGCAACTGAAATTGAGACATTGACCCAATCCACTGTTAAAGCTGTTTTGCCTATTATCGGAAAGCTGGGCATACAGACTCCCCCTATAAAATACGACTTTGTGGAACAGATTAGAATCACCGCAAAACTGGATATAGGTCTTGAATTGAGTACCATATATCTGATAGTGAAAGCCGGGGCCGAATTGATGAATGAAGGGGTAAAAAATATGATCGGCCGTATCAATGACTTTCTGAAATTTAATTTACAGAAACCGATAGACGATGCCGTTAAGGCTCTTGAGAATGTCGCCAAGGAAGGCGTCAAAGAGGCTGTGGAAAGCGCAAAGGATGAATCCGAAGAGACGGTCGAAGAAGTCGAGGAGGTTAGTTTTGACACTTTTGACAGCGAAATTTTCAGTGAACTTAGCGGACAGTTTGAAGAAATGGATACTATTTTGAATGATTATATCGTGGCTATGGAAGTTACTGACCTGCCGGATACTTATTATTTGACCGCTACATCCGAATATCTTGATCCTTCAGATCCGATGATGAATCGTTCACTTGATGAAATTGAACTGGATATTCAAAATCAGGATTTGCCGGATACACCTGAAATCCGGCGCCTTACCGCTTTGCGGGACGCTTTTATTGATTATACGAAGAATTTAAACAGCACAAATGATTCTTTGATGAATACTATTGAGGATTATGATGAATTCACGAGGGTTCTTGTGGAAAATGATAGTTTTGGTCGGGAACTGGCCGCATTGACCGTCCCCAATGATTTTGCGGACGGAAATGAGCCTGAGATTAAAGAAGCGGTTTTTGATTTGTTTGATGGTGAATTGATTGCCGCGGATGTGGATCCTGTCGAAGCTGTGAGTGATATGCTCGGTGGAGATGAGCCGTCTGCCGTTCCTGTAGGTTTTTATGTTGCTGTCGGCAATCAGGGGCAGAATGAAAGTGTCTTGAGCTACATATCCGAATTGACCCAGACCGTACATACAATGTTTAGTGATGTGGACGCGGACGGCGATCACGATATTATTTATTCAATGGGTGGAGATGTTTATTTCAAGGAGAATTATTTATCTACAACCCCATTATCTTCGTATTTGGGCAAAGGAGATGTAATTTTAAGCACTACAGACGCTTCTGTTTCCGATTTCGTAAATATTGGTGGCGCAAGTGTTCAGGGAGTCAGTTCCCCTTATGAAAATAATAATAAAGCCGATGTCAGCTGGACCGCTTCTGATGGCGCCGTTTCCTATGAAGTTTTAATAAAACGATCATTACTGCATTCCGATGAAGATGCAATTTATACATACACAGTCGATGTTCCTTATATTTCTCTTGAAATTGAAAATGGAAATTATTATGTGGTTGTTTACGCGATAAACGCTGATGGAGAAAGATCTTTGGCTTCCACCAGCGAAATAGTTGCTCCGCAGATGTGCGCTGATAAAGACGTTCCATTCCCTGCTGTGACACAAACCGAATACGACCTTTCGGTATTTAAAGAATTGAAAATTGATGCCAGTGGTTCGTTTGATACTTCCGGGGAGGTCACGGAGTATTATCTTGAGGGGGATGCCGGAACCTTGTGGAGTGATTTGAATAGCGCCATTGATAGTGATGGGGATGGTGTGCTTTGGAATGACCGCAATAATCCCGTTTTCAGAATCGGTCCTTTTGATGAAAAGGAAGATGTCGGAATTCTTACTTTTATTTTAAATGTTGTTGATCAGAGTGGACACAGTTCAAATCAGGAGCTTTCCGTAAATGTTTTTGTTCCGGAAATTTCGCTTGATAATACTGTTTCGCGAACTTACGAGGTTGTCGGGCAGGTGATTCCCGAGGTGGATGCTCTGCCGTTTTCGATTTTGAGATCAAGATACATTTATAGATCCATTGACGACGAACTTTATATTTTCCCGCGTTTGGACAAGGTTGTGACGCCTTCCGCTGACGCGGATGGAAAGTTTTTTACAAACGGGGATGGTTCTTACGAGGTTTTCGATTTCAATCTGGAAGATATGATTTTGGTTGAAGATTCCGCCGGTAATATTGTTGCTGAAATTCATCCGGAGACCGGGAATGTTGGCGCTCTCACAACCGGATATAGTGCTGTTGTGAACGTGGCTGTACCTCCTCTCTCCCCCACCAGTATTGATATACTTGATGAAAACGGCGATGTTATGGCTTCAGTTTATATTGTTTCCGATCCAAATCAGGATGTGGAGATGCATGTGGATATAAATTTTGATTCGGAAAATTATGAAGAATTTGATGGGGTGAATGTTAGCGATGTTGATTCCGGTGATGAGTTTGAATTCTTTGTTTTCCCCGCAAGTGACCCAAATTATCCCGGAGGTGCCACCTTGATTCACTCGAATGAGGAAAAGCAAATTTTGCTTGTTGATTCCGCCGGAAATATTTTGATTTTGGATGAGCGAGTCACAATTAGGCTGAAAGATAATGACCATACGGTGGATCCACTTGTGATCGAAGTTTTGTTTGAGGGAAAAGTTGTGGCTGAAATTTATATTTCCATGCTAATTGAGGATACAACTATTGTAGGACCGAATGATGTTCCTTTCGCCATTCCGCGGGCTCCTTCCGCGTCCGTTTTTTACGGTGTGGGCGCTGATAGCCGTCTTGCTCCGGAATTTGATCCCGAGGAATTGGTAAAAAGAAGCGAGTTTGTAAAGGTCCTTCTCGATATGCTTTGTATTATTCCGCGTCCTTCTGCATATGAGCCTTATGAAGGCACTGAGGGTGAATCCGGAGGAGGATTTTATGATCTTGTCTGGAATTCCGAGCAATTACCCGATTATTATGAATATATAAAAGAAGCCGATTTACTTGGCCTTATATACGGTTATACGGGAGAAACCGATCCTGTGACCGGTCTTCATCCTTTTAAGGCTAATGCCACCATTACACGCGCAGAAACGGCCAATATCATCCTGGAAGCTCTGGAATTCAAGGGAGTTTTGAATCTGGATGAATTGATGATTGGAGAACCATGGTATGAAACTATTATCGTAGCCGCCCAAGATATGACTCCTTATATAAATGAAGGATTTAATCTGAAAAACAATTTTATAATAACTCCCGATGAGGAGCTTGAACCCAACAAAGAAATGACTCACGAGGATCTTCT
>JAUVQE010000074.1 GCA_030598325.1 Nitrospirota bacterium | reverse complement strand
GACCCCGGACCGACTTCTTCAGAATATATTTTAAATTTCCATTTTTTGTTTTGACGGATTCAGGAATGCTCATCGCCAGCTCGACAAATTTATGATCGAGAAAAGGCACTCGGCCTTCCAGGCTGACCCTCTACGCTCATTTTGTCTGCCCGCATCAATAGTAGTTTCGGTAGCCGTGGATTGCTTACCCCGCTCTTTCGTTTATTTGAAAAGAAGGGCGATCTCTATTAAACTATTTATAATAAATATTGGGCGAATTTTAAAACCATTCTATCTATTTTATATGGATTTCAAAAAAGAGGAAAAGAACTCTAGTATGGCCAATGCCAAATTACCAGGCGTGTGGTATGCGATTTTAAGCGCTCCAGTGCTTCTTCCCATCCTGTTTCCAATTTACCAGTGGATCAAGACCGGCGGATATTTTTTCTATCAAAATGCCTATGATGAATATTCTTATCTTTCATACGATGGAGCCCTGTTCAAAAGAGGTTTGGTGCGTCCCTCTGAGTATCTGATCTGTTGGTTACATGAGTGGGGGCTCTCTTCGGGATACATCAATTTTATGTTTGACTTGATTCTGGTGGGAACGATTGCCCTGCTTCTTAAAGAAATATTTTTTCGCCTTGGCCACGATGCAAAGGATGCGGTTTTATTCACTTTGATGCTTTGTGCCCTGCCAGTTCTTTTCGGAGTGTCTATAAGTCTTTATTCGGAAATGTTTTATTGGACTCTCAAGAGTAATTGGGTTTACTGGTTATCCCTTCCTGAAGCCTATTTTCCGCCATTCTATAGAACCCCCGATCCACAGTTTTCATTTCTGTTGATCTGTGGAGCCGTTTTGGCATTCTTGCGGACCCACAAAATTTTGCTTCTCTATGCTGTTGTTCCTTTTTTATATGTTTTTGTCAAAGTTCCTTATCTTTTTATCGTTTTGTCTGTTCACCTGTGGTCCTTAAACAAAAAATATGGATGGCTGAATATTAGGTATACCCACGCAATTCTAGCTTTTCTATCATACGTGGTTTTGTCGGTGGTGGTGGGCCTTTATTATCAATTTAGGATCAAGGGGACCTTGGATGCCGAGTTTCTCATCGAGAGCAGGCTTCCTCTGGTTTCTGGAACCTCCGTTGTATGTTTGGGGATTTGGTGGTGTCTTAGAAAATCAGTCACCGAAGAAAAACGCCGGATTTTGGGACTGATTTCATTTTCTCCTTTAATGGCTGTAAATACTCAAATCATTTCCGGTTTCATCGCAATGCCTAAGAATTATGAGCAAAACTTTGGGACGGTGTGTTTTGCCATTCTGGTAGCGTATTGGATGGCGTCTTTAAATACAGGTCGCTGGTTGAAAAGAGCGCAGTTGGTCGCGGGGGTTCTTTTAATAGGGATTTATACTAAAACCATTTTTGTAGTGAATTCGCATCCCGTATTAAGCCATGAAATGCCGCCACAACTTATAAATGCATTGCGAGAAGATTCGTCCAGCGTCATTTTTGAAAATGCGGCCTTGGGGTCCACCATGAGCATGGTGTTTCCGCGGCAGCCCTTCACCGGCTTAGCTTTTTCTCAAAGTTACGACTTGGGAGCTTTTAGGTATTTTGAGCATTATCTCTGTGTTAAGGAAAAAATTAGAAAGAATCCCTCATTGAGTGAAAAATATGAGCCTGTACTTAAGGTGTTGGACCATGGATATAGACACCTTCATACCGATTTTATATTTGTGCATATCAATCGCCCAAAAAAAATCAAAACATTTTTCGAACCACAAAAACGAAGCGACCAATGTGATTCCAAGCCTCTATTTTTTTATCCCTGAATTCTAAAACGCTAAAACTTTTATAGGGAGGTGCAATTGGAAAGGTTTACCTGAGGTTGTGTTTCCACCACAGCGCAAAATTCAGTAGATACCAGATTAAAGGACTTTGCCTTCGTTCCATCAATCGTTGCACCTCCGCGTAATCGATAAAATCGGTTTGATCGCAAAAGGATTTCAATTCTTTTTGGGTTCGCTCTCCCAGCCGGTCCAGAAACCATTCATGGATTGGGACGCCGAAACCCTGTTTTTTGCGGTCAATCAATTCGTCTGGAATCAGACCCCGAACCGACTTCTTCAGAATATATTTTAAATTTCCATTTTTTGTTTTGACGGATTCAGGAATGCTCATCGCCAG
>JAUVQE010000012.1 GCA_030598325.1 Nitrospirota bacterium | reverse complement strand
GGAGTGGTTTATATTTTTGTTTAAAGAATTGAAGCTTAAGGGCAAAAAGACTTTTAATGCGACTGAATTGCGGATGCTTAGGAGTATTTATGAACAGTTTGATGTTGTGAATGCGACTCATGTGAAGGAAATTGAGAAAAAGACGAATCATGATGTTAAGGCGGTGGAATATTTTATAAAAGAACAGCTGAAGGGTGGTCCTTTGGAGAAATATCTGGAATTTATACATTTTGCGTGTACGAGTGAGGATATTACGAATTTGGCTTATGCTTGCATGGTTAGGGACTTTTTGGACAGGGAGATGATTCCTTTGTTGAGTGGTCTTGTGCAAGAAATTTATACAGTAGCGATGAAAAACAAGAAGGTTGCTATGCTTTCGCGAACTCACGGACAGCCGGCTACTCCCACCACTTTGGGCAAAGAGCTGGTAAATTTCGTGGCCAGATTGGAGAAGGAAATGGAGCATCTGAGTTGTATTTCCTGCTTATCAGGGAAAATTAACGGAGCTGTGGGAAATTATAATGCTCATGTAGTGGCTTACGATAGCGTTGATTGGATAGATGCGAGCAAGAAATTTGTACAAAGTTTGGGGTTGAAGGTGAATTTATATACAACCCAGATTGAGCCTCATGACGGGTTGGCTGAACTTTTTGACTGTGTTAAGCGGATAAATACTATTGTTTTGGATTTTGACAGGGATATGTGGTTGTATATCAGCTTTGGATATTTTGGACAAAAGACTGTTGCCGGGGAAGTGGGATCGTCCACTATGCCGCATAAAGTAAATCCTATAGATTTTGAGAATTCAGAAGGGAATTTAGGTATCGTTAATGCAATATTGGAGCATTTATCTTCAAAATTACCGGTTTCAAGGATGCAGAGAGATTTGTCTGATTCTACGGTTCTTCGGAAAATGGGACCTGCCTTTACACATTGTGTTTTGGCTTATAAAGGCACTATAAAAGGCCTTTCAAAATGCACCGTGAATAAGAAAGTTATACAAGGTGATTTAAAAGACAAGTGGGAACTTCTGGCGGAACCTATTCAGGTGGTTATGAGGAAGAACTTGATAGAAGGTTCGTATGAAATGCTTAAAAAACTGACTAGAGGTAAGGCTGGAATCACAAAAGCTACTATTCAGAAATTCATAAAGGGTCTCAAAATCCCCGCAGGTGAGAAAAAGAAGCTTTTGGCTTTAACTCCTGAAAAATATGTGGGATTAGCGGAAAAACTGGTAGACAATTATGAGCTTAAAGTTTCTATTGGTGGATGTGAAGGAAGTTGTGATAGCTGTTCGGGGTGCGGGTAAGAATTTTCATAGAATAATTTATAAAGTTATGTTTAAGAAAGTAAATCCGAAACAATCTTTTCCGGAAGTGGAGAGGGAAATGTTGAAATATTGGGAGGATAATAAGATTTTTGAGAAGTCTGTGGAACAGCGGAAAGGGAAGGAAAAGTATGTGTTTTTTGATGGGCCGCCTTTTGCAAATGGGCTGCCACATTACGGACATATGCTCGCAAATGTTATCAAGGACGCGATTACCAGATATTGGAGTATGAAAGGGTATTATGTTCCTCGTAGGAACGGCTGGGATTGCCATGGGCTTCCTGTTGAATATGAAATAGAAAAAGAATTGGAATTGTCCGGCAGAAAAGATGTTGTTAATTTCGGTATTGAAAAATTTAACAACAAATGCCGGGAATCAGTTTTTCGATATACGAAGGAATGGGAAGAAACATTGAAACGTCTTGCTCGTTGGGTTGATTTTAGTGATAACTACGCGACTCTCGACAATACTTACATGGAATCGCTCTGGTGGATATTCAAACAGATCTGGGATAAAAAACTTGTTTATACCGGTCACAAGGCGATGCATATTTGTCCCCGTTGTGAAACTCCGCTTTCGAATTTTGAGGTTTTGCAGGGGTACAAAGATGTGACTGATCTTTCGGTGACCACCAAATTCAAATTAAAAGAGGACGCGCTCAAAGCGCTTGGGACAAAAGAAAAGGACGTTTACATTCTTGCGTGGACGACAACTCCGTGGACGCTTCCCGGAAATGTTGCGTTGGCTCTCGGTAAGGATGTGGAATATGTGATGGTTAAGGGAAAAGACTGTGATGAAAAGGAAGAGGTTTATATTTTGGCGGCTGAGCTTGCGGATAGTATTCTTGGAGAGAACAAATACGCGATTATTGAGAAGATTGATTCTAAGAAACTGGTTGGAACCCATTATAAGCCGTTGTTTGATTATTATGAGGGAGAAGATATGGGAGGGGAGTTGTATGTTATTGATTTGGCGGATTTTGTAACTACTGAGGATGGTACCGGAGTTGTGCATATCGCGCCGATGTTTGGTGAAGATGATTATCAGTTTGGACTTGAGAAGAAATTGGGAAAAGTACAACATGTGAAGATGGATGGGACATTTACTGAAGATGTTAAGGATTTTGCCGGGAAATTTGTGAAAGGTCAGGACTTGAATATCGCAATATATTTGCATGGAAAAGGACTTCTTTTTTCTAAACAAAATTATAAACACAGTTATCCGCATTGTTGGAGATGTGAAACTCCGCTTTTAAATTACTCGACCCGATCATTTTTTATAGAAGTTACAAAACTCAAGGAAAAAATGCTCAAGACTAACAAGCAGATTCATTGGCAGCCGGAACATATAAAAGAAGGTCGTTTTGGGAAATGGCTTGAAGGGGCGCGTGATTGGGCTATAAGTCGAAATCGTTTTTGGGGGTGCGCGATTCCTGTTTGGGAATGTGAATGCGGGGAGCAGGTTTGTATTGGTTCTGTGGAGGAGCTTAAGGAAAAAGCTGGGAAACTCCCGGAAAGGGAAGGGAAACTTGATTTACATAAGCCGTATATCGATGATATTACTTTTAAATGTGAGACTTGTAGTGCGCAGATGAAACGTGTGTCCGATGTTTTTGATTGTTGGTTTGAGAGTGGATCGATGCCTTATGCACAGCTTCATTATCCTTTTGAAAATAAGAAAAAATTTGAAGATAATTTTCCGGCGCATTTTATTGCTGAAGGCTTGGATCAAACTCGAGGTTGGTTTTATACGCTTCATGTTTTGGCGGCGGTATTATTCGATAAGCCCGCGTTTAAAAATGTGATTGTGAATGGAATTATTTTGGCGGCGGATGGGGAGAAATTATCAAAGAGAAAGAAAAATTTTCCTGATCCGAATAAGCTTTTTGATAGTAAGGGTGTTGATAGTATGAGGTATTTTATGCTCAGTTCGCCGGCGGCGTTGGCGGATGATGTTCGGTTTTCCGACGCGCATGTTGAGGAAATTGTGAAGAAATTTACTTTGACTCTTTGGAATACTTATAGCTTTTTTGTTACTTATGCGAATATTGATAAATTTAAGCCTTCAAAAGATTACAAAGCGTTTCAGCCTTCCCATAAATTGGATCGATGGGTTTTGTCCGAATTAAATTCTCTTATCCAAAATGTTACCGAGCAGATGGATGTATATAATTTGCCGAAGTCTACTCGTCCAATGCTGGATTTTCTTGAAAATTTGTCGAATTGGTATGTCAGAAGGTCTCGCCGAAGATTCTGGAAGAGTGAAAACGACAAGGACAAGAAGCAGGCGTACCAGACTCTTTATATTGTTCTTGTGGAATTTGTGAAAATTCTCGCTCCGATTATGCCTTATATCGCGGACGAAATTTATCAAAACCTTACCGCCGAAGAATCTGTTCATCTGGCTGATTGGCCAGAGCCGAACAAAACAATAATTGATGAGCGGTTGAATGAAGAGATTCATGTTGTTCGTACAATTGTGAATCTTGGGCATAGTGTGAGGGCAAAAGCGAGGATAAAAGTTCGCCAGCCTTTGTTGAAGGTCGGGATTGCTTTGCCTGAAGGCGTTTCCAAAGAAATGATTGAAGCTCATAAAGAAGTGATTATGGAGGAGTTGAATGTGAAGGCGCTGGAATTTATCGAGGATGTGGGTGATATTATCGAGCATAGTGTTATTCCAAATGCAAAAATTTTAGGTCCAAAATACGGAAAAGACGTTCAGCTTATTATTCAAAAAGTAAAAGCGGGGGAGTATGAACTTGGAGATGACAGTATCAAAGTTGGAGAATTCGAGCTTATGGGTGACGAAGTTGAGATCGGATTTAAAGGAAAAGAAGGATTTGATGTTGAAAGTGATGAAGGGGTTGTTGTGACTCTTGATACTGCTATTTCGGATGATTTGAAAAAAGAAGGATATGCGCGTGATGTTGTGCGAATGGTGCAGGAGCTTCGAAAAGAAGCCGATTATCAGGTTGATGACAGGATTTTTGTTTCAGTTGAGTCCGATGGCGTTATAGATGAAGCGGTTACGCAGTTTGCGGATTATATCAAAGCCGAAACTCTTGCCAACGAGCTTCAGCAAAGCGGTGATTTCGAATGGGACAAAGAACATGAAGTGACAATTGATGATATAACAGTTAAAATAGCAGTCAGAAAAATTTAATCTTATTTTTATGGGTTTTATACTGAGTCCGATTATAAATATTGCGATAAACGGTGGTACTTTGTATTTATTGACGAGATTGGTGGAGGACATTTCTTATACTGGAGGATTTAAGTTTTTTGTGATTGGAGGTGTGGTTCTTGGACTGGTGAATCTTGTGGTTCGGCCTTTGCTTCGGATTGTTTCTTTGCCTTTTATATTTTTGACCGGAGGGCTTTTTATGATTGTGATAAATGTTGCGATTTTGTGGTTTCTAAGCTATTTTCTTTCTATCGCGGAATTTCGGGATGTGACTTTGATCTTTCAAAATACCAGTAGTTATGTTATAGGAGCTATTGTGTTCGGTGTAATTAACTGGACTTCAAGTTTAATAATAAAATAATATGCAAACATTTTTTTTAATACTTCAGGTGGTAATTTCGATTCTGCTTGCTCTGTCGATTTTGGTACAACAGCGCGGAACCGGTCTCTCAGCTACTTTTGGAGGAGGTGGTGGGTTTTACACAAGCAAGAGGGGCGCTGAGAAGTTTTTATCAACCGCGACTGTGATTCTGGTTGTGTTTTTTATAGGGAATTCGTTACTGTTTCTCTTCGTTTAAAGTATCTAAATGAAAATAATAAGATCAATTTTCGCGGTTTTTAGAAGCTATGATTTTCGTGACAAACTTCTGACCGGGCTTGCAGTGGCGATTTTTCTTGCGATGATTGTGAAGATGATTTTTTTCCCTTATGGGCTTTTCGGGTTTGGAGAATCCAATATTTATACGGAAGGTATTGTCGCAAAAAATGGAGTGCAGAATATAAATCCGCTTTTTGTTGATTACAATGAGGCCGACATGGAGGTTAGTCGATTGGTTTTTTCCGGTCTGATGAAATATGATCCGGAAATAAGGGCTGTTGTTGATGATATGGCTGTGTTGTCTATCAATGAGGATAAGACTGAGTATACTTTTACGATGAGGGACGGGCTTAAATGGCATGATGGGACCGCTTTGACCGCTGATGATGTGTATTTTACATTTCATGATGTTGTTAAATCCGAGTTTTTCCAAAATGAGATTTTGAAAACTAATTTTGCGGGGATTGAGATTGAGCAGATTGATGAAAAAACAATAAAATTCAAACTGGAAAATCCAAACATCTTTTTTGTTAATAATTTGACAATTGGAATTTTGCCTAAGCATATTCTTGAAAATGTTGATCCTTATGATCTTCTTCAGGATGAATTTAATAAAATGCCTGTAGGTTCCGGTCCTTATATGGTTACGGAGCCTGTTGAAGCGTTTCCGGATGGACGAATGCAGGTTACTCTTTCCAGAAGTCCGTATTATTACGGAGAACAGAGCGAAATTGAATTTATGAGGTTTATTGTTTATCCGACTATGGATGAGCTTATTGAGCATATTGATGCTGTAAACGGTGTGGTGAAAATTACGGGTGATTATATTCTGGATTTCCAGAATAATGACAGATTTGAATTGTTCTCTTATCAGTTGCCACAGTACATAGCCGTTTTTATGAATATGGAAAGTAAAATTTTGAAAGAAAACAAGAATGTTCGGCTTGCTTTGCAAAAAGCTATAGACAAGGAAAAATTGATAGAGCAGTTTGTTGATAAAATTCCCGTAGATACACCTCTTATGGAACTAAATCAGGATGAGTGGGTTTATCAGGCCAGTACGGAACAGGCCCAGGGCGCTTTGAAAGAATCCGGGTTCCTTTATCCGGAGGAAGATGTGAATAAACAGGGGATTAGATATAGTGAGGACGGTTTGGGTCTTGAATTGAATATGATTGTTCGTCTTTTCGAGGAAGGATCCACCAGGTATGAAGAAACTTTGGAAGTTATAGGTTTTCTACAGGATGCCTGGGAGAATATAGGATTTAGTATTCAGGTTGAATTTTTGCCTCAGGATGAGTTTAAACAGCGCGTGATGAACAGAAGTTACGATCTTTTGTTTGTGGGGCAGAATCTCGGATATAATTTAGATACTTATTCATATTGGCATTCTACCCAGGCAAGTCCCATGGGACTTAATTTGTCGAATTATAAGAGTTTTCAGGTTGATAGTTTGATTGAAAATATCAGAGCTTTATTTGATCTCGAGAAGAGGGGCGAAGAATTAAGAAAATTGGCCGAGCAGATTAGTGAGGACATACCTGCTGTTTTTCTTTATCGTCCCATTTATTATTACGCTTCGGATGGGAAAGTTTCGGGGATATCGATGGAAGGGGTTGTATTCCCGTCAGATAGGTTTGTGAATGTGATCAATTGGATGTTTGAGAGGTAAAAATCCCTTTACTTTCTCTCGAATCTTCGGTATTTATATATGGCAAATTTAACACGAAATTATGCAGGTATTATTAAGCGCAGACGTAAAGAAACTTGGTTATAGAGGTGATGTTGTGAATGTAAAAAATGGATATTTCAGAAATTTTTTGTATCCGAAAGGTTTAGCTCAGGCCGCTAATGCCAAATTGATTGAATTGGCGGAAGCCCGTAATAAAGAGCGTGTGGTTCAGAAGGAGCGGGTTCTTGAGAATGTGAAAGAAGTTATTAAGAAACTAAAAGGGCTTTCTGTTGTGATTAAAGCCAAAGTCAGTGATAAAGGGAAGCTTTATGGATCCTTGACCGAGATGGATGTTGTTGAAGCTGTGAAAGCGGGGGCAAATGTGGAACTTGAAAAGGATTTTATTAAGATGAAGCCTTTCAAGGCTCTTGGAGATCACAAAGTTAAGATTCATCTGGGGGAGGGACTTGAGGAGGAAATAAATGTTGTTGTAGAAGCAGAATAGGTAATTTCATGAAAGTTTTAAGTTTAGATTACGGAAAGAAACGAATCGGTGTCGCGAGTGGGGATACCGAGTTTGGTATTGCTTTTCCCCGTATGGTTATTGAAAATAAAGGTCTTTCTGGTTTGATTGAAAAAATTAAGGATATTTGTGATGAATTGGGTGTTTCTAAAATTGTTGTCGGATTGCCTTTGAATATGGACAGAGAGGATGAGGACAACGAAATGGTTATAGAGGTTAGGTATTTTGTTAAAGAGCTTAGAGAGGGGATTACGGGGGTGGAGGTTGAGTTTTTTGATGAGAGATTAAGTTCTTTTGAGGCGAACAAGCTTCTTGATGATGTAAAAAAACATTCCGGAAAACTTTCGTTGGGAAAGGATGCTTATGCTGCTCAAATAATATTGCAGAGATTTTTTGATAAATATTCCACCTGATGTATAATTTGCGCTAATGATTGAAATATTAAAGTATATAGGATTAGGTGTCATTGTCTTTGTAGCCTCATTGGTGGGGTTTTCAATATTATTTCGTATTCAGAAAATTCGAAAAAAGGACAAAGAAAAATATACTGTTTTGCAGGTTCGTGTTGCCAAAGAAAATGAGAGTGGTCCTATTGTTGCGGAGCAGATTTATGCGACGCTTCACGGAATTCAGTCAAAATTTGGGTTTTGGCGGAAATTGCAGGGCTATAGTAGTGATAATGTAAGTTTTGAAATTGCGAGTGTAAATCGGAGCATTAAATTTTATGTGGCTTTTCCGGAAAAGTTGAGAAATCTTGTTGAGGGGCAGATATACGCGCAATATCCTGACGTTGAGATAGAGGATGCTCCGGATTATGCGGAGAATGTAAAGTTTAAGGAGAATGCTCTGGGAACTGAACTCAAATTTTCTGATAGCGATGTTTTTCCAATTAAACGTTACCCACAATTTGAAGACAAACTGACTCGGCTTGCTATTGATCCGATTGCCGGCATTACCGCTTCATTGTTAAAATTTGATGATCCGGCGGATCAGGCATGGATTCAGGTTGTTGTGACGCCTTTGCCGGATAAGTGGAGGATTGTATTTACAAAATGTGTGAGGATTTTGAAAAAAGGTGTTTTTGGTAATATCGAATTTTTTAAAAGTGCTTATGCAAGGGCGTTTTGTACCCGCAAGTTGTGGCCGAGGATTGTGTTTTTTCCGGTTTATTTTATTTTTTGGATTCAAGGGCTTTTAATTACGGCCAAACTTGATCTTGCTAAAGGTGATTCGGGAACGTCTTTGTCAGGTTCTGATGATATAGAGGAATCTACCAGTAAGAGTCATGAAAGGGAGTCGGATATGGATGCGGCTATGGATAAAGTTGTAAGGCCTTTATTTGGTGTGACGATTCGCATGGTTCATATTCCAAAAAGTAAAGATCATAAGAAGGCCCAAATTAAATTAAGGGAAATAGTGGGTGCTTATAAACAATTCAGTTTTCCGCATTTGAACAGGTTTGTGATTGGTCCGTTTTTTTACGGGAGTTCGATAGTTAACGCTTACAGGAAAAGGATAATTCGGGATGATCTTGTGCTTAATAATGAGGAATTGGCTACTATTTATCATCTTCCCAATTTGTTGGTAAAAACTCCCACGATTTATTGGGTGCAGAGCAGAAAATTGGAGCCGCCCGCTGATCTTCCGACAAAAGAGGAGGAAAAAAATATAACTGTTTTGGGGAAGACTAATTTTCGGGGTTCTCAATCGATTTTTGGAGTGAAGCCTATTGATCGCCGGCGTCACATATATGTCATTGGTAAAACCGGAATGGGTAAATCTACTTTGCTTGAGAATATGATTTATTCCGATATTATGGCAGGGAGGGGGGTTGGAGTGATTGATCCGCATGGTGATCTTGCCGATGCTGTTTTGAATTTTATTCCTTCTAACCGTATAAACGATGTTGTTTTGGTTGATCCGTCCGATAAGGAATATGCAGTTGCTTTTAATATGCTTGAAAATGTTGATCCGGCTTTGGGGTCAATTGTTTGTAGTGGATTGGTTGGAATTTTTAAGAAAATTTATGCTGATAGCTGGGGACCGAGGCTTGAGCATATTCTTCGAAATACGATTTTGGCTTTGTTGGAATATCCTGGGACTTCCATGCTCGGAATTACAAGAATTCTTTCGGACGATGCTTATAGAAAAAAAATTGTAAGCAAGATTGAGGATCCCGTTGTGAAGAGTTTTTGGATTGATGAATTTGGGAAAATGCAGGACAGGATTCGTATTGAGGCTATTTCTCCGATCCAGAATAAAGTTGGACAGTTTTTATCCAGCCCGGTCATTCGAAATATTGTGGGTCAGCCGAAAAGTACGATAGATCTGAGATTTGCGATGGATAAGGGAAAAATTGTTATTATTAATCTTTCAAAAGGTAAGATAGGGGAGGATAATTCGGCTTTGCTTGGCGCGATGTTTATTACCAAATTTCAGCTGGATGCAATGAGCCGGGCTTCCATTCCGGAAAAAGACAGAAAAGATTTTTATCTATATGTGGATGAGTTCCAGAATTTTGCGACTGAATCTTTTGCGACAATTTTGTCTGAGGCCAGAAAATACAAATTGAATTTAACTATGGCGAATCAGTATATTGCACAGATGCCGGATGAGGTAAGAGATGCGGTTTTTGGGAATGTGGGAAGTGTCCTTTCATTTCAGGTTGGATTTGATGACGCTGAATATATTTCACAGCAGTTTGGTGAAGAGATCTTGCCACCGGACCTTGTTTCTTTGAGTAAATACACGGCTTATATGAGGCTACTTATCGAGGGAATGCCGACTAAAACTTTTTCTTTGGTTACCCTGCCTCCTCCTGAGCTTGAGATAGTTGAAGAGCAGGTTGAAAGGGTGAGAAAAGTCTCCAGAGAGCGTTATAGTAGGAAGATTACTGAAATAACGGATAAAATTAGGAGATGGAGTTCGAGGGAGAAAAAAGATGAAAAAGGTGATAGAAAAAAATGATAAAGGAATATTTTTCAAAATTAGTTCATCATTGGAAAGTCTTGTTGAAAGATCGGGCTTATGTCTTGTCTTTTCTGGTTGGGTTGTTGGTTATATTTGGTTCTTTGGTGTTGAACGGTCTTGCCAGTGTTTATAATGATGCTGCAATTTATGCTCCGGTGGGGGATTTGATTTTGGATGATTTGCCGACTTATAATCTTGAATTTCTTTTTACGTGGGGTTTTTATTTAATAATTACCTCGATTGTTTGTTATCCTTTGTTTTTTAAACCTGAAATAGTTCCTTTTGTATTGAAAACTTTTGGAATTCTCCTGGTTGTTAGATCTGCGTTTATCGTTCTTACGCATTTTGGACCGCCGGAGGGGTTTTTCTATAGCGATGAGATTATGGGAAATGGATTTATTGAATCGACTGCGATTTTTAGATTTAGGAATGATTTGTTCTTTTCCGGTCATACGTCAGCTCCTTTTTTAGCCTTTTTGTTGTTTAGGAAATCTTTGTTTAGGTGGTTGATGTTGGTTGGTTCTTTTTTGATGGGGGCGACGGTTTTACTTATGCATGTGCATTATTCTATCGATGTGTTTGCCGCGTTTTTTATTGCTTATGGTGTTTACGCTTTTAGTGACGCTGTTTTCAATAATCTTAATCTGCGATTCAAAAATAGGATTAAAATTCATGGGTGGCAGGCTTTTCAAAAGAGAATACAAAGACTTAGAGAAAGAAGAGCGCTTGGTAAATCCGGTAAGGTTAAGAAAAAGAATGTAGTTGGTGCTGTTTAGTTCTTCAATATTTCTATTCCCGGGAGTTTTTTTCCGCTTAGGAATTCTAAGCATGCGCCACCTCCTGTAGATATGTGCGTGAAGCCTCCTGCGGGGACGTTTACGCGTTTTAATGCGTCAGCTGTGTCTCCGCCACCTATTATTGAAGTGCAGTTGTGTCGTGCCAGAGATGAGGCTACAAGTTTTGTTCCGTTTTGGAATGGTTTGTGTTCGTATAATCCTAGTGGACCGTTCCATATTACTGTTCCGGATTTTTCTATAATGTTGTTGAATTTTTCCGCGGTCCATTTTCCAATGTCCAGAATTTTCATGTTGTCCATGACATCTTCGATTGGAAGGTGTGCTGTTTCCGCGGTTTCTGAAATTTCGTCAGCTACAACTACGTCATGTGGGATGATGAATCTTTCGCGATTTTTTTCACATTCAAGCATAATTTCCCGGGCGATTTCGACTTTGTCTTTTTCGTATAGTGATTTGCCAACATTGAATCCTGCGGCGACAAGGAATGTGTTTGCCAGGGCTCCTCCAATCAAAAAATAATCCGCTTTATCGATGAAACTTTTTATTACTTCTATTTTTGTGTCGATTTTTGCTCCTCCGAAGATTAATGTTAATGGGCGGATCGGCTCTTCTTCTATTATGGGGGACAGAGCTTCTATTTCACGTTGCATCAGAAATCCCGCGTATGTTGGGAGGTGATCGGCCAATCCGACGGTTGTGGCGTGTTTTCTGTGTGCGGCGGAAAATGCGTCATTGACGAATATATCTCCGAGTGAGGCGAGTTCTTTTGTAAAAGCGGGGTCGCAATCTTTTTCTTCCGGGCGGAATCTGGTATTTTCGAGCATTAAAATTTCTCCGTTTTTGAGTTTTTTGGCTTCTTCTTTGACTTTGTCATCGAGTACGTTTTCGGTTTTTTTGACAGGGGTGTTTAGTAATTTCGAAAGGTGTTTTGCGGCTTTTGTGAGTCTTAATTCTTCAACGATTTTCCCTTTTGGTCTGCCCATGTGGCTCATTATGATGAGTGCGGCGCCCTGTGTTTTCAGGTATTTGATTGTTTCGAGTGACTGGGTGATTCTTGTGTCGTCCTGAATTTCCCCGTTTTGCATTGGCACGTTGAAATCCACGCGGAGTAAGACTTTTTTGCCTTTAAGGTCCTTTATTTCTTTTATGGTTTTAATTTTCATAGGTTGAGGGATTATAAGGTTGCTTGTATTAATGTGGCTTGTGCTACTTGTTTTCCTTTATTTAAGCCGTTTTTGCTTGCTCTGTGATTTGCTTGTTCTTCATTTTCACAAGTTAGAACGCCAAATATAATGGGGACGTTTGATTTCAATTGGATGTCCATGATTCCTCTGTATGTGTTTTCGCAAACCATATCATAATGGCTGGTTTCCCCTTTTATTATAGCTCCCAGTGTGATTATTGCATCCGGTTTTTTCTTTTGAATTGTTTTTTGGCATGCAAATGGGATTTCCAGTGCGCCCGCTACTCTTATTAGTTCAATATCTTTTTCTTTTACATCGTGTGCGAGAAGTTCATCCTTTGTGTTTCGCAAAAGTTCCAGACCGATATTTTCATTAAAATAGGGGAGAATTATGGCGATTTTTAAGTTTGAGCCATCTGTTTTTATCTGTTTGTCGGTTTTTTCTAATTCCATAGTTAAATAAATCCTCTTTCTTTTAGAAATTCGTATTTTGTTTCCTGTTCTTTTGAATCCAGAAGGTTTTTCAAATATCTGGCAATCATATCAATTTCGATATTTACTTTATCGCCTTTTTTGAGATCGTTAAGATTCGTGAGTTTTAGTGTGTGTGGAATTAAGTCTACCGAAAATGTTTTTTCATCAAGATCGGAAATTGTCAGACTTACGCCATTTATTGTCACAGATCCTTTGAAAGCTAAAAATTGGGAAATTTCTTTGGTGTGAGAGATTTTAAGCTGGACTTTATCATTTTCTTTAACGAGGCTGTCGATTGTTCCAACTTCATCTATGTGTCCCTGAACTAGATGTCCGTCCAGTGCCTGATTTAAGGTCAATGCCGGTTCCAGATTTAGTGTGTTACCGATTTTAGTGGTGCCCAGAGTGGTTATTTCCAGGGTTTCGGGTATTGCGTCGAAGTCGAAAATGTTTTTGTCGATTTTGGTTATTGTTACGCATATGCCGTCTATTGCTATTGAATCTCCGATTTTTTTGTTTTTTAGAATTGATTTTGTTTGTATAGAAAAAATTGTGGCTTTTGGGCCTTTTTTAATTTCTTTTATCTTTCCTGTTTCTTTAATTATTCCTGTAAACATGTGCAATTTATGTTAGCACAGGGATTCTACTGTTTTTTTAGAAAAACTTTAAGTTAATTTAACAATTTTTTTAAGTTTGTTTGGTATTTGTGTATTACTATTCTTTAACCCTTAAATTATGAGGAGTTTAAACAAGGTGATGCTCATGGGGCATCTGGGGGCTGACGTTGATTTGCGTCAGACAAAAAGCGGTTTGCCGGTAGCTTCGTTTCCTCTTGCAATTAATAGAAATGTGCAAGGCGAGGATGGAAAAACTGAAGCGGTTGACTATCACAAAGTGGTTGTCTGGGGAAAATTCGCCGAAGTTTGTGGGAAGTATCTGGCAAAAGGTGCCGCGGTTTATGTGGAAGGAAGGCTTATCAACAGATCCTTCGAGGATAAAGAAAAAGCCAAGCATTTCCGAACCGAGGTCGTGGCCGACAATGTCAACTTTTTGACTTTCAAGAAATCACGAGTTGGGGAAGAAAAAGGAGTTGAATTGGAAGAGGTGAAGGAGGTGAAGAAGAAAAAATAAAATGAGTTGTGCCGCCCGCAGGCCCTTTGGGTCAGGCGGGCGGCGCTGAAAAAGCCAGAACCATATTTTTGCAAGTTGTTTACTTTTTCCGGAGTTGTTTTTATAATACTGTCATGCTGATTTTTGAATATAAATGTGATGAATGTTTGTCGGTTTTTGAATGTTCCAACAGTATTGACTCTGTAGCATGTCTTTCGTGTGGCGGTAATAAGGTTTCGAGAACTAATTCGATGCTTTTTTCGCCCAAAAAGGATTTTTGTCCTCGCGAACGTTCTTGATCTATTTGGGAAGAGTGAGAGTAAGTGTTATCATGGGTGTGATAAAAAACCTTAATCTTAGAAAAATGCCTCATTTCAAAAGAACAACTATATTTCTTGTTATTCTTTCAATAATTACAGTATTTACTTTTGGGGGTTGCTTAAAGAAAACACCTTCGGAAAGGGAAGATGATTATTCCGGAATTGAACTTACTTATTATAAAGTGTTTGATGATTCCGATGTTATACAGCCGTTAATTCACCAATTTGAGGCTGATCATCCCGGTCTTACTATTCATTACAGAAAATTTTCCGATTTTTCGGAATATGAAAGGCTTATTTTAAACGAGATGGCTGAAGGCGAGGGGCCGGATATTTTTTCTATGCAAAATACCTGGTTTATGAGCAATTACAAAAAACTTTCACCACTACCTGAAAGTATGGGTACGCCTACTGATTTTGAGAATACTTTTGTGGATGTTGCTTATAAGGATTTGGTTCGAACTGATCCTGATGGAAAAGTTCAAATATATGGTTTGCCAATGACGGTTGATACTTTGGCTTTATACTACAACAAAGATCATTTTGAGGATCGGCTTCCCGCTAAGGGAAAACCCTCAACCACATGGGAGGGCATAAAAGAGGATGTGATTTTGCTTAACAAAGAGGACACCAGTTTTGACAGATTCGAGGTTTCCGGAATTGCTATGGGTAGAAGTGACAATATTACTCGTGCTATAGATATTCTCTATCTGCTTTTTCTACAGTTTGGTGTGGATTTTTATAACGATAATATTTCCGAGGCGGTTTTTGCTTCAAGGCAGGGGAGTGGGGTTTACAGTTATCCTGCTTTGGAGGCTTTGGACTTATTTTTGAGTTTCGCCGACGAGGATTATAAGCATTATTCCTGGAATGAATACGTTGCTGATGATGATTCCGAAGGCAGAGAGATAGAAGCTTTTGCCAGAGGAGATGTTTCTATGATAATTGGATATTCTTATACTTATGATCTGATTATGAATGAGATTAATTTGCTTGAAAATAAGGGAGTGAACGCGATTGATGAAAATGTTATTAAAACGGCACCGATTCCTCAGCTCTATGATCCCGATGTTTCCAGTGACAAGAGGGTGAGCTACGCGAGTTATTTTGCGGAAGCGGTTTCTCGAAATTCGGAGCATCCCGAGATTGCATGGGACTTTTTGGTTTTTGTGACCAATGTCGAGAATCTTGATTATTATTTTGATGAGACACACAATCCTACGAGCAGGAGGGATATGATTGAGGATCAGAAGAAGGATCCGATTTATGGGGTTTTTGCTTCTCAGATAGGGTTTGCCGAGAGTTTTCCGATTGTGGATTATTATACTTACAAGGAGATTTTTTCTGATCTTGTGAATAGCGCGCAGTCTTCAAAGGATTTTGAAACTCTGCTTTTGCAGGCTCAGAAGGAAATTAATGAGTTTTTGCCCGAGGAGGGGTTAGTTGTGCCGGAGGTGGAGCAGGAAGAAGATGAAGAATCCGCGGATGAATAAAATGTTTGGGAAATTTAGTTTTTTTTCTCTGGCGCGGGTTTTCTTTTATTTGTTTTTTGCGTTTTTGCCTTTTCAGATTGATGCTTTGGTCGTAATGCAGGATGTGTATATTTCAGGGTTTTTTAATCCTTATTCAAGCCATTTTATTTATCTGACTGATGTTTTTCTTTTGATTTCTTTGGTGTTTTTGTCGTTGTCTTTTGTGTTTAAGGAGAAGGCGGCGGACGGGCTTAAATTTTTTGGGAGGGGGAAAAAGTCGGCGTTGATGATTTCTCTTTATGTTGGAGTATTTTTGATACTGAATTTTGTTTCTCTTTTGTCCAGCGTTGATTCTTTAAATACACTTTTAAATTGTGTGCGTCTGAGCGAGTTTGTGATCGTTTTCTTGTTTGTTCGAGCGGGATTTGTTGATATTAAGAAACTTTTGTATGTTTTTATCGGGGTTGTTAGCGCGGTGGCTTTTATAGGTATTTTCCAATATGTGTTTCAGGAATCTTTGGGGCTTCGGTTTTTGGGAGAGCCTGTAATTTCTTCAGATAAGCTTGGTGTCGCAAAGGTGGGCATTACGGACGGTAATTTTTTGAGAATTTACGGTACTTTTCCTCATCCCAATATTTTTGCCGGGTACTTGAGCTTTGCGATCTTTTTTATTATTTATTGTTTTAAGGATGCGAAGGCGCTTTTTTCCATGCTTTTTTTGGTTTGTTCTATTGCGCTTATTTTAACTTTTTCCAGAAGTGCTTTTTTGGCCATGTTTATGGGATTGTTTTTGTATTATGTGGTGTCGAATGTGAAAATTTCGTTTAGGAATGTGGTTTTGTGGATGAGTTTGATTTTGTTTTTTATTGTGGTTTTTGATTTGTCTTCTGTTTTGATTGATAGAATTTTTATTGGGGATGCAGGCAGTTTTGATGAGAGATCAATGTATTTTTCCGCCAGTAAGTCCATGTTTTTTGATAATATTTTTGGTGTAGGGTTGGGAAATTTTACGTTGGTTCTACAGGAATATGTGAATGTAAAATTACAGCCATGGCTGATTCAGCCTGTGCATAATATTTTTCTGTTGATTTTTAATGAGATTGGAGTGTTGGGGGGGATCTCGTTTGCAGCACTGTTTGTTTATTTGTTTTCTCGTTTGCTTACAAGGAAAGACCGGTTTTCGTATGTTTTAATGTCTTTGTGGGCTTTTATAATTGTTGTTGGGCTTTTTGATCACTATTTTGTTTCTCTGTATCAGGGAAACGCTCTTTTTTGGCTGTATGTTGGTTTAGTTGGAAGTCTTGAGTAGATTTTGGTAACCGTTTAGGAATGTTTTAATATCCATTTCCTTTTTTCCTTCCGGTTGGAGTTTTTTTGGTATGAGATAGCCTTTTTTTGTAGAGATTTTTAATGTTTTATTTTCTATTACAAATTTCCCGGGTACTGTTGTGGGAGCGTTTTCTTCGATGTCCGCTTCGAGAATCTTTATTTTTTTCCCTTTTATTTCGGTAAAGACGGATGGCCATGGAGTGTATGCGCGGATCATGTTTTTTATGTCTTTTGCGGGGGTGTTCCAGTCAATTTTTCCATCCGATTTTTTGGTTTTTTTGCAAAATGTGGCTTGTTCGTGGTTTTGTTCGATTGGTTGGAGTGTGCCTTCTATAACATCTTCGAGAGCGAGCGGTAATATCTGAGAGCTTAGAATCGAAAGTTTTTTGCTTAATGTTTGGAGGTTGTCTTCGTCTTCGATTTCTATTCTTTTCATTAGAATGATTGGTCCGTGATCTAATTCTTCATCCATTTTTATTAACGATATGCCGGTTTCCGTGTCTCCGTTCAGCAGGCTTTCCTGGATGGGGGACGCTCCTCTGTATTTGGGTAAAAGCGAATAATGGATGTTTATTGCGCCGTATTTTGGGATTTTTAAGACTTCTTTTGAGAAAATCATTCCGTAGGCGATGACTATAAAAAAATCAGCTTTTATGTCTTTCAAGGCGGTTTGCAGTTCTTTTTTTGTGTGAGGTTGGAGGACTTTGAGATTGTGTTTTTCCGCTATGGTTTTTATCGGCGGAGGCGTGATTTTGCCTTTTCTGCCTACAGGTTTGTCCGGTTGGGTTACAATAGAAAGAATTTCGATATTGGAAATCTGTGCAAGGGTTTCCAGCACTGGTGCGGCTATTTCCGGTGTTCCAAAGAAAACAATTTTCATAGTTATTATTATGGTCTGATGAATTTTAGCATAGGTATATACATTTATACTTGCAATATTCTGAAAAATCAGTATAATTTATTCTTTTCAAAACGAAGATATGAAAAAACTGTATAAAAAAAGTAAAGAACTTATAGAGGAGGCGCGTAATATCCTCATATTATCGCATAGGAAACCCGATGCTGACACATTGGGTGCGGCGCTTTGCCTTAGAGTCTTGCTTAAGAGATGGGGGAAGAAGATGACATTGGCGTGCGTAGATAAGCCCGGGAAGACATTTTCGTTTTTGCCTAATGTTAATGAATTTGTTGATAGTTTTGAGCTTGAAAAATACGATTTGATGATTGTTTTGGATGCGGGAGCAAGCTATATGACCAATTTTCATCTGAAATATAAGAATTTGTTTAAGACCGGGATTCCCATTATAAATATTGATCATCATGCTTCGAATGATCGATATGGTACTGTGAATATCATAGATTCTGATTCCGCGTCGACGACGGTTATTCTTTATAGGATTCTTAGGTTTTGGAATGTAGATATTGATGAGGAGATGGCGACTTGTCTGCTTGCCGGGATATATGGGGATACCGGGAGTTTTATGCATTCAAATACGGATGGTGAGGTTTTTGATATTTCCGCGGATTTGATGGGCAAGGGTGCTGAGATTGATAGAATCAGTAAGGCTCTTTTTGGGATCAATCAGATTTCCACTTTGAGATTATGGGGGAAAGTTTTGGAAAAGGCCTCGCTGACGGATGATAATGTCGTGATTTCGGTGGTAAAAGAACAGGATTATAAAGATATTGGTGCGGAACCGGATCAATTATCCGGAGTTATTGATTATTTGAATATGGTGCCGAATTCGAAATTTGCCGTTTTAATCAATGAGGATAGTCACGGAAATGTGAAGGGTTCTTTCAGGACAAGGTGTGATGAGGTTGATCTTTCACGTATTGCGGCGGTTTTTGGTGGGGGCGGACATCCAAAAGCTTCGGGGTTTTCTATTCCGGGTAAGTTGGAGGAGAAAACTTGTTACAATATAGTTTCCGGTGATATGTCAAAGAAATCTTTGGAATTTTAGTTTACATCATGTAGGAATTTGGTACGGTGTTCGCATGATTAGAAAAATTTTTGCGGGGTTTTTGGTTTTTGTGTTCATAATCCTGGCTGTGCCGTTTATTGCCGTTTTTGGGATTTACAAAACTTTTTTGAATGAAGATTTTTATAAAGGTGAAGTTTTGGAGATTGTTTATGAGTTGTGGGTGGGTGCGGCGGTTGATGCTGTTGATGTTGAGGATGTGTCTTTTTCTCTTGATAAAGATAAATTTATGGAGGTTTTGCAGGAGGTTTTTACCGCGGATGATTTGGCTTTGATAATTGATGATATTAAGAATGAAATTGATGAGGCTGTTTTTCTGGAAGGAGGCGTTATTCCTATGGAGTTGTCGTTTAAATGGCTGATAGATAGAGGTGATGTGATGGCTGAATCTGTTACGGATTTGATAATAGATGGTTTAGAGCCTTGTAAAAGTGTTGATGAATTTAATCCTGATGAGTTTAATTGTATTCCCGAAGGATTTTCGATATCAACGATTAAAGATGAAGTTCGAGCTGATTTGAAAGCCCAACTTGTTAATGATATTCCCGAAAGTTACTCTTTTGATATTGAAACAAAATTAGATATTAAGGCGGGTGAGGATGTTTCGGATTATGTTAATTCTATTATCAGTGATGTGTTTTTTATTGGAAGTCTTGTTTTGTTGTTTGTGCTTTTGTTGTTGGGTCTCGTGATATTCAGACCTGCGGTCAGAGTTCTTAAGTGGGAAATGAAGGCGATCTTTTTGGCTTCGTTCCTTCCTTTAATTGCTTTTCTTGTTTTGTCTAAAGGTGTGGATAGAATAAAAATTGAGGGGACTGAAGAGTTTTTCGAATTGTTTTCTTTTATAGTTAAAGCTTTTTCAAATACACTGCTTTCGTATTTGATTCCTGTTGCGGTAGTGTCTTTCCTCTTCTGGATTGTGGGAATGATTTTTGATAAGAAAAATGAACCTGCACGAACTAAATAGACAGATAGAAAAATGTGAAAAATGTTCTCTTTATAAGGGGCGGACTAATGCCGTGCCCGGTGAAGGTTCGCAAAGCGCGGAGATTATGTTTATAGGGGAGGGGCCGGGAAAAGATGAGGATTTGCAAGGCAGGCCTTTTGTGGGGGCGGCCGGAAAGTTTTTGACTGAAATGATCGAGAGTATAGGGCTGAAGCGGGAAGATGTTTTTATTGCCAATGTTGTTAAATGCCGGCCGCCCAACAACAGAGATCCTTTACCTGAAGAGATAAGGACTTGTTGGAATTATCTGGAAGAGCAGATGAAAATAATTAAACCGAAGATTATTGTGACTTTGGGGAGGCATTCGATGGGGAGATTTATGCCTGGATTGAAGATTTCACAGGTGCATGGTCAGGCGAAGCGCGCTTCGGGGGTATGGCAGGATAGACAAGTGTATTTGCCTCTTTACCATCCTGCTGCAGCCTTGTAT
>JAUVQE010000065.1 GCA_030598325.1 Nitrospirota bacterium | reverse complement strand
GTCTTTTTAGGATCGACATTAACAAAAGAAACAGGCGGTGTTTATGATGGCACGCAAGTTTTGAGAGTAACTGGAAGTTCTGGGGCTGGAGTATCACAAGGATCAATTCTTACTTCTGGTAAAACATACAGAATCACGGGATGGGCTAGAGGCGATGGAGGCACAGGAGCTCCATCGGTCAATTACTCTGGATCAGGTGCATCTATCTGGACAGGAACGACAAGCACGGATTGGCAATATTTTGACGAAGTTTTTACGGCGGATTTTTCATCATTTTTGGCTCGACTAGTTGGGGATGGCTACATAGAATTCGACGACGTCTTCGTCACCCAAATAAATTAAGGGTTTCATCACAAATCTCTCAATCTAAAATCTTGCATTTTACGCCTGATCGTGTTATTTTGTACACGACCGTACAGGATAACACAACACGATGCCCAACTCTTCTGATCGTATAGCTATACTTGCCAGACAAAATTATCCTATTTTTCATACCAAAGACTTGGCGCGTTTATGGAATATTAAAAATACAAATACCCTTTACACGACCCTCAAACGCTATACCGGACGCGGGCTTCTTTTTCGTATCTACAAAGGACTTTATTCACTTCTTCCGATTGAAAAACTTGATCCTCTTCTACTGGGTGTAAAAGCCTTGCATAGCTATGCTTATGTCAGTACCGAAACAGTACTTGCCAAAGAGGGCATAATAAACCAGATAATCTACAATTATACTCTTATCAGTAGTCATTCCCGTCATTTTCAGATTGGTCCCCATGAATTTAAAAGTCGAAAACTGAAAGACGAATACCTTTATAATTCAGCGGGAATTTTTGAAGAAGATGGTGTATTGAAAGCCACCCTTGAGAGGGCTGTCGCCGATCTTTTGTATTTTAATCCCAAGGCCTATTTTGACGGAATGAAAATGGTCGATTTTGACAAGGTACGACATTTACAAGAAGAAATCGGATATCCCGTAACCCCAGTTTCCCATGCTGACACCCCGTAAACAAGATGTTATTCATAAAGGTTGGTTGCTTCGTTTATTGACAGCTATTTGCGAAAATCCACTTTTGTCCGAAAAATTTGGATTCAAAGGAGGAACATGTGCCGCAATGAGAGGTTTTTTAAACCGTTTTTCGGTGGATTTGGATTTCGATCTACTTTCTGAAAAGAAAGAGATGCCTGATATTCGTGGAGCCTTAGAAGAAATATTCGTTGATTTAGGACTCGAAATAAAGGATCAGAGTAGTAATGTCCCGCAGTATTTCCTCAGATATCCCGTCGAGGATTCGTCACAGCGCAGTACGATCAAGCTTGATATTTCATTTCCGGCTCCGAAGGCTAATGATTACGAGATGGTACGGCTTCCCGAGATTGACAGGGTAGTGCAATGCCAAACTTTAGAGACGCTGGTCGCGAATAAATTGATTACCGTAATCGCGCGCTATGAGCGCACCGGGAAATTGGCCGGAAGGGACGTATTTGATATTCATCATTTTTTGTTTAATGGATACTCCTATAAAAAGGAGGTTATTTTGGATCAAAGAGAGGAGAAGTCTTTGTCGGCTTTTTTCCAAAAATTGATCGATTTTATTGAAAAATATGTTACAAATACGCTGATTGATCAGGATTTGAATCATTTATTGCCAAGGGATGAATTTCAAAAAATCCGCAAAGTGCTTAAACAGGAAACCGTTAATCTGTTAAAATCCGAACTGGAGTTTATAGGTTGAAATTAGTTGAATACGGCGAAGGCAAGTAGCATCGTCCCTATTTGACGATTTTTTTTCTAGACGATATATGGGCTTTTATGGTAGAATTCAAGGAGTTAATTTTTAACCATAAATACCATGAAAGAAAAAATAAAATTCATATTGTCGACACTCATTATTGTGATTGGTGTCGCGATACCGACTTACGCGGTACAGGTTGGGGGAGCCGGCCACGACAACGGCGAATACGGCGACGCGAACAATCAGCAGACCAATAGTGGTGGCGAGGAAACCGGACAGGTGCGGATTTTGGCCGGAGATACGGAAGTTGAGGTGGAATTCGTAAACACTTACGATGACTTGCCGATTGTGGTACTGACTCCGATGAATGCTCTGTTTGACAATCTGGATTATGTCGTCAAAGACGTGAGCAATTTTGGATTTACCGTAGAGGTGGATCATTCTTATTTGGCGGATGTTGATTTTAGTTGGCACGCTTTTGAGGTTGAAGGAGGAATGTCTTATGCGAGTGATGGAACAGTTGAGGAAATAGAAGTGTTAATGGTTGCAGCCGAAGCAGCTGAGGAAGTTGCCGGTGAAGCCGCTGAAGCAGATAATGAACGTGGCGAAGAGGAAGCTGAGGAAGCCGCTGAGGAAGCCGCTGAGGAAGAGGAGGCTGAGGAAGAAGAAGAGCCAGTCGAAGACGGGGCGGACGAAGAACCTGTCGAAGATCCCGCAGAAGGCGGGGCAGAGGACGGAGCAGCGGAAGATACAGTTCCAGCGGAAGAACCTGTTGTCGAAGAGCCAGTCGAAGATTCCGCAGAAGGCGGGGCCGAAGATGAGGCAGAGGAAGAACCTGTTGCCGAAGAAGAAACTCCAGTTGAAGAGCCTGTTGTCGAAGAACCAGCTGTTGAGGAGCCTGCCGCTGAAGAACCAGTCGCTGAGGAGCCAGCTGTCGAAGCACCCGCAGAAGGCGGGGCGGCAGAGTAACAGCCTAATATCTATCAAAGCAAAAGCCCATCTACACAAGGTGGGCTTTTTTGTAGCCATCATTCACCGATAATTAAGTCACCCCCACTCCCACACAAAAACTTTCAATTCATATCAAAAACCAAGCACAAAAAGTGTGTTTACACACACTTTCTCACCTCGAACCGCAACACCAAACCTTGCTTTTTCCCCTCATTTTGCTATCATACTCACGGAAAAAGCTTTCGGCCGAGGTTTATAAGCCTCAAACTGGCGGAAGGTTTTTTTCTTTTATTTTCCATACGGAAATACTGAAATTAAATATTTTTGTCCGTTCCGTTTATTCTCTTTTATTTGAACAAAAAATACTTCGCCTTCTGAGGTCGTACCCATAAATCGATGCAAAATTTCCGATTTCCTATCAACATTTTCCTTGGAAGCAAGATCAAAACGAGAGCCTTTAATCAATTCAAGGGCACAAGGGAAATATTTCAATCTTCTAGTTTTGTCCTTAAGATCAAGTTTGTCTTTTAAATGGTGCCAAAATATAGACAAAAACACCTTATCTTTAT
>JAUVQE010000029.1 GCA_030598325.1 Nitrospirota bacterium | reverse complement strand
GGATGTTATTCCCGATCTGGCGGACTTAAGTGTTTCTAAGTTTGTTTGTTTTGTCAGGTAAAGGGTGGAATTAACGATATCCAGTCCTTCTTTTGCGGCTAAATATTGAAGATTTGCGATATCGGTGTTTAATGAATCGCCCAGGGTTATTAATGTTTCTCCTTCTTTTACCGTATCGCCGACTTCTACGTTGATGTCTGTGATTTTTCCGGTAACTTGAGGTGAAACATAAACAATAGTTTGCGCGTTTGCTGTACCTGTTTTGGAGAAATTTAGGTTTGCGATATCCTCTCCGAGCTCAAATATCTCCACTTCTTTTGGGGGGTATTCGCGAAGAAGGAGCGGTTTTTTCCTTGATAGTTTTTCATTTGTGGTGCCGTTTTTGAAGTACATATAACCTCCGGCAACGATTGCGACCAAAATTAAGAATGCGATAAATTTCTTCATTTTTATGGGTATTAATTGGTTTTAGCCATGAATTATCCTCTTTTGTGCGTATTTGTCAATAAGATGTTGACAAAGCTGGTTTTTTCCGTATAATCACAAGCTTAAGTTAAAAATTATTATGAATTTCGAACAAAAACAATCAGTCGTAAACCGCTTGGTTGAGGGGAAAGAAGCTTCTTTGATAGAGAAGTACATTGCTGATGGGCCGACTAAGGTGAAAGAGGGGATTGCTGCTACTGATGAGGAATGGAGTGTGATTTTTGACTATTTGGTGTTCGAAGAGAACCTATTATATAAGGCAGTGATCGCGAATATCGATTTTTTTCTTGATATATATGTTAAGCATGGATCTGCGCATGTTCGAGAGGTTTTAGACATTCAGCACCAAAAATATGACATAATTTGGGAGATTTTGTTCGATTATATAGCTATTTCGCATGAAGGGCTGTATTTCCACGTAATGGAGCATAGAGATAAGTATATGACCGCTATGAAGGCTAGAGGCGGGGACTTTGTGCGTAAAGTTTTGGGTGTGTGGAAGGGGAAATATGAGGAAAATTGGGCAAAAGTGCTGGATTTTCTGTTACATGCGGTGTGTGATGCTATTTTTTCTGAACAAACTTATGAGAATAGCATAAAGGCGTTTTCGATGATTGTGAATGGGGTGCGTGAGCACAGACCTATTTATAAGCATGGGCTTATTTAAGCTCGGATTTAGCTTGGATTTATGCTAATTCCGGTACGAGAAGGAAATAATCTTCTGCTGTTTCGCCTTTTTTGTTTTGGAAAAACACTCTGTAGGTTGTTTTTCTATCGGGTAAGTATTTGTAGTATGCGAGGTCGAGGATTTGGGTTTCTCCGTTTTTGAATTTTTCTTCGTTCAGGTGGTTGTCCGAGTCCGGACGTTCGTCGTGCTTGTAGGCTTCATATTGCTCTTTTGTGATTTCTTCGAAAGAATGGCTTTTTTGTTTGTAAATATCGCGAAGTTGTTGTTTCGCCTCGGGAATTGTTGTGGCGGTGATTATTTCTCCTGGCATGGTTTTACGTTAGTGTAAGATCAAATATAACTCCTTGTGGTTCATCGAATATTTCAGCATCAACCGCTATCTCAACTGCTTTTGTTTCTTCATGATTTTCGGGGACAAACACCTTAATTTCAGTACTTTCCGGTGGGAGTTCAAATCCCATGCCAATAACTTCTTCTTGAACTACTTCTTTTATTCTTTTTTCTTGTTCGGGTGTAAGTTGGATATCTGGTGATTGTTCACTGTTTTTGACAATGTTGAATGTCATTTTTTGTATTTGTTCTGCTGGATCAATAATTTCATCGCCTGTTGGTGTTTCTAAGTCTCCCATAAAATTGTGGTTATATTATATGTGTGTATTGAAGCAGATTATTGGTTTTAAAACAATATTATAGCGCATCAATTTCTTCCCAAGCTTCAAAAACTTCTTCTATACTTACTCTACATTGTCTGCATGTGTGTAAAATCCCATAGAGTCTGCCTTCTGATCGACGTTCAGCTATTCTTTTTGGAGTAAGTTCTTTATACATACTACTTCCCAGCTTTCCATCAGTATCTATGTGTCCAATTTTTTGATTAGGATGATTTGGATCTTCTTTACCTGATAAACCTCTTATATGCCACCAGACTGATTTTCCTTCTTTGCAAAACATATTGGGAGTCTGGGCGCATTCTTTGTCTTTATATGTGCAATGATTTTCGTTACTCATGCGAGTTTTTTTAATTGGGTGCTACAGTATACAGATTTCACTTCTTTTGAAAAGGATTATCGCAACAAATAAGCCAAAAAGCTGTGGTACGCCCGGGGGGATTCGAACCCTCAACCCTCGGTTCCGAAGACCGATGCTCTATCCAGTTGAGCTACGGGCGCACAAAATTTTCTATACTTGTTCCGATTCGTGAACTTCTTGTATTTCCTTTCTTTTAGCCCATTTATTCCAAATTAGCAAGATTGGGCTCGCTGTAAATATTGATGAATATGTACCGATGAATGTTCCCAAAGTGAGTGCCAATACGAAGTAGAAAATCGATGGGCTTCCCCAGATTAATACTACGATTAGTACTATTAATGTGGATACGGATGTGTTTATTGATCTTCGCAGTGTTTGGTTGAGTGATTTGTTTATTATTGCGCCGATGCCTTCGTGGCCTTCTGAGCGGATTAGGTTTTCCCTTAATCTGTCGAATATTACGATTGTGTCGTTTACGGAATAACCAAAGACTGTGAGCATTGCTGTGATGAATAATGCGTCGAGTTCTACATCCAGGAATGCGCCTAAAACTACAAATACACCTGTAACTATGATTACATCATGTAATAGGGCAATAATTGCTGTGACTCCGAATCTCCATGGATTGACTTCTTTTGGGATTTTGCGGAATGCGAATCCGATGTAGATAATGATCATTATGAGTGCGAACGCGATTGCGATGATTGCTTTGTGGAGGAGGGTTGAGCCGATTGTAGGGCCGATTGTTGTGAATCTTGGCTCGGTGAAGTCGGGCAGGCGATCTTTCATTTTTTCGAGGAGCCGGTCGTGTGCTGCGGAAGTTAAATATTTGGTTTTAACGACATAGCTGGTTTCACCGGATTCCAGGATTTTTATGTTTGTCAGGTCAACCTCCGTTGATTCACCTTCTGTGAAAATTGGCTGGTCGATACTTGTTTCCAGTGGAGCTTCTGTTTCTTCAGCGGGTTCTTCTGTATATGTGGTGGTTTCCACTATTCCTTCCTTGTTTATCTCACCTTCAATTTCTTCCAAAGTATCCGCCAATAATTCTTTTTGGATTGGTTCTGAGAATTTGAATTCCATAAGTGTTCCTCCTTTGAAATCGATTCCTAATTTTAATCCGAAAACGAACATTGAAATTATTGATGCTCCAACCAGAATTCCGGAGATTGTGAGCCAGATGCGAGATTTACCGATAAGTTTGAAATGAGATTCTCCTTTGTTTGGATTTGCTCCGAAAGCTTTTATGTTTAGGGAAATTCTTTTGCCAATGAATCCCGCCAGCAAAGTTTTTGTGACTGTAATTGCTGTGAACATTGAAACCAAAATACCAGCGGCAAGGTTGAATGCGAATCCTTTGATGATTGAACTTCCGAAGTAGAATAAAATTGCGCATGTCAGGAGGGTGGAGAAATTTGAATCTCTGATCGCGCTCCATGCTCTGCTGAATCCTGATTCCAATGCGGCTCCATATGATTTTCCTTCTTTTAATTCTTCCTTGAATCTTTCAAAAATCAGGATGTTCGCATCGACGGCTATTCCGATACTAAGAATGATACCCGCGACGCCCGCCAATGTAAGGACAACGCCTGTTTTTAATAAATATGTCAGGAAGAAAAACGCAAAACAGCTTAAAATGAACGATAACATTTTTTCCCAACCGGAATCTTTGTTGTTTACGATTTTTACTATCAGGAATATGAACGCGATTAGTGAAATGGTAAGCGCTACCCCGAGATGCAGTTGTGATTTTATAAGGAAGAGTAGGATTGTGGCGTAAATTGTTAGTGACGCGGATGCGATTAATCCGGCGAGTCTGTAATTTATGATCATAAAGATCATAACGAGTAGAAGGCCGAACAGTCCCGCGAAGAGGCTTGTTGATAGGGCTTCCTGTCCGAGTGTTGCTCCGATAGTGTATTCGCCGGTGAGGATGATTGGGGCGGGGATTGCTCCTGTATTTAGATCTCTCGCGAGGTTTCTTGCTTCTTCGGTTGTGAAATTTCCTGTGATTTGGGCGCTTCCCGATGTGATTGCTTCATTTACGTTTGGAGCTGAAATTAATTCTCCTCCTACGAATATAGCTATCGGTTTGTTGATATTCCTTTCAGTTATTTCTCCAAATAATTTTGCTCCTTCGTCGTTGAATTGGATTAAAACAAATGGTTGGTAGAAATTGTCTATTTGGACATCGGCATGTATGAAATGTTTACCGGTTAGCCCTGTGTCTTTCCATGGATCGGGGAGGGTGGAGTATGTGATTATTTCGTATTGATATTTTGTGTATGCTACGTTTTCTTCTATTTTGTCCGCTTTGATTAAATGATATCCAAATTTGGTTTTGACGACTTCGCTTAATTCTCCCGCATTTTCAAATACGAGTGCCGCTTGTTCGAAGTCATAAACGTAAGTTCCGTCACCGGTTATCGGAATGGGTAGGATTCCACCAGTTTCGCTGTTTGCTTTATCTTCTGAGTTTTCTCTTGCTACCGCTCCAAAGTCCGCTCCGTTTTCGATTTTGTTTTCGAGGTCTTTTATCAGGTCGTATGCTTCATCTTCTGTTCTAGTGATTGAGGCGTCCGCTGATTCAAGACCGACCCAACTTATCAGAATGTGACTTGTATATATTTCTTTTTCATTTTTTACTTCTTCTTTTGTGTCGGTGAGTTTTATTATTGAGAGACCGGTTTCTTGTATTTGTTGTCCCGATGTAGCGTCTATAATGTATGATCCGCCTGTTTCAACGAGTTCTTTGGTGTATTCTTCGATTTGTAAATTTAATACGGTTTCTTTCACTTTTTCCGGAATTTCATCTTCAAACACGTAGCTTGATTTTTCGTATGTAACTTTCCCGGGATATGCCTGTTGTTCTTCCATTCCAATCAGTGAAAAATCTTCTCCGGAATTTATTTTATTTTGTGTAACTAGCGCATTTTCTCTGATTTTCTCTTTTTCCTGAGGGTCGAGTGAATCTTTTTGTTCTTTAAATTCCAGTTGTATTGTTTTTCCCACAGTTGCTTTTGCTTTTTCCAGACTAACCAGTTTCTTTTCGTCATCGGTAAGGGTAGCTACGTCTTTTTCTTCACCCAGATATGTGTCGACATCTTCTTGCGTGATTGCCGCTGTTTCGGCTAATTCGACTGTGATGTGATATTCTTCCGCGATTTCTGATACGTAAATATTCGGTTCCGCTACGCCCAGCCCGTTCACACGTTTTTCAATAACAGTTTTTACTCCTTCAATGATGCTTTGCTGGTCTTCATCGGGGACTTTCCTTAAGTCGATTTTATAATCCAGTTGTGATCCTCCCTGTAGATCCAGTCCCAGATGAACTTTGTTATTTGTGATGAAATCCGGAGTGAATGGGAGTATGGATTTTTGGGTTTCCGCCGGAAGGTCAAAAAAGCCCAGTGTGAGCGCGACGACAATTATCAGGAGTATTTTCCAGGATATGAATTTTCTCATGGTATTTTTGGTTAGATCCCTCTATAAGCGGGATGTTTTTTATGATTTATGTAAACGAGTATCTAATTTTTCATCATTGCCTTTTCCCGATCTACCATAGTCGTCGTCGAGTTTTGTGACATCTGAGAGTTCCGGTGTGGAAACTTCAAAAATCTCGCTATCTTCCAGAGCTTCAAGGCGGTGGATAGTATATGGAGTGATGTCGATTTTGTCACCAGGATTTAGAATTTTGTCTTGCAGAGCGGAGGAGTCTGTTCCATAGGTAAATTTCACTTTTCCGCTGTAGACGTACTGGGTTTCCGTTTTTTTCTCGTGGTATTGGAGGGAGTAGCGGTGTCCTTTTGTGATTTCCAGGATTTTTCCGGCGTATTTATCGGTTTGCGCAAACCAAATTTCGCGTCCCCATGGTTTGAGTTTTATTTCGGGTTTGTTCATAGGTTTGTTTAGGTCGCGTGTAATATACTGAAAATTGTTGGAATTTGGAAGTGGAGTTAGAGGTGTTTTCGACGTTTGTTGAATTGCTCTATTTTTTCGTGGTCTCCACGTTTTTCGAGTTCTTTATAGAGTGACTCGAAGTTTCCGATGTCGGTCCAGCCGAGATCTGCCTTAATTATGAGAATGTGACGAGGATCGACTTTTTCCATGATTGCGTAGTCGATGGAGATTTTTTCCAGGGTGGGGTAGTGGTCTTTGATTGTTGCTTCCTGGTCTTCTGTATCGTAGGAATTCATCATTCTTCGGAGTTTTTCGTAGGTGTCCGGCTGGTGATCTCTGTAGTGGTTGAGGAGCGTTTTTGCTTTCCATATGTAAATTCCTGTATTCCATAGGTAATTCCCGGATTCTACGAACATTTTAGCGGTTTCTGCGTCCGGTTTTTCTGTGAACGAATCGAGTTTGTATATTTCTGTATGATCAATTTTTTTGAACAATGGGCCGAGCTTCACATAGCCGTAATTTGTATTTGGCTCCTTGGCTTCTACTTCGATGATATTTAATGTGTTTTCGGTTTTCGCGAGATTTTCCGCGATTTTTAGCTTTTCCTGGAATTCTTTTTTATTATTAATGAGGTGATCCGCGTAGATTATTGCCATTATTTCTCCGGGATGCCGTTTTTCGATGATTGTCGCGGCAAATCCGATGCAGGAAGCGGTGTCTCTGAGATCGGGCTCTATTATTATGTTTTTTTCCGGAATTTGTGGGCAAAGTTCTTTTGTGATATCTAGATGGCGTTCGTTTATTGCGATGTAAATGTCTTCGGGTTTAAGGAAATCGAGACGATCGATAGTTTCCTCAAGCATTGTTACATCTGAGATGAGGTTGATGAATTGTTTTGGTCTGTCCGGAGTGGATATTGGGTGTAGTCTGGTTCCACCTCCGCCGGCTAGGATTACTGCTTTCATAATATTAATGATTTACCTGTCATTTCTTTTGGTTGTTTGATTCCGAGAACTTTTAAAACTGTCGGAGCGACATCTTTGAGTCCAAGCGTTTTTTCTTTTCTTAATTTTAATTTTTCATGTGAGATTGCTACGAAAATGATCGGATTTAGGGTGTGGGCCGGGCAGTTGTCGCCGTTTTTGTATTTCATGAATTCGGCGTTGCCGTGGTCTGCTGTGAGGAAGATGGTGTAGCCGGCGTTGAGTGCTTTAGGGATGATGCGCTTGAGGCATTTTTCTAATGTTTCTATTGCTTTGACTGTTGCTTTGAATTCTCCGCTGTGTCCGACGAGGTCTCCGTTTGCGAAGTTTAGCAGGATGAAGTCATATGGTTTGTTGAGTTCTTTGAATAGGGCTGTCGTGATTTTTGGAGCGCTCATTTCCGGTTTTTCTGCGTAGGATGCGCATTTTGGGGACGGGATCATGATACGTTTTTCTCCTTTGTATGGTTCTTTGTCTTGTGAATTGAAGAAGAATGTTACGTGCGCGTATTTTTCGGTTTCAGCGATGCGGAGTTGGCGCTTATTTTTGCTGGAAAGGTATGTTCCGAGATTGTTTTTTACTTTGTTTGTTTCGAATAGGACTGGGAATTTATTGCTGTAAGGTCCGAAGCATACAAAATTTTTGAATTTTGCTTTGTTGAAGAGTTCTGTGAGTTGTTTTGCGCGATCTGTTCTGTAATTGAAGAAAATTACTGAGTCTTTTTTGTTGATTGTGGCGTTTTTGTCGAGGATTATTGGTTCAATGTAGTAATCTGTTTCGGTTCCGAGTTTGTATTCGTTTTTTACGGCTTGAAGTGCTGTCTTTTCGTGTCTGCCTTTTCCTTTTGTGAGCAGGTTGAATGCTTTTTCGGTTCTTTTCCAATTTGTGTCACGATCCATTGCGTAGTAGCGACCGATTATTGTCGCGATTTTGCCGAGTTTTAATTTCTTTATTTCTTTTTCAATTTTTTTGATGAATTTATCGGCTGATCTTTCAGGAACGTCTCGACCATCGGTAAAAGCGTGTATAAAAACTTTGTTCAGCTTTTCTTTTTTTGCGAATTTCAGTAATGAGAAAAGGTGGTTCAGGTGTGAATGGACTCCTTCGTCTGAGATCATTCCCATTACATGGAATGCTGAATTGTTCTTTCTGCAGTTTTTCGCGAGTTTCTTAAGTGCTTTTAGTTTGAAAAATGCGCTTTTTTTGATGGAGCGGTTAATTTCTTCCAAAGATTGGTACACAATTCTTCCGGCACCCATTGTAAAATGGCCGACTTCGCTTCCTCCCATTGTTTTTGGGGGTAGGCCGACATGGCCGGAGTCGCAATTCAGGAGAGTGTGTGGATATTTTTTCCTAAGTTCATCAATAAAGGGAGTTTTGCTTCTGGTCACAGCATTATACTTGTAATCTTTTCCTTCACCGTAGCCGTCGAGGACTATTAAAAGTGCTTTATTATACATTCTAGATCGTTAGTGTGCTTAGGTACCATTCCAAAATTTGGCTTCCATAAAATATTGCGAGAATAATTCCGATTACAAGGAATGGGCCGAAAGGAATAGTGCTCTTTCGGGTTGCTTTCTTTTTCAATAATAAAATTATACTTACAATTGATCCGAATAGGTATGCCGCTATTAAGGCAATTAAACCAAGTTTCCATCCGAGTAAAATTCCCATCAATGCTCCGAGTCGCAGGTCACCGCCGCCAATCCATTTTCCTTTTGAGATGATAAATTGGAGCGCGAAGAACGCGAAGATTCCGACTCCTCCGATAAGCATGGAGAGTGGGGGAGTTAGGCCGAGTAAAAGTCCGCCCGCTATTACTATCGCGATTGCGGGGAGGGAAAATCTGTCCGGGATTTCTTTATATAATAAGTCGTAAAAGAAGATTGCTGTCAAAAAAGTGAATGTGATTATGTAGAAAATGAATATTTCGAACATTTGCCAATTTATTGTGAGATTGAGGAATGATGGATCGATTGTTGACGGGACAGCTTCAACGAAATTCCAGGTTAAAAATGACGCTAAGAACAGTAAGCCTGTGAGAAGTTCCAGTACGAGATAATGTGATGAGACTTTTTTTCCACAGTAAGCGCATTTTCCCCTTAAAAATAGAAAGCTGAAGATCGGGATCAGGTGCCGCCATTTTAGTTTTTTCTTGCAGGAGGGGCAGATTGAGTGGCTAAGGATGATTCCTTTTTTCTTTGTTTTGACGCGGTAGACGATGACTGAGAGGAAGCTTCCGATGGCTGTTCCCAGAATGAATGTGATTGCTCCGATAAATAATGTCATGGTTTTTTTGGTTAAGGGGCGGACGGGGCTTTATGGGGCGGATATATTTACTTGTATGTTTAATTGTAGGTTATTGTATCTGGTTGCGGCGAGGGTTGCGATAGAATTGTTGCCGCCGAGAGCGTAGGCTCTTTTGTAATATTCTTTCGCGAGGGCTTTTTGGCCTTGTTTTTCATAGAACCAGCCCATGTTTAGGGCGGCCGCGTCGAATTCCGGATCCATTTCGATTGCTTTTGCGAGGTATTTTTTGGCTTCTTTGTAGTTTTCGAGCGCAGTCAGGGACCAGCCCACAAGATTGTAGCTCATTGCATTCTCCGGGTGGTTTTCCAGTGCGATGTATGCGTGTTCCAGGGCTTTTTCAGGGTCGTTCAATTTGTCTATATTAAGCCAGATGACACGAATAAAAACTCCCATGTTGGTTGTGTTTTTTGCGAGGACTTCTTCGTATTTTGCAGCGGATTTTTTGTATTCTTGCTGTAGGAGGTATAGATCTCCGAGTTTTGCGTTTATTTGATCTTTGGGTTCATAGCCGTTTTCGTCTGCCAGTTCCAGGTAGATGACTGCTTTGTCGATTTCGTTGTTTGCGAAATGTGCGAGGCCGAGGAAGAAGAGTGTTTCCGGTTTTTCTTCGTCGAGGGCTTTTGCCTGGCCGAATGCGTCGATTGCGTCGAGAATTTTGTTGGTATTTAAATAGGCGTATCCGAGTATGATCCATGCGTCCCTATAATTGTTTTTTTCATTGATTATGTCGTAGAGCAGTGGGATTGAGGTTTCGAATTCATCGACGTCTGTAAGTGCTTTTGCGAGCAGGGTTTGAAGGTGTAATTCTTCTCCGCCGGTAAAATAGGAAAATGTTTCGTATGCCGAGAGGAAAATTTGGGAATTTTCTATGATTTCCGGGTCGATTTGAGGTATAGGCTGTTCCGAATTTTCGGCTTCTTCCTGTGTTGCTACGAGTTCTGTGAACAAATTTTTTGAACCATCAAAATCTTTGTATAAAATCAGGATCATTGCTGTGTAATATTTTACCAAAGGGTCCTGCGTGGACATTTCCCAGACGATGTTTTTTGCGGCTTCGATATTTCTTTGGTTTAGGTATGAGCGTGCGATGCCGATTTTGATTGTAATGGAGTTCTCGTCGAGGATGAGGGCTTTTTCGAAGGCTGTTTGTGCGTTTTTCGGATCGTTGTTTTGCAGATATGCTTCGCCGAGTTTTATTAGTGGTTCTGTTGAATTTGGATTTAATACGGTGGCTTTTGTGTAGCTGTCAATCGCCGATGTTATTAGTAGATTTGCAAGATATGTGTCTCCTTCCTGTATGTATTGTGCGTAGGTTTTAGTGATTTCTTCGGGTTGTGTTTCTTCAAGGGCTTCAAGGTCGGGAGTGGTTGTTTCTTCTTCTGTTGTCTCTACTGTGGGATCTATGCCGTTTGGTTCGCTTTCAGGACTGAAAAATTTGACGACTATAATGACCGAGCCGGCTATTATTATTATCCAAAATAATGTTAAGAGTTTTTTCATTTGGTTTGAGTGGTTTTGGTGGTGATTCTTTCTTTTAGGGCTGCTGAGTTTGCGAGGCAGATGCCAATTGCGATTGCGTCGGCCGCATCGTCGGGCTTTGGTTCTGTGTCCAGGTTCAAAATTAATTTAACCATTTGTTGGACCATTTTTTTATCTGCTTTTCCGTAGCCGCAGATTGAGGTTTTGACTTCGAGGGGAGTGTACTCATCTGTGGGGATTTCTTTTTCTTCGAGTTTTTGTAGCATTACGCCGCGGGCTTCTGAGACCTGCATTGCAGTTTTAATGTTTTTTTTGAAAAAGAGTTTTTCTATCGCTGCTTTTTGGGGTTTGTATTCTTTGATTAATGTGGATAGATCTTTGGCGATTTGGTTTAGGCGACTGCTTTGAGGGAGGCCGGCAGGAGTTCTGATACAGCCATAATCGAGGAGGGAAATTTCTCCGTTTTTTGTTTCTAATATGCTATATCCTGTTGTGGCAGTGCCGGGATCGATACCAATTATTCTCATATTTTTGTTGTGGAAATGGTGCTTTGTTTTTTGCTCGCGTTGAATATCATTACGAGGTTGTCTCCCTTGCGGACTAATTTTTCTTTTTTGAGTAAATTTATGATCGTTTTTTCTGTGGCTTTTTTTACGAGGACTTTGTTGATTCCCCAGACCAGTGTGAGTTCTCTTGCTGTTTTTTTGCTTGGAGTAACTGTTATGATTGGTGTGTAAAGTCTGTGTTTTGCGATGTTTCTCGCAGTATATCCATCAGAGGTGTAGACGATGATTGCGTCTGCGTTTGATTGTTGAGCGATATCTGCTGCATTTAGGCAGGCGGCGCTTAATGCGGACATTTTTCGGGGGGTGACAATTTCTTGTAATAATTCTTCGTGTTTTTGGAGTTCTTTTTCGACTGCGGATGCTACTTTTGTGAGAACACGCGTAGCTTTTGCCGGATATTTCCCTACTGCGGATTCGTTTGAGAGCATGATTGCGTCGGTGTGGTCATAGACTGCGTTTGCGGCATCAGAAATTTCTGCTCTTGTTGGTGATGAATTTTCAACCATTGATTGGAGCACTTGTGTTGCGAGGATTACCGGTTTTCCGTATTTATTTGCGAGTGCGATCATACGTTTTTGGACTATTGGAACTTGTTCCGGTGGCAAATCTGATCCGAGGTCGCCTCTGGCTACCATTACTCCGTCCGCGGTTTTGATAATGTCTTTGAGATTTTTTACAGCTTCGTGTCTTTCTACTTTTGCGATTATTGGAGTGCCTCCTTTTATTAATTTTCTAAGGTCTGTGACATCTTTTTTTGATTTTACGAATGAGAGAGCGACAAAATCGACTTTGTTTTTGAGTCCGAATTTGAGATCTTTCTTATCTTTTGCTGTAATTGTTGGAACTGAAATATTCGAATCCGGGAAATTTACTCCTTTTCTGGTTTTTATTAGTCCTCCATCTTTTACTTTGCAAATTATACCTTTAGAATTTTTTTTAATTGCTGTTATTTCGATGAGTCCATCATCTATAAGTATTGTATGTCCTTTTTTTACGTCTTTTGTAAGGGAATTGTAGGTGATTGGGATTGTTCCTTTTTTTCCTTTTACTTTTTGAGGTGTTAGCAAAAATTCTTCTCCTTTTTTTACTT
>JAUVQE010000059.1 GCA_030598325.1 Nitrospirota bacterium | reverse complement strand
GTTCGATTCTTCCGTCTGCGGTTTTTACTAATTGAACTTCCGCTGGTTTTAGAGCTTCGTTGTTGACTTCGATTCCACCTGTGATTGCGTGTTTTAGGTTGCTAATTCGAGCTACCTGTCTTTTTCCAATTCTAAGTCCTTTTCCCAGTTTACTTCCAGGTCTGTTGAATACGACTCCGGTTGTTTCTGTGAATTTTACTTTTTCTATTAAACCTGTTTCTAATTTCGCCGCAAGAAGTTTCAATTTTGCTTTGACTTTTGCTTCAACTCTGCTTGAGGAAGCCAGGCTTAGGATTCTTTGTGTTTCCGAAGGTTTTGGAATGAATACGGCGACTGTTCCGAGTCTGAATTTTATTCCCGCTATCGCTCCTGCTATTGCTCCGACTCCTCCTACAATTGCTCCCGCCGCTATTGCTCCTGTGTTTATTCCTACGGGGATGAAAGGTACGAGATTTTCTGCTCCCTGTGTCATTTTTGCCTCAAGATTTCTGAAATGTATGTTGTACGCTCTTAATAGATTTTCCTGAGTCAGGTGTTTTGGGAATCTTGTAATCATGTTTTCTATGACTTTCCATTGTGGAAGTTTTCTTAGAACTTTCATTTTTTCGGCCGGTGATTTTCCGGACCATTCTTTGATTGTTTTTCCCCAACCTGTTTCTTTTTCCACTTTTTTTCTACTTCGTTCTTTACTGAGATTTACAAATGCTTGATCCCAGTCCAGTCCTACTCCGGCTGAGAGACCGAGATTTATCATGTTTGACCATGACATTCCGACTCCTGCGAACCAGTTTAGTTGAACTCCTTTTCCCATGTCGTGGGTTCCGCTGAATCCTGCGGCTACTCCTGAAAGGCTTACGACCGTATTGAAATCGATCTGTCCTCCGTCCAGTTTTGTTACACGGATATTTAGTCCTATTCCGAATGTTGGGCCGTGTTTGGTTGCTCCGCCTCCTATTAATAGTGAGGATCCGTCGCTAAGTTTGATAGATTTTCCTATTCCGGCTCCTTGGAATTCTCCTTTGGAGTCGAAATGCATGTATCCTGCGAAGAGAAGGTGCGAATGTACTTCCGCGACCACTTTTTCTGAAAGTCCTCCGCGTACGAGTTTTCGTAAGATTACTCTTTCTCCTTCGGTAACTTTGCTCGGATCTTTTCCTTTTAATTGCATTCCGGCGTCGATTTTTGCATCGAGACCTTTTCTTACTTGGTTTTCCATTCTTTCCATTTGCATGCTTACAAAGCCGAGTTGGAAAGCTTTTTTGTGGTTATCATTTAGTCCCGCGATATCATCGAAACTTGTTATTTGGTATTGATTCAATCCGCTTTCGATTGCTTTTACCGCTTGAAGGTATTGTTCTTTGTTTGGTTTTTTTCCTTTTGGTGTTAATTTTGTGAGCGCCTGAGCGATGTATCCTCTTTTAAGCATTTTATTTACCTCTTTGAGGATTGCCGGGCCGTTCAATTTCTTTTTCTCATTTTCTATTGTGTATAGACCGTTTTTTTCCAAAAGCATGAACAATGCGGCTTTCGGGCTGAAATGTCTTTGGAACATTCCTTCGTCTACTTTGAATGAATTTCCGTCCATGTCTGCTAAGTACATTTCGCTTTTGCCTTCGCCAAGCCATCCAAGGAGTTTGTCCCGTGCGCTGGCCGGTTTTTCAGAATATCCCAATAGTGTTTGTAGTGCTTTTACTATTTTCATCTGGTTTTGCGGAATGCTGTCTTTTGCAATTTCCATTGGGTCTTTGAAACGTTCACTGCCTGACCAGTATGCATGTTTTAGATTTTCGTGTTCTTCATCGCTTACGGCTGTGAATCTTAGGTTGCTCATTGCTTCCATCAGCTCAAATGCCGGTGCGAGAACGTCTTTGAACATCGCTTCGAGTAGTTTCGGGTCTTTTCCACTTTGTGTAAGTTCATCTACTTTTTTTATGAATGTTTTGTAGTTTTTTAGATATTCCATTGGGATTATCGATTTTTCTCTTAGTGCGCTGGATTTTTTCATATGATTGAAGACGTCTTCGAAATCAATTCTGTCGTTTAAGTTCGTGAAATTTTCTCCGGCTATCAGTTTGGCTCCAGTACGTGCTTGCAGTCTTTCTTTGACGTTGAATGGGGATTTTCCCAAAACAGAATTTACTCTTCTGTATCCTGTAAATCGCGGCCACAATATTCCGATCTGTTCGCCGTCTAGGTCGCCGATTCGTTTGTCGATCATGAATTTTTTGCTTGCCAGTGTTTTGTAATTTTGTTTGTATCTATCGAGTCTTTTTTCTCCCGCGTTTTCTCTTTTTATTTCGATTTCTTTTCTTTCATTTTGACCCCGGAAAATTTCTTGTTTATGCGGGGTGAGTTGTGCTTTTTTGAGTTCCATGATTTTTGCGATGAGGGCGCTTTTTGTGAAAGCTTTTTCTGTTGCCCATTTCATTCCTTTAGCTACTACTCCAAATCCGTTTGCGGCTGATACTGCCGGGTCCCATGTGAGAAGTCCTTTTGCTCCTATTGAGAATTCAAATTTGGCTTTGTCTTGGAAATTTTGTTTTGAAAATTTCTTGAGTCTTTGTCCTGCTTCTTTTAGTCTTTTTATGATTTCATGTACGTTTGTTCCTTCGGTGACTGTTTTTTGAACTTTTGTGAGTGTGTCTGAAAGCACTTTGAATTGGCCTACTGTTAGAGATCCTACTTCATTGCCTTCTGGCAGGACTATTTCCAGGCCTCTTGCTGTGAGGTTTTTTATGGCTTTTTGTCGTGCTTTAAGTGTTAATTCTTCATTATTAGCTACTGATTTGATTGCGTTTGTCAGTTTGTCTTTCAATCCTTGTTCATCTCCGCTTGTGAAGGTATCCACTGTTGGTTGGCCTTTTCTTCTGACGAAGAATAATGATTTGAATCCTTTTTTTGGTGCTTGTGCCGGTACGGTGAAAATCCCAACGATGTAGTTGGATTTTTGTCCGTCAACGTAGATCGGATACATGCCGGAACCTTCCGGTGTTGTGCTGATTTCGACTTTTCTGCTGGTGTTTATTCCCAGTGTTTTGCTCAGTGATTTATCTATTGAGTTTCCCAATCCAGTTGCGATGCTTTGGACTTTTTTTATTGTTTTTGTGATCGCTTCTGTTTCTGTTGGGGCTATGATTTCTTTTGGTTTTTTGGTTGGTTTTGCTACCGGTTTAGAGAATACAGCTCCTTTTACCATTTTTGATTTTTTGGCAGTAGCGACCGGTTTTTTGGCCGGTTTCTTTGCTGGTTTTTCGGCAGGCGCGCTTGGTTCGGGTTTTGTGGGTGCTCCGCCGGCTAATGCAAGAAGGAGCTCCGCTTTGCTTTTATAGGTTGTTTTTCCTTTTTTTCCAAGTAGCCAACTGTCATCGATTTTTCCAAATCCTCCGTTTTCTGTGTTGTTTTGATCCCAGACGATTGTTTTGGAAATTGTTGTTTCTTCACCATTGAGTTTTTTTGTCACATTTACTGTGATTTCGATTTGTACTTCTTTGAGGTTTAGCGTGTTTCCTATGTAATTTCTAATTATTTTTCCTTTTTCTGTTAGGACTTTTGTGAGTTTATTTAGATCTGTTGCTTTCATGATTGCACGCTGGATGTCATAAATAGGTTCTCGTAATCCATCGAGAGCTTCTGTTGCTTTCAAAAGCGGAAGTGTTGTTCCGGTGGGTGGAATAATTCTGACTCCTTGTTTTGTTAGGAGTGAAAGAACTTCTTTGTTGGGTTGTGGTGTGGTAGTGGGCGCTTCCTTTGAGGCTTTTGTTGGTGTTGTTCCGGCTTTCGCAGGAGTGGCTGTTGGGGTGATAGTTGCTTTTCCAGCCATAGTTCTTTTGTCCGGGGCTTTGTCTCCTTTGTTGAGTGTTGTGATAGATTCTGAATATTTTGCAATGCTCGCGTCCAGTTCAGCGTTTGATGTTGCGTATTTTTCGTTGCTTGCAATTTTGTGCCAGTTATATTTTTTGCCTGTTTTGTAACTTTCGTCTTTTTTGATAATCTGTAAAAGTTCTTCGTAACAAGCCAGTTTTACTTTCAGAGCTGAGTCGTATTTCGGGTTTGCCAATTCTTTTAAGAATTTTGAACTTTTCTTGAAACTTCTTTTTACTCCGGCAATATTGAACACGATGTCTCTTCCGACGATGTCGAGTCCAGGTACTGAGGCGATTTTTTGTTCTGCTGTTTTGTGTTTTTCCAAATACTCTGCGCTTTCTTTTTTCAGTGAAGCCAGATTTTCTTTTCGCAATTTGTCTGCGGTTTTAGGTTTTTCAACTTTTTTCTTCATCTCGATACTGAAACTCTCGTAAATTGCCAATCTGATTTTGATATCGATTGATTTTATTCGATAAATTGAAAGTTTGTTTGCATTTGAAATGTTCGTAAGAAGTTGTTCTTGTAACTTTTCTTGTCCTGTTTTTCCGAAAGTTTCAACTAAGAGTTTGATACATCCGGCGAGTCCGATTTTTCCGATTAACTTTGGGTTTTTAATCAATGCTGGGATCAGGGTGTTTAAATGATTTGGGTTTGCATAGGCAAATAAAACCAGATTTTCTAGTGCGATTCCATCCAGATCTTTCAGGTCCAATGTTAATGAATGAAAAACTTTGATTTTTAATTCAGGGTTCAATTGTGTGAACAGAAGTCCTGATTTTTTTCTGTTGTCCAGTTGCTCGAAAATTTTGGTAGCGTTATCGGCCGCATTTAAAAGTGTTGCGATGCTTGTCGTGGACAATTTTTGAAATAAATCTTTTCTGGCTAGAACTGTTTTGGTTATTGATTCTATTAAACTTTTGTCAGATTTGAAGTTTTTTTCTATAGTCGCGATTGTTTGATCGGTTGAAATGTTTGTTGCCAAAAGGTTTTCAAACAGAGTTTTTAATTCTGCCGGT
>JAUVQE010000002.1 GCA_030598325.1 Nitrospirota bacterium | reverse complement strand
ACTTGATTGGCTAAAAGATTTCGTTGAAATTCCAAAGAATGCGGATCCGCGTGATCTGGCGGACGAACTTACGCTGAAAACCGCCGAGACAGAGGGCGTAATAAACGACACGGAAAAATTCGAAAATATGGTTGTGGGACATGTAACAGAACTACTCCCCCACCCAAATGCGGACAAATTAAAAATTGCGAAAACTTCTGTAGGCAAATCTACCCATCAAATTGTATGCGGAGGAGAAAATTTACGAGAAGGAATGTGTGTCGCGGTCGCTCTACCAGGAGCAAAAGTACGATGGCATGGAGAAGGTGAACCGGTCACACTCGAAAAAGCAAAAATCCGTGGAGAAGAAAGCTATGGAATGATATGCCAAAGCGCCGAAATAGGCCTGGAAAATCCGGACGAAGGCCCTGAAGATATTCTCGATCTTTCGGCGCAAAAGCCAACTCCGGGAACTCCTCTCGCAAAACTTTTTGGAGGAACAGACACCGTGATCGAATTCGACAACAAATCACTAACTCATCGCCCAGACCTTTGGGGACACTACGGAATCGCGAGAGAAATTTCAGCAATAAAAGGATACAAATTCAAAGAACTCAAACCAAAATTCACTCCTCCAAAAAAAGGAGAAACAATCGACGTAAAAATCAAAGATTATGACCTTTGCCCAAGATACTGCGGACTAATTATTAATAATATTAAAGTTGAAGACTCTCCCCCCTGGCTAAAAAAACGCCTAAAAGCAACCGGACACGGAAACCACAACAACATCGTTGACGTCACAAACTACGTGATGACAGAACTCGGACAACCAATGCACGCATTCGATAAAAACTATATAAAGGGAGGAATAATAATCCGTCGCGCAAAAAAAGGTGAAAAAATCACCTCACTCGACGGAAAAAAACGCGAACTCACAGAAAATATGCTCGTAATCGCCGATCACGAAAAACCTGTAGCGGTTGCCGGCATAATCGGTGGAGAAAACAGCGAAATAAATTCCGGAACAACTTCAATCATCCTGGAATCCGCAAATTTCAATGCCACGTCCATCAGAAAATCATCAACAAAACTTGGAATCCGAACTGACGCGGTACAAAGATTCGAAAAATCTCTGGATCCACACATGGCAGAACTCGCGATCAAAAGAGCAGCAGAAATAATCCTCAAAATCTGCCCGAATGCAAAAATAGCGGGACCTATTACCGACACCGAAAAATTCAACAAAAAACCAATAAAAATTAAACTAAATACCGATAAAACCCGCTCAAAAATCGGCGTAGACATTTCCGACAAAGAAATTAAAAAAATCCTGGAAAGTCTGGAATTCGAAGTTTCAAGCAACACGCGGCAGCGAAGCGAAAACATCTTCGAAGTCACAGTTCCGTCCTTCCGTTCAACAAAAGACGTACTAATCGAAGACGACTTAATAGAAGAAGTAGTAAGAATTTACGGATACGAAAACATCCCCTCCACACTTCCAATGCTTCCAACCCGCCTACCGGAAGAAAACACCGAAAGATTCAAAAAACATCGGGCAAGAGAACTCTTCTCGTACGCGCTCGGCTTCGACGAAGTCTACAATTACTCATTTTACGGAGAAAAAGAAGTTAAAAACTGTTTACTGGACGAAAAAAATCACGTCAAATTACTCAATTATTTATCTGAAGACCAAACTCACCTACGAACATCTCTCTCACCAAACTTACTCAAAAATCTACAACTCAACATAAAATATTTCGACAATTTCAAAATTTACGAAATCGGCCGAACTTACAAAGAAATCGGCGAATATTTCCCATTAGAAGAAAAATACGTCGGCGGAGTAATTCTAAAAAAAGGTAAAAGCGACGATCCATTCTACACAGCAAAAGGAGCGGTGGAGGCATTCTTCGAAAAATTCAATATAAAAAAGGTCAAAGTGGTAAACGATCTCAAAAATTGCCCATACGGACATCCGACAAAAGCCCTGGCATATTTAGGTAAAAGCGGTGAAACACTAGCGCACGTATTCACCCTGCATCCACAGGTCCAAAAAAATCACGAACTGGATGGATATTCAATCGCAATATTTGAACTCAATTTCACGAAAGCTCTTTTGCTCGACCAGCCACTCAGAAGCTACAAATCATTACCAAAATTCCCAAGCATTCTCCTAGACGTTTCAGTGATAGTCGACAAAACCAAAGAAATCAAAACCATAAAAGAAGCTATTTTCAAAGCAAACAAAGAATTAATAAAACAAGTCGAGCTTTTCGACATCTACGAAGGCGAAAACCTGGAAAAAGACAAAAAAGCGGTCGCCTTCAAAATAGTCCTGCAGACTCCGGACCGGACCCTCACAGACAAAGATATGGCAAAAACCCAATCAGCAATCTTCAAAAACCTCGAATCGCTCGGCGGCAAAATCAGAGGAAAATAATTCTTAAAACTCGTCCTCCAGCTCAATATTCACACCTAACTCTTTTAACAAAGCCTGAATCGCCAAAATCTTTCCCATCTCCCCAGCTTGAGACTTATTTTCCTCCCCGAGAACAGGAGTATGCATCTCAATAATTCTATTCGCCAATTCTTTTCTTATTTCCTCAGAAGATTTTCCCTCCTCACCAAAACTTTCAACTTCGAAATCGGAAATCAAAGCCTCAACAATATATTGACGCAAATTCTTAAGCCAAACGGGTAAATCTTCACCACAATAGTCAAGATCATCACCAGCAGAATCAAAATATAAAGAGACCTTTTCAACAAGTTCCTTCAAAAATTGATCATCATCTACACAAGACAGTGGGTAAATTCCACTCACATCCTCCACCCATTGTTCAGACGGAGTTGCCACAAAACGAGGCTCCGCGTTAAACTCCAGTCTCTCCAAAAAATTCTCCGGCTCAGCTATTTCAACCGTTTCAAAAATCTGCTCCTTTAAATCAACAGCTCTCCAGGGGTTGTCCTTTGGATCAACAGTATCGTTATAAGTTCTTTTGGGGCGATACAACTGAATTCCAAGAGTCCCGTCCGGCCTTACACGTCCACGATTTATTTTAAAAGGATCACCGCGAAACGGTCCTTTAACAAACTTTTTATCCGGAATCACGGTACACGCTCTATCTTCATCAATATCCAATAAATTTTTCGCCCTGCCCGAACCGGTATAAAAACGTGGAGGTTGGATGTCTATTTGCGAGATTAATTCATACAATTTCTCTCCGGTAACACCATATTCTTTCTGAAGAATATTATACATACGTTGCAAAATTTCATATGTTATTCCAACATAAACCGGACTCTTCTCGAACTTATCCCCCTGCAAAGAAAAAGCAACTCTCTTCCCGGCCTCAATCGCCGGCCGAAGAGCACAAACAGTCACCGCGTAACTTCTAGCGTTTGCCTCCACCACAGCCTCTCTAAGATCGCTTTTTAACTTAAGATATTCTTTTATCACTAATTCTTCATCACTCAACTCGATCCCTCTTTGAATCTTCCCGTGCACAGATCTTAAAATGGCTTTCTTTACCCCTGCCAGTCGCTCAACCCATTGTTCTTCAGTCTCCTGCTGAACAGGATCTTCCAACTCCTCCTCCCTCTGCTGCATTTGTGCCTGAAACCTGACTCTTTTCATAAAAGGACTATTTCGATCATCCAGTTTTTTTAATAATCTATCGCACTCTTTTGCCTTTCTTCCCATCAAACCTTTCTCCCGCGCCGAATCCATAGATAAAACAAAAAGTGGTATTTTATCTTCCAACATCAACTGAACCAATCTTTCCAACCTGGTCAACTGATCCGATTTGGGAACCCAATCTATTACTTTTCCCTCTTCATCAAGAACTTCATTACACCTAAGCCCATGGCTAATAGCAACCATCCTTGACTTTCTATCGCTTAACTCATAAATCAACTCAGCGGCTTCATTAAATATATCAGACTCCAAAGGCTCCATATCCACCCCGGTAGTCATATATCTACGAAATAAATCAACCAGGCGATATCTCGTTCCTGTACGACCATCAACAATCTCCTGAGATATATTTTCTTCTAATTGTTCCGGTGTAATAGGACAAACCTTGCGCTCCTCTACCGTATATTCCTCTCGAAAGGCCCCGCAAGCCACGCAATCCCCCGCACAACCACTCCCCAACTCAACCATATCGATAAGAGTAGTTTCCAGCAAATGTCTGGGATTAACGCCCGCATCCGCATCACCATCACCTTTTTCCATTAAAATACAGTTAGTCAACTTCCCCACTTAATCATGGAAAGCAACTCTAAACACTTTGAGGCCACCTGTCAAGGAGATTAGACAACTATTGTTGACATTTAGCAATTAAACCTTGATTATGTGATTGCCTTTTACAAGCCATATATGGAATTTACTACAAACAAAACGCAACAACCAGGCACACAGCAAAGAGAAAAAATAACGCGACAACGCAGGCTCGCAAAGTCAGCTCCCGGGCACCCGCAGGGTCGGGACAGAGAGCACACATATGAGTACATCGACAAAGAACTCAAAAAAATAGTTGGAGAACAAGATTTCAACACAATAAAGGACCTTTCGGTCAAAGATAAACAATCAATTATCGACGTCGCCTCACATATCAACTTGGCGAACAAAATGCATCAATGCTTCTGGATCGGCAACAAAAAACACAATACTATTTACACTAATCCTGTTTATTCAAAAGTCAGCGGGTATTCTTTAAAAGAATGTCTTGGCAAACGTTCCGACTTCTGTTTTGACGAGGAAAGCAAAAAAGCCGTAGCCAAACATCACAAACTAAGAACTAAGGGAGAATCCTCTCAATACGAAGCAACTATAATCAAAAAAAACGGAGAAATGATCACGGTTTTGGTAAACGGAACACCCACTGAAAATGGCGGCACAATCGGGATTTTCACAAACATGCAGTTAACGGATAAATTGGGTCGTGACGACAATAAACTACTGAAGCTGGTCGGCTACAAAGAATTTAAAATTATAAAATCAACATTAAAACCCAAAGAACAAGCCACTATTATCAAATACAGGCACTCGATAAGACTTGCAAACGCTATGGATCACTGTTTTTGGATCGGAAACAAGCACCACAAAACAATATATACCAACACGGTCTACCAAGAAACAACGGGTTACTCCCTGGAAAAATGCATCAGACAGCCTTCCGACTTTTGTTTTGACGAAGAAAGCAAAAGAACTATTACCAAACACCACAAGCTCAGGGCTGTTGGCATAGCTTCAAAATACGAAGCAACATACGTCACAAAACAAGGGAAAAAAATTCCTGTTCTAGTCATTGGCGCGCCAACCGACACCGGAGGAACTTATGGCATGCATATAAACCTGACACAGGTAAAAAAACACCGTGAACAACAAAGAATCTCAGAACAAATCGTCCGAAATTCAACAGAAGCAATTGTAATCCTGGATAAGACCCATCACATCAAGATATGGAACGCGGGCGCCATGAAAATATTCGGATACAAAGAAAAAGAGGTTCTTGGCGAAAAATTATCACCACTCATCGTCCCAAAAAAACTTACCGAAGAAAATAAAAAAATAATCAGTGAAGTTGAAAAGAAAAAATTCATCCACAATTTCGAAACAAAACGCCACCACAAAAACGGCGAAAAAATAGATGTTTCGCTCTCCATAACAAAAGTAACCGATTCAAAAGGAAGATCCAAAGGATACCTCATCATCTACAACGACATAACCGACAGAAAAAAAGTTAACACCGAACTCCAAAAAAGATTTGAAGCCATACAGGACGCATACAAAGAGCTCGGTATCCAAAAAAGACAAGCCGATTATATGAACGAAATCGCGGACGTTGCCACGTCAGAGGAAAAAATAGACAAAGTCGCAAAATTAATAGTAAGCGCCGTCTGCATGCTCACAAAATGTGACGGAGCGATACTCAGACTCCTGGAGCCAAAAGGAAGAACCTTAAGGCTTCTATCCTGTCTTGGCGTTAATCACAAATGGCTGGACAAAAGCAAAATAACCCTGGAAAACAGTCTCGCGGAAGACGCCTTCAAAACCGGCAGACCAATAATAATCCAGAACATTGATGCCTCAACAAAACACCAGGGAATAAAACTCGTAAAATCCCACAAATTCAAAACTTTAATCCTGATTCCTTTAATGATCAACGGGAAATTCATAGGAACACTAAGCATATACGCGACAGATCCTGGAAAATTCCGCCTCATCGAAACGGAATTCCTGGAAAGATTCGGGAAACAATGCTCTCTTGCGCTCCATATCAAAAAAAAGTAGTATCACATTCGTATGCTAAAAAGATTCTTACCACACAGAGAGGTCAGTATTTACAAAAAAATAGCTTTCTGGGTATTCACAGTACTGATTGGCCTTTTCCTTCTTGGAACAATCACCATAGGAGGAATGATCGCGATATTATCAATAGGCCTGCCCGACGTAGTGGACCTGGAAAACCTGACCGCAGCACAATCAACGGAAATCTTCGATCGGGAAGGAAATCTCCTGTACACAATTCATGGTGAAGAAAACAGAGAACAAATTCCATACGAAGAAATTTCCCCCTACTTAACAGCTGCGACAGTCGCAATTGAAGATGATGAATTTTGGCAACATGGAGGATTTGATGTATTCGCCATCGCAAAAGCCGTATTGTATGAACTTTTTAGAATCGGTGCTCCAAGAGGAGGATCCACGATTACCCAACAATATGTAAAAAACACCTTTCTTTCGTCCGAAAGAACTTACACAAGAAAAATAAAAGAGTTAATCCTCTCGATACGTCTTGAACGCGTTTATGATAAAGAAAAAATCCTGGAATTATATCTAAACCGAATCCCATACGGAAACAATGCGTATGGATGCCAAAAAGCATCTGAGGTTTATTTCGATAAAGACGCAAAAGACCTTACGCTCGCGGAAAGCTCAATTCTTGCGTCTCTTCCGCAAGCCCCAAGCCGCTACAATCCATACGGAAATAATAAATTTTCCCATCTCCTGATAGAATTTACGGAAGAAGAACTCGCTTATAGAAATATTGATGAAGAATCAGATCTCGAAGAAGAAGAATACATTCGTGGCCTGATCGGCCAGCATGTCGACCTCGGGAACGAAGAAAGCATCTACATCCTGGGAAGAACAGATTTAGTCTTAAAACGCATGACAGACCTCGGAACAATAACAGCGGACGAACGGCAGGAGGCTCTAAACGAATTGCAGGCAATAGAATTCAACGACTACAAAGAAGCCATAATACACCCTCACTTCGTCCTCTACGTAAAACAACAACTGGAAGACAAATACGGAAAAGACGTGGTTGAACAGGGAGGATTAAAAGTATACACAACAATCGACCCGGATATTCAAGCCAAAGCGGAAGAAGTCGCGGAAGAATATGGAGAATTAAATGAAGAAAAATTTGGCGCAAACAATCTTGCGATCTTATCAATCAACGCAAAAACAGGAGAAATCCTTTCCATGGTCGGATCACGAGATTATTTCAACGAAGAAATAGATGGAAACGTAAATGTGGTAATAAGACCAAGACAACCCGGATCCTCATTCAAACCTATCGTGTACGCACAGGCATTCTATAACGGGTACGCCCCGGGAAATGTCATTTACGACATTCCAACAAAACTCGGAAGCGACCGCCCGGAAAATTACGACGGCAAATGGCAGGGACAAATCACTATGAGGCGGGCGCTTGGTCAATCCAGAAATATCCCCGCAATAAAAACCTACTTTCTTGCCGGAGAACAAGACAACATCATAGATCTTGCGGAAAACATGGGAATCACAACATTAAACAAAGCACACAGCTATGGATACCCGCTCGCGCTCGGAGCGGGAGAAATTCCTTTAATAGAAATGGTCACGGCGTTTGGCACCTTCGCAAACAACGGGAAAAAACCGGAACTGACAGGCTTTTTAAGAATTGAAAACGCGAACGGAGATGTATTGGAAGAACGTGTACAAAAAGATTTTGAAGAAGTCCTGGATCCACAAATAGCCTACTTGATAAACGATATTCTTTCCGATCAGGGAGAAGCAGTAGGGTCAAAACTATTTATAAGTGGAAAACCAAACGCGGCAAAAACCGGAACCTCCACAAAAGAAAACAAAAAAGACTCCAGCGGAGGCGTAAGACCCTCGGACGCATGGACAATCGGCTACACCCCAACCATCGTAACAGGCGTTTGGGTTGGAAACACCGATGGAGCCGGCCTCGGATACAACGCAAATGGTTATGACGCCGCCGCCCCCATTTTCAATGAAGTTATGACAGAGGCCTTAAAAGATATTCCCGCGGAACCTTTCCCAGAGCCGGAAGGAATCAAACACGTTAAAATCTCCAAGGCTTCAGGAAATCTTCCGGGACCTTCCACTCCCTCCTCTATGATCGTAACTGAAATATTTCCCAGCTTTTCCATTCCAACAGAAACAGAAAATATCTTTTTCATAGTAAAAATAGACAAAATTTCCGGACTGCTCGCAACGGAATACACACCGGAAGAAGCAATCGAGGAAGTCACTTTCCAAAATTACGAACCGATAGCCGACATGCTCAACTGGGCAAGCGAAATAAAAGCATATTACGAAAATACCGATGCCTCCGGAGAAGTAAACGGGGTAAGAATCGGTGTTCCTCCAACAACATATGACGACATTCACACAGAAAAAACAGCGGCCTCAGCCCCATCAATAACAATCACTGATCCAACTTCCCAGAGCCTTCTGGCAACAGGAAATTTCCAGGTAAAAGTTGATGTTGAAGCAAAAAATGAAGTCGATAAAGTCGAATTCTACCTCGATGACAAAAAAGAATTCTTCACAACAACCGCCCCATATAACGGGTACTTAAATATTTCCAAATTCCTGGAAGAAGGATCAAGCCACCTGATTATCGCAAAAGTTATAGACAGTCTCGGATATAGCGCCCAATCGGCAATAGAAATAAAAATCGTGGAAGAAAGCGAAGAAACAGATAAGAAAGATAAAGACAAATAACATTTCCGCGCCCTTACTCAAAAATCATGACTTTGCCTCTAGTCGTTGGGGCTGTTTTGTGGTATAATAAACCGATCAAATTGTAGCGAAAACATTATTCCAAATGCTCTACACAAAAGAAAAAATAGAAGAACTTCAGCATAGATGGACTACGCCAAAAGGAAAAAAGCTGATCAAAATCATCAAAAATTCCCGATGCTATTTAAGTCCGGTCCTCTTTAAAGAAAAAATTAGAAATTTCCCTGGAATAAACGACAAAGAGCTTGAAGATGAAATCGATTTACGGGGAATAAACCTTTCCGGCTTCGATTTTAGAGTCCCCATCCAGGAAGACGACGGCGAATACACAGAAAATTTGGCTATTCTATCAAATATCCATTTTGAGGGTGCAATCCTCAAACACTGTAATTTTCAGGACGGAAAAATTCACGACTGCGTTTTTGAAAACACAGATTTAACCCACGCGGAATTCAAAAACGCCACTCTAAACAATTGTGGCTTTCAGGAAGCAGACTGCGCGGGAATGAATTTAAACGGAGCAAAATTAATAAGTTGCAGTTTCGTCGACACGATAATTAAAGATTTGACAAATTCAACGACAATAGTCGACCAAAAAACAACTTTCGGAAAAGAATTAAAATCCGAAAAAGAAGAAAATTTCCACTTCGCGTCAATCGAATACAAACAAATCAAAGAAATGTATAAAAATTCTTCGCTTCACGATCTGGCCGACCATTTCCACTACAAAGAAATGCGCTCAAAAAGAAAAATTGTCAGCGTGGCACACCCTTTGAGATGGATAAACTTTATATTTGGAGATCTTTTATGCAAATACGGAACTTCATTTATAAGAGTCATGATCGCTTCGGGATTGGTAATGATTCTTTGCGCACTCTTATACACAATAAACAGCAGTCTTCTCTTCCACAACGAACCTCTGAATTATCACTCGTTCTGGAACTCTTTATATTTTTCAATAGTCACATTTACAACTCTCGGATACGGAGACTACCACGCAATCGGCGCTATGCGCTTCGTAGCGGCCTTCGAAAGCTTCATCGGCGCCGCCTTAATGGCCCTCTTCACGGTTATTGTCGCGAGAAACATAATCCGGGAATAAGAAATTTTTATCCTCTGTTCAAAGTGTTCAAGAAGTTTTAAAATTCTCGCAGAAACAATCCGCAGTTCCTTACACATATGAAAAAGAAAATTTCAAATCTGTTAAAAGAATTAGAGCTCACAAGAAAAATATATTTCAACATTTCTCCGCAAACCGGAAAATTCTTAAACTTATTGATAAAAAACCGCAAATTTAAAACCATTCTGGAAATCGGCACTTCCAACGGATATTCCGGTCTATGGGTCGCGGAAGCCCTTTCACACACAGGAGGACATCTTTACACAATTGAATCCCACGAAAAAGATCGATATCACCTCGCCAAAAAAACCTTCTCATCCTCAGGCCTCAACGCATATATTACCCTCATCCTGGGACATGCCCCTAAGGCGATCCCAAAAGAGCCCAAACATCTCGACATGGCCTTTTTTGACGCCACCAAATATGAACATATAGATTATTTCAAAACCATCGAACACCGCATCAAAAAAGGAGGAATGATAATAACCGACAACGCAATTTCGCATAAAAAAGACCTTAAAGAATACTTCGACAACATAAAAAACAACCCGAACTGGAAAAACTACACGCTCCACTTGGGATCAGGACTTCTGATCAGCATCAAAAAATGACCTCATAACCCGTATCGCCTTTCCCCTGTGACTCACTCTGTTTTTCTCCTCTTCTTCAAGCGCCGCATAAACCTTTTCGCACCCCTCCGGCAAAAAACATGAACTCAAAGGCAAACCGCGTTTAATCGGAGCCATTAATTTTTCGGTAATCATTCCACGGGTTTCCCCTTCAAAAAATCGTTCCACCCCACCATCCAAAAAACACGCGCTACAAACAAACTTCGCCCCGCGATCAACCTCCCCCTCCATTCTCTTCATAAAATACTCAATCCATTCCTCATCACTCGCACCCTCTCCAGCACCCCACCTCCGGGTTTTTACGCCCAACTCATCACCAAGAACATCAACCAAAATCCCCGAATCCTCAGCCAAAGTCGGCATCTTCAACTTATCAGCAAAATACCGCGCCTTTTTAAATGCATTCTGCGCAAAAGTTTCCCCATCCTCAACAAAATCATCATCAGAAACATCCAGCCCCCCCAAAAAAACAAGCTCAAAAGGCCAACTTTCAGCCGCCGAAAAAATTTCAGTTATTTCACTAAACTTGCCCGGATTCTTGGTTGCTATAAGGAGTTCTTGCATATTTTTGAATTCGCCATTCGTTATCTTTTCTAACAAACTCATATTCCAGAAACCAGTCGATAACGTCAACCTCAACATTCACAGTCCGCTCATCAACATAAACAATCTGCATCTCCGAAACCTCAAAGTAATCACAAATCCTATTCGTAATCCCAACATCAACACCCCTCCTCACCCCGTCACTAAAATCACCATCAAAATCAACCGCAATTTCACAGGAATTCGGATACCCTCTCTCTACACCTCCAATAAAATCTCCAAAATGTAAAACAACAAAAATTACAATCCACACAAAAAGCACAAGAGGAATAAGAGCAAAAACGCCTTTCCACCTATCAAGAAAATCATACGTCCGTTCCCTTCTGTCCAGCTCATCCTGCTGACGCATCCTTTTCTCCACTTCCTTCTCTTTCATTTCCTTAACCGCCTCAACAAAAATTTTCGCGGGATCATTCGATCCCTTTCCAACAAGCTTTTCTTTAACTTTAAACGGCTTTTTCTCCTCCACAACTTCACCGGCAATCGCGAAATTTTTCCTTTCAATCCTGTTTGTAAAATCAGCTTTCAAGCTTAATTTCAATACTTCGGGAACTTCAACTTCCTCAAGCCTCCTTACTTTTTCAAAAAGCCCGCTCAATTTCCCAAAATAAACTTTTTTTCTTCCCTCTTCTTCACCAAAAAGCAAAAAATGAGCGCGTTTCAAAACCTGATAAATCCTCTTCCCCACTTTCCCTTCTTCAATGCCCAAAACAGCAATAAGATCTCCATCCGCAACCTCTTCAAAAAACTTCAATCTTAAAATCTCCCACTCCTCGAGAGATAATTTTTTCATCATTTTATCAACCCTCCCCACAACCTCCTCGTTTTCCTTTTTTTCCAAATCAAAAGGCGTAACAAGACCGCTCTGGCCGGAAGCGGACCCTTTCGCGATATAATCCCAAACCCGCGGCTTCGCCAGACTATAAAGCCAAATCAAATACGAAACATCCGTAGGGGTATTGCCAATCTGCCCAAGAGCATCCAAAAAAGTCAGCCTCACAATTTTTTCAACCTCCGCCCTATCACCCACACGACGAGCCACGTACATATAAACATCCACAAAATTCGCGTCCAGCAACGACAAAAACTGCTTACCGTCGCCTCCTTTCATCTTATCCACACATTGCTTTTCAACATATAAATCCATAAACTTTTAACTTTAAAAAGGTCCTCTTTATCCCACAACCAATAAATTATGTCAATACCAGCATGCCAACCCCTGCTCTTAGGTCTTATTTTCTGGGTTTTTTCCCGCCAGACTTCTTAAATTCTCCGCTATCCCCTATTTGATCGTGAAACTTCTCAATTAAGTTCTCTATCTCCTCAGAGGGTTCAGGGTCCCTAGGAACTCTCCTCACTACGTTTAATCGTGCTATCGTCACTTCCCCTCCACTAAGTATCCCGGCACTCCTACAAGCGTTATTAAAAGCGTTCAACAGCCTCTCTGCCTCCTTCGCCCCCCTTCCCTCACCCTTTTCCAGACACTCCTGTTCCAGCCTTTTTCTCACCGATAAAAAAATCTCCAAAACTTTCGGGTCATTATCGTCGAGAAGTTGCAAAATTTCTATGGGACGATAAAAAATACCTTCCCTTAAAATCACTTCAAAAAGATCTTTCTCGTTCAACCTCTTCACAAATTTTCGCGTTCCTTCTCCCATAAGTCCAAATAGTTAATCACAAGGGGTGTATTCTACGAAAATCCCTGTTTTTGTCAACCCCCCTCTTCTTGAAACTCAAAAACAACTCTGATAGTGTCAACATCATGAAAATCGCAATTATTGGAACAGGGTATGTTGGGCTGACAACAGGCACGTGCTTCGCGGAAATCGGGCACGAGATTATTTGTGTAGACGTAAATGAAGAAAAAATCGAAAATCTAAAAAAAGGCATTATTCCGATTTATGAACCGGGATTGGAAGAAATGGTCCGGAAAAATAAAATAAATTTCACCACTGACGCGAAAAAAGCGATAAAATTCGCGGAAATAGTAATTTCAGCCGTTGGCACACCTATGGGAAAAAACCACGACGCTGATCTACAATTCGTAAAAGAAGTAGCGGAAACATTCGGAAAACACGCGAATAATCAGAAAGTTTTTGTAAATAAATCGACAGTACCCGTCGGAACCGGAAAAATTTGCAAAAAAATCATCGAAACCGAATTCAAAAAAAGAAACGTCGACTTCGGATTCGAAATAGTTTCCAACCCCGAATTTTTACGGGAAGGAACAGCTATAAAAGACACTTTGGAGGCCGATAGAATAGTCATTGGAACAGAAACGAACAACGCTCGCAAAATAATGAAAAAATTATATGAAAAAATCGAAGCACCAATTCTTTTCACCGATATAAAAACCGCGGAAATCATCAAGTACGCCGCAAATTCCTTCCTCGCAACAAAAATCAGCTTCATAAATGAAATGGCTGGCTTCTGCGAAAAAGCAGGCGGAAACATCAAAGATGTCGCAAAAGGAATTGGCCTCGATAAACGAATCGGCAAAAAATTCTTAAACGCCGGAATAGGATACGGAGGTAGTTGCCTACCCAAAGATGTCAAAGCGCTAATCCAAAAAGGGCAAGAATTTGACTGCGACTTCCCTCTCCTAAAAGCCGTTGAAGAAATTAACGAAAACCAAAAAAATCTCCTCTTCAAAAAACTGCAAAAACATTTGGGAGCGCTGGAAGGGAAATTGATCGCAATCTGGGGGCTGTCCTTCAAGCCAAAAACCGACGACATGAGAGAAGCACCATCCCTTACAATCATAAAAAAACTCCAGGCCACAGGCGCATATATCCACGCCTACGATCCAAAAGCTACGGAAAATGCCAAAAAAATGATTGAATCTTTCAATATCGAATTCTGTAAAACCCCTTTAGACACGGCAAGCGGAGCAAACGCCCTCGTGATCCTGACCGAATGGGACGAATTCGCCCAAACAGATCTCAAGCGCCTCCACTCAGTAATGAAAAACCCCCTAATCCTCGACGGAAGAAACCTCCTCAACAAAGAAATCGTCGAAAAAGCAGGATTCAAACATGTCGGCATCGGCCAACCAGACCAAAAACCCCACGAAACCGCAAAATTACTGGAACATGCCTAATTTGTTTCATGTTGACAAATTGTGTTTTGGGTTTTATCCTCCTCTTCTTGTTATTCGTTAAAAAATATTATGCCCGATTTGAAAAGAACGGTTGAAAGCGTTTACCACAATCCCCCGGACAAAAACTCCACAACACAAAGCCAAGAAGCCGATGAACTCCGCCAACAAACCAGTTCGCACGTAAAGACAACATTAGAAAAAGCCCCTCAACCGGAGCAAAAAAAGCCAAAATCAGCCGCAGATATTTTACGTAGTTTTGCTGCACAGCTACAACAAGGAAGGCAAAGAAGTATAATGCTTGATGTCGCAAGAAAAACAGCAGAAGTTCAAGATTTTGGAACATCTGAATTAAGCAGAATGTACCAAACGAAAACAAACAATATACGCGGCGTACTTCAATCCTTATTTAACTCCCTGGAAAAATTAGGCCTTAAAAAAATTCAAATAACAGAGATTAAAAAAGGCGGACATCGTAATCACTATCTGATCGTCGAACCAATCAACAAGCCCTCCGAATCTCCAAAAGAAAAAAACAAAAAGAAAATCAAAAAAGGCGACACGCAATACGAAAAAGTAACAAGAAATTTAGACTTCATCCCCAACAAATTTCATGACGTATTATTATTCCTGGCACTGTCTTCGAAATACAACAATTGGGTTGATTATAATGAAATTGCTGAAGGAATAAAAAAATGTCGAGGTGGTCTTCCCCAAAAAATAAAAAAACTGAAAGGGTTTTTGCAAAAAATAGGACTTGAATTACTGGAAGAAAAAAACAAAACAGGCAAAAAACACTTTCATTTGGCCGAGCCAAACAAAAGCAATAACAAGCGAATAGAATTTCAGGAAAAAGAAGAAAAAAGAGAAAAAAACAGACGAACACCCAAGACACGTCGCCTTCCAAAAACACGAACAACAAGCACTTCTAATACAATCTTGCGAAGACGACCCAAAGACCCCCCGAACGAATTAGACGAACGATACGACAACGACGGACCTAGCCCCAAACCCCGAAGACCCTGGGAAGACGCAAGCGGCAAAAGCGGGCCTCTCTAAAACAAGTTTATTAACCGTGAGCAAAAATCTATGTGAGCACGCGTAGCATTTTATCTGCGAGTCTCGTGGGTTCCCGCAGATAAAAAAATGCGAAGCTAGACGAACATAATTTTTGCGAACAACCTATATTTTGAAAGCATTGAAAACTTTCTTAAAGTTTTCAAAGAGCCCGCCTCCGGCGGGCGATTGGTGGAGATGCCGGGAGTCGAACCCGGGTCCAGAGATGAGATCTAACGACATCTACAATCATAGTTTCTCCTGATTTTTCATCGAATTCAATAGAGGAAAAACAAAAAACTGGATTCGCTTATCTCCTAAATTTTTGAGCCTGGAATCGGAGCAACTTTCCAAACCTTAACCTGCTAATTTACGCCTGTGAAACTCAGCAGATATCGGAAACACAGACGTGTCTGAATTTGTCAGACAATTAAGCTAGTACAGGAACAAAAGCTGGAGAAAATTCTCTAGCTCGAAGTTTTGCAGCTAACTCAGAGATAGGTGTTTTAGCACTTATCGTACACTGACGGATCTAAGGGGAGACAGTGTAATCCCCTGACTGCAATCAATTAAACCTAAATCATCCTGTCGAATACCAATACATCCCCACATTTCAAAGAACTTTCAAAAGTACACTATTATAAAAACAATTAGCCGCAACTGTCAAGACCCATCACGAGCTTCCTCAAATATTCTCTGTCAACTGCATCCATCAATTCCGCAGAATCCCCCAAAGACTCCAACCTCGTCACAACTGCGAACTGTATCCTTTGCTCCGCTACGACATCTTCCGGAACGTCGTAGTCCTGCATTGTTTTTTTCACACAATAAAGAGTCTCGCGCTGAAACTGAACCAACAACAGCTCAACAAAAGCCTCTCTCTCCATACACTCGGGAGAACCATGCCTGCTTCTGTCTTTTTTCAGTAAAATTTTTTCACCCCCTTTTTCACTTATCATTCTTTGAGTTAAATTAGGAAAACAAGCATGCCACCACTTAAACACTCTGTCAAGAATGCTGCCGCCTTGACAGTTTTGTGGTATAATTAGCGCGTTAAAACTAACACAGATATTCTGAAACAATTCGATATTTAAAATAAAAAGCAAATTCCAACACTACTTCGCTGTTAATTGGAATTAATCTTAAAAGTCTCCTCCAGGTACCTAATAAACTCCCGAGCTTCTTCGACCAATTCACCATCCACCTCCGATCTAGAACCGTGATTGTCCATAATATAAGCACGACGAGCACTTATGCGTGTTTGAACTATCTCTTGAATTACCGGGTCAAGAATTACATTCTCAGGAACATCATACATCTCCATCGTTTTCTTAATAAATGTTTGAGAATTACTGGTCAAACGATCCGCCAACAAACCCACAAACTCTTCCCTCCTAAGATCTTTTACCTCGATTCCCAATGGTATCGAGTCCATTTGTGAACAGATCGTCTCTGAATCTGCATCGTCATCAATCGCAATATTTAATCCTCTCATAAAAAATATTTAAACTTGTATATATCATATCGATTTTATCAATTCTGTTTCCCATTGGCAAATGCCTTCTCGTAAAAACTTCTTTTTTTAAAAAACAAAGGACTCTCCCAACGTAGAACGAAAACCCAACTACTACCTTTTCCCATGTTTTGCCTTCTTCGCCAAAACATCCAGGCTCACCCTCAACCCCTCAAACCATTTCTCTCCAAGATCGTTAATATTTATCCGCAATTTAGTACCACTAATCACCCACTTCGCGTTATGTTCAAGAAGACTGATAATATTCGCCGGTTTTACCCTTTTCGACATAGAAAGAACTATTTCCTTATCCTTGCTCATCGGAACAGTCTCGGCTTTTACGTTAATCAATCCCGCCTTCTTCGCCAAAACTTTCAATTCGATAATTTTAAACAAATTAGAAACCTCCCGGGGCATTTTCCCATAATCTGCAACAAAATCATTCTCCACCTCTTTCAAATATTCCAGAGTGTCCGCCGAAGACAGTTTCTGATAAGCACCAATTTTTTGTTTGGAATCAACGATATAACTATCAGGGATATATGAAGGAATAGGCAATTCAATAGAAACGTCGGAAATCTCTTCCTCCCCTTCAAATATCCGCCCGGCCTTCAAATCTTCAACCGCCTTGTTAAGCATTCTCATAAAATGCGAAACCCCCACCACGTTAATAACTCCATGTTGGTTGGCCCCCAGTATATCTCCGGTCCCTCGAATCTCCATGTCCTTCATCGCAATCTGAAATCCACTCCCAAGCTCACTCGCCTCCACAATAGCTCTCAGCCTCTTTTTCGCGTCCAGCTTCAACCTCTGCCCATGATATAAAAAGTACGCATAAGCCTGCACCTTCCCGCGTCCGACACGCCCCCTCAGCTGATACAACTGCGACAACCCGAATTTTTCGGCGTTATTCACAATCAAAGTGTTGGCATTCGCCAAATCAATCCCATTCTCAATAATCGTGGAACTAACCAAAACATCAAACTTTCCATCTTTAAACGCCATTACTCTCTCCTCCAAATCCCCACTCCCAAGCTTCCCGTGCGCAACAATAAACTTTGCCTCCGGAACAAGAGCACGCAGTTTATCCGCGAAACTATCAATCGTCTGAACCCTATTGTGTAAAAAATACACCTGTCCACCCCTCTTTGTCTCACTTAAAATTGCCTCGCGTATCAGGCTGGGGGAATACTTCCTTACCTCTGTAATAATCGGTAGCCTCCCAAACGGCGGGGTGGTAATGGTTGTAATATCACGAAGTTTGTTAAGACAAATGTTTAAAGTCCGGGGAATAGGTGTCGCGGTTAAGGTCAAAATATCAACTTCTTTTCGTAAGTCCTTTAATTTTTCCTTCTGCCTTACCCCAAATCTCTGCTCTTCGTCAACAACAACCAAACCAAGGTCTTTAAACTTAATATCCGGCTGAAGCAGACGATGCGTCCCGATAACTACATCAACTTCACCTTTTTTCAGTTTCTCCACAATTTCCTTTTGCTGTTTTGGTGTTCTAAACCTGCTTAACATTTCCACCCTAACACCGAACTTATCCATCCTTTTTGTAAAAGACTTATAATGTTGATCCGCCAAAATTGTAATCGGTGAAATTACCGCCACTTGTTTTCCGCTTTGCACAGCCTTAAAAGCCGCCCGCAAAGCAACCTCGGTTTTTCCAAACCCAACATCCCCGCACACCAGCCTGTCCATCGGAGTCCCCCCTTCCATGTCCATCTTCACATCCTCAATAGACTTTATTTGTCCCGGAGTCTCATCATAAGGAAAAGTTTCCTCAAATTGTTCCTGACTTTTATTGTCCACCTTAAACTTATATCCTTTCGCGGACTTCCTTTCCGCGTAAAGCTTCAAAAGCTCTTTAGCTATTTTCTGCGTTTCCTTTTTAACTTTACTCGTAACGGTATTCCACTCCGCGCTTCCAAGTCTGGTTAGTTTTGGCATCAGTTCTTCCGAGCCTATATATTTATTTACCTTATCCGCCTGGTCAATTGGAACAAACAACTTGTCGTTTTCCGCATATCCAAGCTTTAAATACTCTTTCGTAATTTCGTCGACCGTCTTTTTATCAAGCCCCAAAAACCTGGCGATACCATGATCCGCATGAACCACAAAATCCCCGGGCTTTAGGCTGGTCAAAAAATCATCAAAAACCGTCCTGCTGCTAACTTTTTTTCCTTCATCCCTAACCAAAGAAATGTCAATATCGGAAATCAAAAGCAGTTTGTTTTTTGGAGCCTGAAAAGACTGCGGAAAAACATCCTCTTTGTTTACCTCAATAACAAAAACCGAGGACGCGAAGAGTTTGTCGCGGGAAATCCCCTCAACAAAGGGAACCTTTTGATCCCGCAAAAGCCCTCTGGCTTCATCCATATTTTTCGTAAAAAACAAAATTTTCCAACCAGCGCTTATCTTGTCTCTTAAATCGTTCGCAATATCATAACCGCTCCGATACTTTAGCACTGATAAAAAATGTAAGTGTTTGTGGTTTTTCACATCATCGTTAAACGATGTAAACGAAATGGTGCGTAATGTATTGGACGCGTATTCCATAAACGAATTCCAAACATCATAATACTCATCAACAACATCTATCTCGTCCTCAACCACAACCCCTTTTTCCCCTAAAATATCAACTATGTCCTGCGTGGCTTCGTCAAACTCAACCGGAAAAACATCAACTATCTTCTTTCTCCCCTTCTCTTTTTTATAGTCATCAATATCAACAAGCATAATTTCCTCAACCTTCCTAAAGCCAATACTAATTCTGATTGGTGCTTCTTCATTAACGGGAAAAATATACAAACTATCTCCCACCCGATAATACTGCCCCTTTTGTAAAATCTCATGATCTGTGGCCTCATACCCTATAGAAACAAGCTCTTCAATAAAGCTTACGCTATCCCACTCTCCGCCTTCCTTGATCGAAAATTTACTTTTCATTATCAAAGAAACGTCAGGAAAATCTTGTAACAAAGATTCAAAATCAACCACGAAAATCGCTTTTTTATTCACACAAATCCTCGAAACAAACTCTACGGCGTCCACCTTTAAAGCCGTCTCAAAATCCACGGTTGACGAAAATGACAACCTTTCCTCGTCAAGACGCTTGTTGTACAAAAAAACAGGCCTGTCCCCCCACATAGATACAGCTTTAACAACTTCGTTTTGCTCCTCTCTGTCACCGACTATCCACAAAATGTTTCCCGCATTTTCCCACTCATCGCGAAAAATCGACGAAACCAGCATCGCTTTCGACGAGCTGTTCCCGGCCCCGGAAAAACTAATATTTTTTGATTTATAAAAAAGCTTCTCAGCTTCCTTAAGCTCTTCCTTTGGGAAAAAGGATATAATATTTTCCATAATTTCAACTTATATTACACCTTTAATGGCATAATAATATAAACATACCCCCCTCCTTCAACAGGACTAATCCGCGCAGGCGACGCCTTGTCGTTCATAGAAAACAAGACTTTGTCGTCACTAATATATGTCAAAACGTCCAGAAGATATTGCGAATTCAAAGAAATCTTATTGTTCTCTCCGCTTACTTTTACAGAGATCTCCGCTTTCTCCTCTCCGACTTTTGTTTCTTCTGATGAAACCGTCAGGCGTCCGTCGTTCGTAACACTCAGTTTTACACTATTATTGTTCTCTCTTGCAAAAAGGCTGACCCTCTTCAAAACCAACGAAAAATCCTCAACAGAAACTTCAAATTTCGTTTTAGAATCTTTTGGAATTATCTTTTCATAATCGGGATATTTTCCCTCTATCAAGCGAGAAATGAGCTCCACTCCGTCCACGCTAAACGAAATCTGGTTTTTTGAAACGTTTGCTTTCACCTCTTTCCCGTCCGACTTACTAAGAATCTTTCCCAACTCCATCATTGTCTTAGCAGGAACTATTACAGCAAAACTCTCCTTTGGTGTTTTTAAAGGTTTTAGTGTTTTTTCAGCAAGCCTATAGCTGTCTGTCGCGACGATTTTAAGTTCTTCGCCTTCTGTTTTTACAAAAACCCCGGAAAGTACAGGTCTTGTTGTGTTAAAAGACGCGGCAAAAACTGTTTCTGTAATTGCTTTATAAAAATCATCAACGCCTATAGAGAACTCTTGCCCTTTTTCCACTTTCGGGATCAAAGGAAACTCATCCGAACTAATACATTTAATTTTTGTATGTGAAGAAGAAGAGTTCACTGCCAAGCTAACGCCCTCAACCACACTCACTTCAACCTTTTCGTCTGTTAAAAGAGATACATAATTTGTAATAAGTTTTGCGGGAACAGTAATCGCTCCCTCAGAACGAACGTCGGCGGAAATTGAACAGCTAATAGCAATTTCTAAATTTGTAGAAGAAAAAAATAATTTTTTTCCCTCCGCTTTTATTAAAATATTGTTTAAAACCGGCAAGGTATTATTCGAACCTATTGCTTTGTTTACAACGTTTAAAGCATAATCTAAATCCTTTTGAGCACAAAAAAGTTTCATAATCTATTTCGTTAAAAGCCATAAGCATTATAAAGATTATTTCTTCCAAAACAACACAATTTTCTTATAAACAAATAATATATATATATATAATACTAAAAATAGTAGTAGAAGGTTGTTTACTTTTAATAAAAATATGTTAAATTAACAACCCCTTTAATTAGCCAAAAACAACAAATTAAATTAACCAAAAAACAACAAATTAAATTAACCGGGCAAAAACTGTTTAAAAAATGTTTAAAAGAATATACTCTTAAAAGGAACAACGTAATGTTTAAAAAAAAATGAGCCTAATAATTATATATACAGTCGTCGGAATATTAATAACTATATCAGGGTTTTTGGTTACAAACTTTCTATTAAAAAAGAAAAAGTTTATAAATATTGAAAAAAAGAAGGAAAAATGCGAACAAATTTTGAACGAAAGCAGGGAACAGGCAAAAAAAATCCTGTCAGAAACATCAACAAGAGTAAACAACGTAAAACACAGACTAAAAGAAGAAATTATAAAAAGGGAAGAAAGAATAGAAAAAATAAAAAACTCACTTAAAACCAAAGAAGAAAACATCGAAAAAAAGGAAACAAGAATAAACGAAATAAAATCAAAAATAGTCTCATATAAAGAAGAAACCCAAAGCAAAAAAACCGCGGCATTAAAAGCGAAAGAAGAAACAAAAGAAAAACTAACAACAAAAACCGGCGAAAGCGCCGAATCGGTCAAAGAAAACGTGCTAAATAAATACCAAAAAGAATTAGAACAAGACGAAAAAAAGAAACTCGCTGACATGGTGGAAGCCTTAAAAGAAAGAGCTCCAAAACAAGCAAAAAAAATTCTAATAACATCAATGCAAAGGCTCTGTTCCCCAACATCAGTAGAAACAAGATCAGTCCTGATAAAAGTCCCAAAAGACAACATCAAAGGAAAAATAGTGGGGAATGAGGGAAAAAACATTCTCGCCCTGGAAGAAGAGCTGGACGTCGCAGTGGTATTCAACGATCTCCCAAACACAATAAGCCTCTCAGCATTCAACCTGGTAACAAGAAGAATAGCGGAAAAAACCATAGAAAAACTAATTAAAACAAGAGGAGACATAGACCCAAACATGATCAAAAAAACAATTAAACTCGCGGAAAAAGAAACAGATGAAGAGCTCTACGGAATAGGAGAAAAAGCCCTCAAAAAAATGGGGGTGATCTCAAAAGACAAAGATTTCATAAGAACTATTGGAAGACTGCAATACAGAACAAGCTATGGGCAAAACATCATGAAACACTCCATGGAGGTGGGGTGGATAGCCACAATACTAGGAAGCGAAATGGGACTGGATGTAAAAACCTGCAGAATCGCGGGATTCCTACACGATCTGGGAAAAGCGATCGATCAGGACCCGGACGTAAAAGACGCGCACGACAAATTAACAAAAGAATTAATGAAAAAATATGGATTCCCGGAAGAAGCAATACATGCCGCATGGACACACCATGATGCGGCACCACAGGAAACTCCGGAAGCGCTTATTGTAAAAGCGGCTGACGCCGTTTCGGGAGGGCGCCCCGGCGCAAGACAGGATTCCATCGAAAGATACATGGAAAGAATGCGCGCGATTGATGAGTCCGTAAATTCATTTGAAGGAGTAAAAAAATCCTACACAATGTCGGCGGGAAGAGAAGTCAGAGTTTATGTTAATCCCGAAAAAATCACAGACAAAAACGTCAAAGCCATGGCACAAGATATGGCGAAAAAAATTGAAGACAACGTTATCTATCCGGGACAAATAAAAATCAAAGTGGTTAGAAGGACAAAAAGCCTAGAAATAGCCAAATAAAAGGGGTAATATGTACATATGGGAGAAGAAAAAAAGAAAAAAAGAAATATCCTGGACAAAGTTCTGATGGGGGCAATAATCGGAGGAGCAATAGGTTCTGTAATGGGAGCATCAATTGCGCCAAAAAAAGGGGAAGAAACACGAAAAGAACTTGCACAAGCCGCTAAAAAAGCAAAAACAAGCGGATCAAAAATCATAAAAAGAATAAAGAAAAATAAATATAGAAAAAACCACGACACAACACACGACAATAAAGGCTCGCAGAGTCAGCTCCCGGGCACCCGCAGGGTCGGGACAACGAACACGCACACAAGTACAAAGCCAAGCACCGTACTCACCGAAGGAGTGGAAACGAAAACATTGTCACATCCGCCTCTGGAGGACACCAAAGAAGAACCTATAGAAAAAAAGATTCCACACGAACATGTTTAAACTTAAAAAAACTGCGGCCGCAATTGCAATAGGCTTGTGTTTAGGCGTTGTAATAACGATAGGAATTTTTGCCTTAAAATTTTCCATCAACGGAAAATTTCCCCCGGGAACAACAATTTCTTCTATAGATGTTTCGTACAAAACTCCGGAAGAAACAGTAATCATTCTGGAAAAAGCCAGAGAAGAATACCTAAACTCTTTGTTGGAAATCGAACTGGGGGACTTAATAATTCCGCTAACTCCGGAAGAACTGGGAGTAGACATTCTGGTAGACGAAACGATACAGATTATAAATGAAACCGATGCCACAAAAACCTCTTTTCTCGAATTATTTAGATACAAAGAAAAAGAACCCACAACGATAAGTGTTTTGACGAAAATAGATCACGAAAAATTAATTAACAAAATTAACGAAACATTTGGGCTGGAAGAACTGGAACCAAAAGAAGCAACACTTTATTTTGAAAACGGAGAACTTCGGACAGAGGAGGGCAAAAGCGGGAAAAGATTAAACCAAAAAACGCTTATAGAAAGTCTAAAATCATCTGCGAAAGAGTTCATCCCCCAAAAAATTACACTGGAACTGGAGGAAAAAGAGCCCGAAATCACCAAAGAAAAACTGGAAGAACAAATCCCGGAAATAGAAGAAGCGCTTTTGCACGAATTTACACTGCTGGACCCAATATACAGCGACGACTGGTACGTCAGGCTAATTGACCACATTGATTGGGTAACTTTTGAAGAAAAAGAAACAGCAACACTAAAACAGCTTATAAAAGGGGAAACCGCAAAGAAAATCGCAATAAAAATCAACCAGGAAGCTCTGGACGTGTTTATTGACGAAGAAATCTCAAAATGGCTCGATAGACCTCCCGACCCGGTAAACATCTACATGAACGAAGAAGAAGAGGTGATAATCGAAGGAAAAGGCAATGATGGATTGGAAATTCAAAGACAGGATTTAAAAAAAGCAATCGAGCTCGCCGTAGAAAACAAAATTGTAGACGTTCCGATTCCGGTCCTTGAAATAGAGCCGGAAATCAATATTTCTCAAGACCTTATGGCTCTTGGGGTCGTTGAAAGAATAGGAACCGGCCATAGTTCGTATTACGGTTCCCCGGCGAACAGAATTCACAACATAAAAACCGCGGCGACAAAACACAGCGGTACGCTTGTGGCTCCGGGAGAAGAATTCTCTTTCAACACAAATCTTGGAAGAGTGGACGGAACAACAGGTTACAGAAAAGAACTTGTAATAAAGCCTGAAGGAACAATTCCCGAATACGGAGGAGGTGTTTGTCAGGTCTCCACAACAATGTACAGGGCTATTCTGCTTTCGGGACTTCCGATTGTGGAAAGAAACGAACACTCTTACGCAGTTTCTTATTATTCACAGGTTATGGGGCATGGTATGGACGCGACAATTTACCTTGGAGGAGCCGACCTCAGGTTTGTAAATGACACAGAAAACCACATACTCATTCAGGCTTATACAGAAGACGATTATGAACTTTATTTTGTATTTTACGGAACATCTGACGGAAGGTCTGTTGAAATGGAAGGACCATACCTTTCAAATTATCACGGCTCAGGTCCGACAGTTTACATAGAAACGGAAAAACTTCTGGTCGGCCAAACAAAACAGGTGGAAAAATCCCACACCGGCTTCAACGTTTTATGGTACAGGCACCTGACCAACGCGGAAGGAGATCTCACAACGGAAACCATCAGCACTAGCTACCGCGCAACCTCCGCAAAAATCTTGGTAGGAACAGGAGTGGAATAAAAAACCTAAACCGTTTTTTTATTTTCCCTCTCCGCTTTCAAAGTTTTTACATAGCTTTTAGCCTCTTCGTTCTTCGGATCGATTTCCAAAACCTTCCCGACAATTTCCAAAGCTTCATTATAATTTCCAAGCTCCGCCTGAACATCAATCAGCAAAAACAGGAAATCCAGGTTTTCCGCCTCTATCTCAAGAGCCTTATTCAAAGCGACAACAGCGTTGTTCAACCGTCCTAAAGATCTGTAAACTTGAGCCAGGCTGACAAACCTTTGGGGACGGGACGGATCCAGATCAACAGCTTTTTGATACGCATTTTTTGCCTCTTCAAACAAATTTTGCTGAAACAAAGCAAGCCCCTGATGGCTATAATGAACCGCTTCACCCGTTATATCGCCCAGGCTCTTAAATAACGCGGCAGCCGCGCTAAACATTTTCTTTTTCATATACAACATGGCCAATTTATGTTGGGTCTCGACATGTAGTTCGTCAACAGCCAACGCCTGCACAAAAAACTTAATAGCTTCGTCTTCCTTCCCAACTCTCAAAGCGGACTGCGCGCTCTTACAAAGTTCAGCCACATCTTTTTCGTCAGATTTTGAAAGCTCTTTTGTGCCTTCCCTAACCTCTTCGTCCCCCGCGACAACCTTCTCGTTTGCCTTATCAACATCTACTTTTTTAAGACCACTCTGTTGTCTTACATACAAATAAATTCTTCTTCCAAACACGGAGACAAGAACCAATAAACTAAAAAGAATTGCGAGGTATGTCCACATAACTAATACTTATGATTTATTTAATTCAGGTTCTTTGATGATTTTATCAATACCGGAAGGACCAACAACAATAGCATCCTCTTTTTCTCCAAGCTGGACTCTGGCTTTTTGATTTAGAACATCAAGTGCAACGACAAGTCCATCTTTTGACGCGGACGGAGACTCTTTCAATCGAACAAGACTTCCAACAGAAGGAAGATGTTTTCGAAGTTCTTTATAAGCCTCCACCTCATATCTCAAACAACACAATAACTTTCCGCAAGCCCCGGAAAGCTTCGAACTTCCTTTACTCTCAAGACCTTGTTCCCTAACCATTTCCATGTTTATACTCACCAATTTTCCCAAAAAAGTATTACAGCAAAGAGATCTTCCGCACCTACCATAACCACCGACAATCTTTGCTTTATCGCGCGGGCCAATTTGTCTTAAATGAATTTGTTTTTTAAGATTTTTTGCTAATTCTTTCACAAGATCCCGAAAATCAACCCTCTCATCAGCGGTAAAAGTAAAATGCACTTTACTTCCGTCAAAAGAATAACCAACTCGAAAAATATTCATTTCAAGATTTAATTCTTGCACCAACTTCTTACAAAGAGTAATAGCCCGATCAACCTGTTCCAGATGACTTTCCTCCTTCTGCAGGTCGTTTGCGGTGGCTTTTCTTAAAATCTTCGACAAAAAAAGAATTTTATCGGCATCCAAAGGGTCTTGATTTACATATTTCACAACTCCATATTCTTCTTTTCCCTCCTCGTCCTTAAAAATTACCTTTTCCCCCGCTTCAACCTCACTCTTTTCTGAAAAAGGTATCTCCACGACAGAAGAAGAATAAGCACAATCTATACCGACTACTTTAGTTGCCATAATTTATAGGGAAAGCATTAAATTTTCCAAAACAAGTCTAACATTTATATTTTTCTTCAAAAACATACCAGCTTCCTCGATTTTTGAAAGAGTTTTTACATGTTTTTCAGTATTCCCGTCCCCTTCCAAAACCTTGCTCCGCAAAACATGAGTCAAAATATTCAGAAAAACATCAACCTGCCGCTGATCAGCGGCAATATCTTCCACATAAGAAAATCTATCAACGCGATTCTTTATCCGAAGAAAATTCTGAACATCATTGTAAACTTTTAAATAATTCGCAAGAGAATCCGGATTTTCCATCAGATGTATAGCCTTGCCGGTTTTCCCCAAAGAAAGCAGGCTAGCCTGACGAATGGTTGCGTCGGATCTGTCAGGATAAAGCTCTTTCAGTTTGTCGGCCAGATACGTTGCTGAGACACTGCTGAATTTTATCACTCGCACTCTGGAAACAAGAGTAGGCAAAAGCCCACGGATATTATTGGTGGTAAGAATAAAAACAGTCCCCGCGGGAGGTTCTTCAAGAATTTTTAAAAAACTATTTGTAGCCTCGACAGTCATTCTCTCAACACTTTGAATAAGAAAAATTTTATACCGCGACTGGCCGGTCATCATAGCGCGCTCAACTAATTTTTTTACGTCACCAAGCTTGATGGATTCTTTGTTATCGCGTAATTCCACGGTATCAATATGATTTCCCTGCTGAATCTGGATACAGGTTTTACATTTATGGCAAAAATTATTTTCACACTGTAAAATCCCCGCAAGTTTACGGCTGACAGTATGCTTTCCAACACTATTTGGTCCGGCCAAAAGATAAGCATGCGCCAAATTTCCGGAAGAAACATCCGCCTCAATTTGCTTTAACTGCTTCTCGTGGCCAATAATAGACCAATTATACTTCATTTTGTGATTTTACATTTTGCCCTTAAAACCGTTGCCGTAGCAGTCTACCACTGCTAAAATGCTTTCGCAATTATAACCAAAGCACTCATGAAAAAAACACTACTGACAACCACACTCATCTTCACATTGCTTACAAGCGGGTGTGTAAAAGACACTGACACCGAACAAACAACCGATCAGCCGGAAGACAAACCTTTAACCCAAACCGAAATGAAATTAACTCCCGAAAAAGGCGACACAATCGCGACATTAAAAACCAACCTGGGAGAAATCAAAATGCTTCTCTACACAGAACAGGCCCCGGAAACAACAAAAAACTTCATAGAATTAAGCAATGAAGGCAAGTACAACGACACAATTTTCCACAGAATCATCGATAATTTCATGATTCAAGGCGGCGATTTTGAAAACAGCAACGGGACCGGCGGCCACAGCTATAAAGGGCCGGACACCTACCTGACAGATGAATTCGGTGAAGGACTGGAACACAAATACGGCGCAGTTTCTATGGCAAACGCCGGCCCAAACACAGGAGGAAGCCAATTTTTCATTGTCCAAGCCAGCGCGGGAACTCCGTGGCTCAACGGAGCGCACGCAATTTTCGGATACATATACGAAGGAATGGATGTAGTGGAAAAAATGGCAGACGTCGAGAAAGATGGTATGGATAAGCCACTAGAAGACGTTGTTCTCGAAGAAGCAATAATAGAAACATTCTAATGGAAGAAGCTTTGCTCAGAATCACAGGCAGAGTCCAGGGAGTCTTTTTCCGAGATAACGCACAAGAAAAAGCCGTCGCACTCAACCTCAAAGGTTTTGTCAAAAACATGCCGGATAGTAGCGTAGTAGTCTGTATACAGGGGAAAAAACACCAAATCGAAGACTTTATCGCTTGGTGTCACGAAGGTTCACCCTCGGCAGAAGTGGAACACGTAGAAATTACCTGGAGAGAACCTCTGGATAATTTTGATTCGTTCGAAATTACATAAACTATCCCATAGCAACATCAAGCACCGCTTTAAAAACCTTGGGTTCGTGAACTGCCAACTCCGACAACATTTTGCGGTTCAATTCAATTCCCTTCTTTGTCATACCATCAACAAAACGGCTATAAGCAACTCCGTGTTCTCTGCACGCGGCATTTATTCGCGTAATCCAAAGTCGCCTAAATTCACGTTTTCGTGTCCTACGATGTGCGTAAGCGTGCTGACCGGCTTTCATAACAGCATTTTTGGCCTGTTTAAAAGTTTTGCTTCTTAGACCTCTGTAACCTTTGGCAGCCTTTACAACTTTTCGGTGCCTACGGTGGGCGTTTTCGCCACTTTTTACCCTAGTCATGATTTTTTAATTTAAATTTTTAATTATTTTGCTTCTTCAATCTTTTCAACCTTTTCGACCTCTTCAACTTTTTTGACTCTTCTCGATCTAATTTTTCCCGGCATCAATCTCCTTAAAGATTGTATTCGTCCGTTCGCAACAGGCATTCCTGATTTAAATGATTTCTTTTGTCTCTTCGATTTATTATCAAGCAAATGATTTTTGCAGGATTTTTGAACACTTATAGTTCCACTTTTTCTCACCTTAACCCGTTTTTTTAATCCACTGTGAGTTTTCTGCTTCATGATTTTTTTGGTGTTAGTATCATAATTAATGTATTTCCCTGACCCTTGGGTGGAGTTTCGATCGAACAAAATTCTTCCAAACCCTCTTGAAACTTCAACATTTTCTCTTTCGCCAGGTCTTTATACATAGCTTCTCTTCCCCTGAAAATCAATGAAACTTTTACGCTGTTGCCTACTTCCAGGAATTTCTTCGCCTGCTTTGCCTTGGTCTCCATGTCATGTTCTCCGGTCTTAAACCCCATCCTTACTCCTTTTACCTCTGTTTTTTTCTGGGTCTTTCTATGTTTGGTATCGATTTTTTTCTGATGGTACTGATATTTTCCGTAATCCATAATCTTACATACCGGTGGATTTACATTCGGAGCTACTTCGCAGAGATCCAACTCTTTTTCCTGAGCAAGAGCTAAAGCCTTGTCCGTAGCCATAATTCCAAGCTGTTCCCCTTCATCATCAATCAGACGAATAGTGGGAGCTTTGATTTTCTCATTTACACGTAATCGTTTAGCTATGAAATTTTATTAATAAATAATAACGGCTCAACGCCTGCATAAAGCCTCTGGATATTACGAAAATAGCTTCCAAAAGTCAATAACAAATCCCTCTCTTGACATACTCTTTCAAATACTCAAGAATTTAAACTATGAAAAACGTTGTTATCCTAGGTTCAACAGGCTCTTTGGGGACACAAACCCTAGAGGTTTTAAAAAAATATCCAAACGATTTTTGCGTAATCGGACTTTCCGCAAATTCAAACAGAAAATTTTTAGAAAAACAGACTCAAAAGTTAGAAATTAAAAATACAACGCGGCAACAAAGGCTCGCAGAGTCAACTCCCGGGCACCCGCAGGGTCGGGACAACGAAAATATCGTTTTAGCATCGCGCGACGGCGAACAAGCCCTCAACAAACTCGCACAGCTCCCTGAAGCCGACATTATTATCAATGTTCTCTCGGGAACTTCAGGAATAAACCCCACAAAAACCGCTCTATCATCAGGAAAAACAGTTCTTCTTGGGAACAAAGAGTCGTTAGTTGCAGAAGGGGAAGAAGTAATGAGACTCGCAAAAAATTTGGTTCTAATTCCTCTCGATTCCGAACACAACGCAATTTATGAAATCCTCCGGAATCACCCAAACAAAAAAATCAAAAAAATAATTCTTCCCTGCTCGGGCGGACCATTTTTCGGAAAAACAAAAGAAGAACTCTCAAACATCACAACAAAACAAGCCCTCATACACCCCAAATGGAAAATGGGACCAAAAATCACAATAGAATCGGCATCATTATTAAACAAAGGCCTTGAAATCATCGAAGCTCATTATTTATTCAATCTTCCCCTGGAAAAAATCGAAACCCGCATCCATCCTGAATGCCAAATCCACGGAATTGTAGAATTTGAAAACGACCCGCAACCTGTAGCCTATATTGCAAAACCCGACATGCGCGAACATATCGAAAACGCCCTCTTAAGAGCCATCGGAAAAGCCCCAAACAGAGAAATCCGCCCCATCAAACCAAACGAATTCACCCTCCTCCCCCCCGACCACAAAACATTCCCGGGAATAAAAATCGTCACAGAAGCTTTCAACCGCGACCGCACAAAAATGCCACAATTCCTCGAAAAAGAAGAGCAACTGATTACACGATTCCTCCAAAACAAAATAAATTTTACTGACTTTCTTGATCTTGCTCGTCAACTCTAGAGTTCACAAGATCAATAGCTGTTTCAATGCTCTTCTGAATGTCTTCCAGAAAAAGAGGCTTCGGGACAAACACATCAACAATTCCTTTGTCAACAAGAGCCCGCATGGTTCTTCCCTTTTCACATCCAGGATCGGCATAATCGTGAGTCCCGGAACTTATAACAAAAGGAACCTTTTTCATATCTTCTTTTAAATTCGGATCAGCGTCTTCCCCTCTCAAAGCATTAGCAAAATCCATACCGTCTTTTCCCCCGGGCATTAGCATATCTGAAAAAATCAATGCAACACGTCCGGTAAGCTCACCGGAAATTTGAGAAATGGCATCATCAGGACTCTTGGCCTCCGCAATTTTAATATCTTTAATATCCGGAAGAGAATAGGAAATCAATCTTGATAAAAGCCTTCTTACCGTAGACTCATCGTCAACAACCAGAACAACATTTCTTTTAGGGTCACCGGAATGTAATTCGGAATGTAATTCCGCTAAAGAATCACCAAGTGTCTTATCTTCTTCTGACATAATAATTTTGATTAATAAATTTAAGGAAACATTTAACCACACAATCCGCCTAGTGTCAACCTCAAAGTTGAAAAATATTAAAAATCTGTTAAAATAGCAAACCAACACCGAAAATTATGAACCACGTAATCATACTGGCGGCGGGCCAGGGACAAAGAATGGCTGTCAAAAAAGACAAAATGTTTCTTCCTGTTTGCGGAAGACCGCTTTTATATTACCCAATAATGACTTTCAATGATCACCCGGAAATAGACACAATCACCGTTGTCGCGAACAAAATCAATAAATCCAACATCGCAAAACTGATGAAAACCTATCATTTTCCAAAAGTCACAAAAATCATCCAAGGCGGGCTCCAAAGGCAAAATTCCGTTGAAAAAGGCGTAAAAGAACTGGAATCAGAAGCAAAGCCGTCAGACATTATTCTTGTCCACAACGGAGCGAATCCCCTCCCCTCCCACGAAGAAATTTCAGAATCCATAGAAAAAACCGAAGAACACGGAGCTTGCGTCGTCGGTCATTATGTCACTTCAACCATCAAAGAAATTGACGATCAGCACATCATCAAGACCCACAACCGAAAAAAACTTTTCGAAGCACAAACCCCACAATCAGCCACCTACAAAATCATGAAAAAAGCCGTAAACAACACAATCAAAAACAAACTCGAAGTTACCGACGAAGCAATGATGTTTGAGGCCATAGGTCAGAAAACAACCCACGTCAAAGCCCATGAAAACAATTTCAAAATTACCAATCAGGCGGATTACGCAAAGCTCCGGACGATTCTCGGCGATCTTCCCGAAGATTTTCGAATAGGTATCGGCCAGGACAGCCACATGTTTGAGGAAGAGGAAACAGGACTTGTTCTCGCCGGAATAAAAATCCCCGACGAACTCAAATTAAAAGCAAATTCTGATGGAGATGTAATTTTACACGCGATTTTCAACGCGTTATCACAGACCATCGGAGAAATGTCGCTCGGATTTTATGCGGACGAACAATGCGAAAAAGGCGTTAAAGACAGCAAAAAATATCTCCAGATTATTCTGAAAAAAATTAAAAAAGAAAAATTCAAAGTAAACTCTCTGGGCTTAATGATCGAAGCGGGTAAGCCAAAAATTGACCCCTTGGTTCCAAAAATGCGAAAAAACCTATCAGCTTTGCTTGATCTGAATACCCGCCGCATTGGCATCACCGCAACATCAGGCGAAAATTGCACAGTCTTCGGAGAAGGATTGGGTATCCAATGTTTTGCGATAGCGTCAATAGTAAAAGAAAAAACCACAAAATGATCAATATTCAAGCACCGGCCAAGATAAATCTTTGTCTAGACATACTTAAACATACGGCTTCCGGCTACCACGAAATCCGAACGGTTTTTCATGAACTTCCGGAACTCGCAGACAAGCTGGAAATTTATGAAACAAAAGAAAACGACCATGTGGCAACAACACACGACATTAGTATTCCACAAAAAGACAATCTCGCTTACAAAGCCCTGAAACTTCTCAAAGAAACTCAAAATATCAAAAAAAACGCCAAAATAGTCATTCACAAGCATATTCCAATAGCTTCGGGACTCGGCGGAGCCTCCTCAGACGCGGCGGCAACACTAAAAGGTTTAAATAAACTTTGGAACCTCAATCTCTCCACAGAAACCTTGCAATCCCTGGCCGCCCAACTCGGTGCGGACGTCCCATTCTTCATTCTTGGCGGAACAGCACTAGGCGAACATTTCGGAGAAAAATTAACCCCATTAAAATCAATAAAATGTGTAAAATTCGAAATTGATTCAGTGGCAAAATGGCTCAAAAGTATTGCCTCCTCCACGTCTCCCCATTCTAAAACCGCACAAATGTACGCCTCCCTCGACCTCTCACTCTGCGGCAAAAACACCGAAAAAACCCGCCTCCTCCTCAAAGGAATCGAAAAACAAGACCCCATTCTAATCACACAAAACCTCCAAAACGATTTTGAAACCCTCACACCTCCACCAAAAAACCACCACCTCACCGGCTCAGGCCCCGCAACGTACAGATATTGCTAAAACGACAACTCTTCCTCTGCTCTCAATTCTCGATGACGCCTTGAATGACCTCTCGAACCCCCCGTGTCATCGGGTAAATCCCGCGTAAAATCTCTCATTTCATTAATAGATAATCCTGTATTTGCTCCGTCCTCTCCAAAATTACCAGTCAAAACTTCTTCCAAAGCATTTTTCACAAGAAAACTTATCGTCTCAGGAGAGATCTGGTCACCAATCGTTTCACCAAAAGCCACCTGAACACTTGAAATCAAATCAGTTTTAGTTTGTAAAGATTGCCTGGTTATCACATCTTCCAGCATCGCTTGAATATGGGAAATACCATAATTATATCTAAGGACATCCCTTAACCTCGCCCCCAAAGTGATTTTGAAATTTTCCACATCACTCACATCTCGAAACAAACCTCCTGAATCTTCAATATTTTTCATAATACCTTCATTTAATCAATAAAATGCAATCTGTGCAACAGAATTTTTTCCTAAAACTCCCCCCTCCCCTTAATTGCCCGGCTCAACGTCACCTCATCCGCATACTCCAGATCTCCGCCAACCGGCAGACCACGCGCGATACGGGTAATTCGCACATCCATTCCCTTTAATTCTTTCTGAATATAAAGCGCGGTCGCTTCCCCCTCCAAACTCGGATTTGTAGCCAAGATCACCTCGTCCACACCACCACGCACCCGCTCAAATAAAGCATCGATCTTCAGCTGATCCGGCCCAACCCCGTCAATCGGCGAAAGAACCCCGTGAAGAACGTGATAAACCCCGTTAAAATCCCGCGTTTTCTCCAAGGCCACGACATCAAGCACCTCTTCCACAACACAAATCGTCCGGCAATCACGCGCCTCGTCCACACAAACCGCACACGGGTTACTTTCCGCGATATTCCAGCAAGTTTCACAAAAAACAATCCCCTCCTTGAGTCCAAGCACCGCCTCTCCCAGGTCCTTCAAACGACTCGCCGGCTGATGCAAAAGATAAATTGCCAATCTCTGAGCGGACTTCGGACCTATCCCCGGCAATCGCGAAAGCTCCTCTATAAGCCGTCTAACTGATTTTGGTAACATTTTAGCCATATCCACCCCATTTTAGAAACTCCCCGGCCACAGCACAAGCGACCAATTCCAAACAGGAGTTGACAAAAGTAAAAAAAGCAGGCAAAGTATCACAGCTTTTTGATATAAAAAACAATGAAAAAAATTCCGGAACAACTGGACCAACAAGAAAAACCCGAAACACCAGATGAATTTAGTACTCGAATAGACGAACTATTGGATCAACTATTTTTGAAAGATGTCGAAAAAATAATTAATAGAAATAAACAAGCAATAAAAACTCCGGATGGCGAATGGATCCACTGATTATCCATTTTTGCAACAAAAGCATAAAAGCAACCCCTCCTTAAAAATACCCATCCAAATCCTTCACCTTCAAATCTTCCACACCGTACCGACTAAGCGCTTCCGCCACAATTCCCGCCACCTGCACATTTGTAATCAAAGGAATGTTCAAATCCACTGACTTCCGCCGTATTAGGTACCCATCCGTCACAGATGTTCGCGAATATGCGTTTGGAATGTTTACAATTAGGTCAAAATCTTTCTCCATCATTCCGTCCAAAAGTCCGGGCGACTTACCCGTAGAGATTTTATGTAAAACTTTACACTTCAAACCATTCTCCTTAAAAAATTCACTTGTTCCCTCCGTCCCAAAAATCTCAAATCCCATCTTTGCAAACTTTTCTGCGGCAGGCAAAATATCAGCCTTTGCCTCCACCCCACCAACGCTAAATAAAATCCCTTTCTTCGGTAATTCAAACCCAACACTTATCATCGATTTCAAAAACGCTTCATAAAGGTCATCACCAAAACACGCAACTTCACCAGTCGACGCCATCTCCACTCCCAGCACCGGATCCGCTCCCTTCAATCTAGGGAAACTAAACTGCGGAGCTTTCACTCCAACATGATCCAAATCCAAAGTCTTGTAATTCCTATAAGTAAGCCGTTTTTTACTCTTCGCGCTCATGCGTCCGGTAGATTTTGCCAACATCGATTCTGTCGCGATTTCAATAAAATTATATCCGGTAACCTTTGACGAAAATGGAAACGAACGAGATGATCGGAGATTACATTCAATAACCATCACCCGATTATTTTTTGCCAGAAATTGAATATTAAATGGGCCACTTATATCAAGTTCTTCCGCAATTTGTTTCGCAATAACTTTAATTCGACGAATAGTTTCGATATAAAGTTTCTGCGGAGGCAAAACAATTGTCGCGTCCCCGCTATGCACACCCGCATTCTCAATATGCTCCGCGATCGCGTAAATCACAACCCGCCCTTTATGAGCGACCGCATCTATTTCTATTTCCTTCGCTCCGGTCTCAAATTTCGAAACTACAACAGGCGCCTCTTTCGAAATCTTCGCCGCCTTTCCCAAAAATCTCTCCAATTCTTCACGGCTATAAGCAACACTCATTGCCGCTCCCGACAAAACATAAGAAGGCCTTACCAAAACCGGATATCCCACACCACGCCCGACGCCGGACGGGTCACCTACGAATTTGTAAACATCCGAAACCTGCGCCAATTCCTTCCACTTCGGCTGATCAATCTCCAATTTATCTAACATCGCCGAAAACTTATGCCGATCCTCGGCCCGATCAATATTCGATGGGTGTGTACCAAGAATTCGAATCCCCGCTTTATGCAATTTAAGAGCCAAATTATTTGCAATTTGCCCTCCGGTCGACACAATCACTCCTTCCACACTATTCTTAGAAAGGGCTCCGCCGCCTGTCCCGACCCTGCGGGTGCCCGGGAGCTGACTCTGCGAGCCTCCGGCGGGCTCGCCCCGCTCAAAATCACAAATATCCAGCACCCGTTCCAGCGACAACTCGTCAAAATACAACTTGTCGCAAATATCATAATCAGTCGAAACCGTCTCCGGATTATAATTAATCATCACAGTCTCATACCCCGCTTTCTGGGCGGTTTTTACCGCGTTCACGCAACACCAGTCAAACTCCACACTCGACCCGATACAATAAGCCCCGCTCCCCAGCACAATCACTTTTTTCCGACACCCAGGCCGAACGTCATGCCCGTCTCCATGATAAGTCAGATACAAATAATTCGTATCCGCCGGATATTCCGCCGCCAAAGTATCGATCTGCTTAATTGATGGGAAAATTCCCATCGCCTTTCGTTTTTCACGAACTGAAAGCTCATCCCAGCTATACAAATATCCAATCTGTTTATCTGAAAATCCCATCTTTTTTGCTTCCAGCATGAGTTCCGGACGCATATCATCAGTCCGCTTCAACTTCTTTTCCATCACAACAATATTTTTCAATTTATCCAAAAACCACTTATCAATTCCGCTAATTTTTGAAATTTTTTCAACCGTCCAGCCTTTACGCAGAGCCTCCGCAACCACCAAAATCCGCTTCGGAGTGGGATTTTCAATATCTTGTTGAATGCGCTTCGATTCAATCTTTACGTCCTCATTCGCGACCAACCCGTGCAATCCAACCTGTAACATCCGGAGCCCTTTCTGCATTACTTCCTCAAAACTCCGCCCAAGTGCCATGATTTCCCCTACCGATTTCATCTCGGTAGTAATCCGCTTCGAAACCATGCGGAATTTATTCAGATCCCAACGAGGAATCTTAAGAGCCAGATAATCCATAGCCGGCTCAAAACAAGCGGTAGTGGTCTTGGTCACAGCATTTTTAAGTTCCGGCAGGGTATATCCGAGAGCCAGCTTCGCGGCTACATGAGCCAAAGGATAACCCGTTGCCTTCGACGCCAAAGCTGACGAACGACTAAGCCGGGCATTCACTTCAATCACACGATAATCTTCGCTCAAAGGATCCAGCGCGAACTGAATATTACATTCCCCGATCACTCCAAGATGGCGAATCACTTTTATAGATAATTCACGGAGCTT
>JAUVQE010000061.1 GCA_030598325.1 Nitrospirota bacterium | reverse complement strand
TGTTTCTCCTTCCAGTGTTATCACATTAAATGGGGGGTCCGCGATTATCCTGATCGTTCCTCTATTCAGGTAGGCTCCCCAGAGAAAAATGAAGATGGATGCGAGTATCGCGAGTCCTATTAAAACCGCGAGCGCCAGGACTTTCTTTTTTTCTCTTTCCATTTAGATATTTTTTAGATGAATGAGTTCTTGGAATTTGTAATCGCTGTCTAATTGTATGCCAATTACATCGATTCGCCAACGTTTCGGGATTTTTTTTATTGTGGAATTGAGGAAATTAAGCGCGGTTTTTCGGAGTCTTTGCATTTTTGTTCTGGTGATTGCTTCCAGCGGGAGACCGAATGCAACTGTGGTTCGAGTTTTTACTTCGATAAACACTAATTGTTGTGGAATTGATCGATCTATCGCGATGATGTCTATTTCTCCATATTTGCAATGGTAATTTGTTTTTAATACGTGGAAGTCTGTTGAATTGAGGTAACTTTCCGCGTGTTTTTCACCAAATTTTCCGAGTTCTATTGTGTTCATAGTGGGATTTTAGCGGAGATTCTTAAAAAAATTCTAAAATCTTGCTGAACCTTGAATCTTTGTGTAATATTGACCGCCCAAGGGTAGTGGGTAATCAAATTTTTTATGGCTAACAAAACGGATTATGTTCCGCCACATAGTTTGGAAGCTGAGAAGTCGACTCTCGGTTCTTTACTTGTGGACAAGGAAGCTATCGTAAAAGTTTCGGATTTTTTGAAGGCGGAGGATTTTTATCATGACGCTCACAGAATTATTTATGAAGCGGTTCTTGCGCTTTATGACAAGCGCTCCCCTATCGATCTTGTGACTCTTGCAAACGCTCTTGAGGAGAAGAAGGAATTGAAACTGGTTGGCGGAGCAAGTTATCTGGCGCTTTTGGCGAATGAAGTTCCGACTGCAACTCATGTTTTTCAATATGCCACTATCGTGAAGGAAAAGGCCATTTTGAGGCGTTTGATTTTGGCTGGAGATAGCATTAAGGGGCTTGGCTACAAGGAAGATGAAGAGATTGAAAGTTTGATTGATCAGGCGGAAAAAAATCTTTTCTCAGTTTCGCAGACTTTTATGGCTGATCGCTTTATTCATATTCGGGATATTTTGAATGTTACTTATGAAAAAATTTCCGACCTGCATGATCCGGAGGCTAAGGAAAAATATCGTGGCTTGCCTACCGGTTTTCGGTCGCTTGATAATATTTTGTCCGGATTTCAGCCTTCCGATCTGATTGTTTTGGCGGCTCGGCCTTCTATGGGAAAGACTGCTCTTGCGCTTAATATTGCCCAGAATGTCGCAAAGAAAGGCCATGCTGTGGGGATCATCTCTTTGGAAATGTCGAAGGAACAGTTGGTGGAAAGAATGTTTTGTAGTTTGCTGAGTGTTGATAGTTGGAAAATGAGAACGGGGAAGCTGACCGATGATGATTTTGGTAAGATCGGTGCCGTGATGGACGAACTTAATTCCATGAAAATTTATATTGATGATTCTATCGGAAATTCGATTGCCGAACTTAAAGCAAAGGCTCGCCGTTTGAAAATGGAGGCGGGGTTGGATTTCCTTGTTGTTGATTATTTACAATTGATGAGTAGTGGAACGGCTTACGGATACCAAGGAAACAGGGTGCAGGAGATTTCCGAAATTTCCCGTTCATTAAAAGCTTTGTCGCGTGATTTGTCTATTCCGATTTTGGCTTTGTCGCAATTAAGTCGTGCTGTTGAAATGAGACCGACGAAAATTCCCCAGTTGGCTGATCTTCGTGAATCCGGTGCAATTGAGCAGGATGCGGATGTCGTTTTAATGATGTATCGTGAAGATTATTATGAAGAAGATACTGAGAAAAAAGGTATTACCGACGTTTATATCAGAAAGCACAGAAACGGGCCAACCGGCCATATAGAGTTAATGTTCAAGAAAGAACAGATGAAATTTTTGGATATCGAGAAGCAGAGAAAGGTTGCTGATTATGGTGGAGTTCCAGCTTAGGATCTTTTACTATTATCTATTTCAATGATCGTTTCTTCTTCAAAATGATCTGTGATTTGTATTACATCTTTTCTATCTTCTTCATTTTTTGGTTTAGTAAGCCAGATAGTTAAATTAGCGCATTCACTATACGTAGTACTAAATGAAAAATCTAAGCAAGCTTTTTGGTCTTCAGTAAATTGCCTAAATGTATCATTTTTCATTAATTCGTTAATGCATTCTCTTGCCACTTCTACCATAAATCCTCTTCTTCTTTCTACTCCACGCATTTGCTCTTCAGGTAGTGGAATGTTTGAAGGCCATACTTCAATACCGAACTCCATTTCGTTTAATTCATTCCTTCCAATTTGAGCCATTTCAAATAATAATCCCTCTAAAAATTGTTTTACTATTTGTTCTTTCGTATTCCCAGATTCTGGGTCTTGCTCTTTAAATAACGATTGGTTTTCAGAAATCACTCTTTCTGCAATACTTTTTCCTAATCGTGTAATTTTTTCTTGCGGAAAAGGTATGACTTCATTTCTGTCTGTAGTAGCTTTTGGTCCAACAGGGTGACTGGTTATAATGTGGGAATCTTTTTTTACTCCTTCGACTATTCCTGCTACTGGGTATCTGTCATTAGACGTAAAATCATCACCTCCATCGAATATCGGTTTATTTCTCAGTAATTCTGCTATTTCTGGTGTAACTCTTACATCATAGCTTCTTGTAAGTTCTTGACCATCTGTAAGTGCTAAACCGCTTGTTCTTTTGCCTTGTGCTTCTGTCATGTTATTTTGGTTAATAAAGGACTCTATTTTATACATTCTCGTCTTTCTGTCAAGGGCTTAAAACTGTTAAAAGTGGGGGGAATCTTTATAATGCGAGCCATGAAATCACTATTTTGGGGGGACAGTATAATTGACGATTTTTTGAAGGAATATGGGGAGGAAGCCGGGAAACGGAAGTTGATTTTGCGGGATGAGAAGACTCTTTCGGGGCGACCACATGTGGGGAGTTTGCGGTCGTTTGTGATGCACGCGATTTTGTCGGACGTTCTGACGAGTCGTGATGTTGATAATATTTTTTATTATGAAATTAATGATACCGATGCTTTTGATAGCGTTCCCGCATATGTTCCGCCCGAATGGAAAGAGCATTTGGGAAAACGCCTGAAAGATGTCCCCTCTCCCGATGGGAAGGCGGAAAATTACGCGATGTATTTCGCAAAAGAATATACGGATGCTTTGGTGGACTCGATGTACAATGCGGAATTTTACGTTTCTTCGCATAAATATGAGGCCGGGGAATATGACAAATATATTCGGCTGGCTTTGGAAAATAAGGACAAGATTCGGGAAATTTACAAAGAGGTGAGCGGTTCTGTGAAGGATGAGAATTGGTATCCGTGCCAGGTGGTTTGTGATAAATGCGGGAAGATCGCGACGACTGTGATTAAGAGTTGGAATGGCGAGGAGGTTGAATATGAATGCTCGGCTGATATTGGATATACCCGTGGATGTGGACATAAGGGCGTTAAGTCGCCGTTCGGTGGACATGCGACAATGCCCTGGAAAGTTGAATGGGCGGCGAAGTTTTGTGTGATGGAGGTGGATCTGGAAGGAGCGGGAAAAGATCATTATGCGGCGGGAGGTTCACGTCATGTTTCAAATAAGATATGTGTTGAGGTTTTTGATCGGAAGCATCCTTTCGATGTTCGTCATGAATTTATTTTGATGGGAGGGGCAAAAATGTCTTCTTCTTCGGGAGTTGGGGCTAAAGCTGTTGATCTGGAGCAGATGCTCCCTCTTCATATTTTCCGATTTATGATGATTCAGAAAGATGTAATGAAAACTATTTCGTTTGATCCTGCGGGAGATACAATTCCGGTTTTGTTTGATCAATATGATGCGGTTTGTAGAGATTATTTTGGTGGCGGCGACGAAGTGAAGGAACATAAGAATCGTATTTTTGAATTCACACATTTTTACGAAAAGGATTTGAAAAAGTTTGATAGGTTTTTGCCTCGATTCAGTCATATTGCTTTTTTTGTGCAGATGCCACATGTGGATATAAAGGCAAAAGTTGAAGAAATGAAAGGTTCGGATTTGACCAAAGCTGATATTGAGGAAATGAATTTCAGAATCGAATACGCGAAGAAATG
>JAUVQE010000010.1 GCA_030598325.1 Nitrospirota bacterium | reverse complement strand
CCGCTCTAAAAATCAACTTTTTCAAAAAAAGCATGATTGCAAACTTCGTTCTCGCGCCAATATTTATTTTCGGAAGTATAGTTGTGTTACTTAATTTCTAAATATGTACCCTCAATTTTTACAAACAAAATTTTTTACAATAAACACGTTATGGATATTCATTGCGGCGGGACTTATAATCGCAACATATACATTCATAAAACTAAGCGTCAGAAACGGATTAAAAATCCAATTTATTTCCGAACATTCATGGGGATTAATAATATGGGCAATAATAGGAGCGCGAATATTATCAATACTCCTCAACCTTCAAACATATTTCTATGAAATCAGTTTAAAAACAATTCTCCAAACATTTTACATCTGGGACAAAGGATTAAGCCTGACAGGAGCGATAATAGCCATGATAATTTTTTTATATATAATCTGCAAAAAAAACGAGCAGGATTTCTGGAAATGGCTGGATGTACTCATTCCAGCAGCACTACTCGGCCTTTCTATCGGATATATCGGAACATTTTTCGAAGGAACAAATTACGGAAAACCAACTTCCCTGCCCTGGGGAGTAAATTTTGAAAGCCCGCAGATTAAATATACGGTCCCAATCCATCCAACACAAATATATGCGTTTCTTTACACCTTAACAATCTCAATAACATTAATCCTAGTAAGCAAAACAGAAAAAATCATAAATCTAAAAAAAGCAGGTTTCATAGGAATAATCGGAGTAACAGCATTCGGGCTGTTCAATTTCCTGGAACAATTTTTAAGAGGTGATGACACATACCTGATACTCGGAATACGAATACCACAAATTATAGTATCGCTAATAGTAATATTCTCTGGAATATTATTATATCTTCGCTATAATAAGCGCGCCAAAACTAATAAAATTTAAAAATCACCATGGAATATATAAGTTCAGCATTTAAATACCTGTTTAATTCTAATCCGGGAACCGCATTCAAATATTACATCCCAATGTTAATACTGGCATCGCTATTGGTAATAAGTTCAATTGCATTTTCAGCCTATTATAAAAAAAGAAAAAAAGTGGACTTCGCATTCAAGCGTTTATTCAAATCGCTCAGCAATAGACTAATATTATTCGGAATTCTCCTGTTTATTCTAATCGCGGTTAGGTACGAAAACATCCCCTATTTCTCAATGAGAATATGGCTCTATATCTTACTGCTCGTACTTCTCTACTTTGTTTACAGATATTTAAAAGTCTACAAAGTAAAATACCCCAAAGAAAGAGCAAACGCAGACGCCAAAAGACAACAGGTAAAAAAAGAGGATAACAAATATTTACCTAATAAGAAAAAGAAGTAATTTGATGATCAACTCATCTTCATTATCTTATATTCAACCACCCCGGCCGGAACCACAACCTTTATAAGATCTCCCTTTGCTCTATCCAAAAGAGCGTTTCCTACAGGCGATTCATTAGAAATCTTCCCTTCCAACGGATCCGCCTCAGTCGACCCGACAATAGTATAAACCTCCAATTCATCCTTTTTTTTCGTAATATTCTTAAGATGAACAGTGGTTCCCAATTGAACTGTCTTCGTAATTTTGCGTTTACCGGAAATAATTTTCGCATTCTTAACCTTATGTTCCAATTCCAAAATCCGCCCCTCTACGAAAGCCTGTTCATTCTTAGCCTCTTCATATTCAGAATTCTCCGACAAATCTCCGTAAGAAATCGCCTCCTTAATCCGCGCCGCAACCTCTCTCCTCTTCACATCTTTAAGATGAGAAAGCTCCTCATTAAGTTTTTCCAATCCCTCTCTGGTAATTAAAGTCGCTTTTTTACCATCTTTTGTATAAAACTCATCACTTAACGGTTTTTTTGTACTATCCTTTTTTGCGATTTTCTTCTTGACCATAGCTAGTTTGGTTAGATTCGCTAATGCGAATAGGTTAATGTGGATGTATTTTAGAGCTTGTAGGATGTTCTTTCAGTTTTTGCAATACTTTAGCCTCAATCTGTCGAATACGCTCCCTGGTAACATGAAATTCCTGACCGACTTCCTCCAAAGTATGACCAACTCCATCTTTAAGTCCAAATCGCATCTCGATAATTTTTCTCTCACGAGGAGAAAGATATTGGAGCATCTCATGGATATTCTCTTTAAGAAGCTGTCGATTTGTAGACTCTGCAGGTGACAAGGCCTCCTCATCCTCGATAAAGTCACCAAGCTTACTATCTTCCTCGGTACCAACCGGTGCTTCCAGGGAAACAATATCCTGAGAAATTTTTAAAATATGGCGAACTTTTTTCATTTCCATATCCATTTCCGCAGCCAACTCTTCTATCAAAGGTTCACGCCCCAGTTCCTGAACCAATCTTCTCTGTGCATGAGTAAGCTTATTAATCGTTTCAACCATATGCACAGGTATACGAATCGTTCTGGCCTGATCTGCAATAGCACGAGTTATGGCCTGACGAATCCACCAGGTCGCATACGTAGAAAACTTAAAACCACGATTGGGATCAAATTTCTCCACAGCTCTAAACAAACCAATATTTCCTTCCTGAATAAGATCCAAAAACGAAAGACCACGCCCTATATATTTCTTCGCGATACTCACAACCAAACGCAGATTCGCCTCCGCAAGTTTTGACTTCGCAGATTGATCACCTTTTTCAATACGACGTGCAAGCTCTACTTCCTCTTTCGCCGTAAGCAGTGAAACTTTACCTATTTCACAAAGATAAAGCCTAATCGAATCATTTGCAATTTCACGAAATTCCGCTTCCCTTTTAACTTTTTTCTTCTTCTTATCAGCAATAGTTTCTTTTTTTTCGGTCTTGGTCTTGGTCTTGGTCTTGGTCTTGCTCTTCACTTTTTTCCCATCCTTTTCCTTATCCTCCTCTTTATTCCATTCTTCAGAATCGAACATCACAGATTCCTTCGTATCCAAAACCTCCACACCAAGATCCATAAACAAGCTATATATCTCATCAAGAAGGATCAAATCTTTCTCAATTTTCGGCATAGCTTTCAGTAACTCTTGTTGGGTCACAAAACCCTGCTCTTTACCCTTCTTCACAAGATGTTTAACCCCCTTTGGAAACTTATCTAACTGCTCGTCAGTTGGATGAGTAATAAATTTGCTGGTTCTCGCCATATTTTAACAATCAGACAATAACTTTTGTTGCTGACCCAATAAATCAATCAATTTCTCTTTTTCCCCTTTCTCTTCAGCCTCGGTAATCTTTATCTGTAAATCATTTAATTGCTTACTTTTCCTATCTCTTTTTATTTTGTCAACCAGTTTTTCCACCTCATTTTCTAATAATTCTGCACTCAAACACCCATATTTCTCTTCCGCATAAAGCAGTAAAACATCTATCCTTTCTTTGACGTTAGCCAAAGAACCCTTGTCAAAACTCCACTCCTTAAAACCATTTCGCGCCTTATTATACTGACCAAGCAAGGCATTGTAAACACCTTTCTCTTCATCATCAAAATCATTTTTTTCCACAAGTTTTGACAGCTTTTCAAAGATACCCGGATTATCCAAAACAATCCCACAAATAATTTCACCGACAGAAAAACCTTCGGAAACTTTCCCGTTTTTAGCTTCTTCACCCCTTTCCCTCGCAGGATGATTGGCAGGCAATTTAAAATTCTCTATTTCATCATACAAATACTGTTCCTTCATATTCAATTTCGTAGCCAACTCCCTCACATAAAAATCCTTACTCGAAGTCGTCATTTGCTTAAAAAAAGGCAAAAGCTCCTTAATAACCGCACGACGCCCCTCAAGAGTAGACACGTCATGCTCTTTCAAAAGTTTGTCTATATAAAAACTCACAAAAGGAACCGCTTTCTCTACAAATTTCTTAAATTCCTTCCCACCTTTTTCCTTAACCAAATCCGCGGGATCCTTCCCTTCAAACCCACTCACGGTTTTAATAAGAATATCTTCATTCGCCAAAACCGAATAAGACCTCTTGGTAGCTTCAAATCCCGCCTTATCCAAATCAAAACAAGTGACAACATTATCAGTCAAACGCTTGATAAGCACAGCCTGATCGCTACTCAAAGCCGTCCCACTCACCGCGGCCAGATTCTTGACGCCCTCCTGATAAGGCAAAATCACATCAAAGTACCCCTCAACCAACACAATCCTATTCTCAGCCTTCACAGAAGCTTTCGAATGATAAAGCCCATAAAGAACACGGCTTTTATTGTAAATACGATTCTCCGGAGAATTCAGATACTTCGGCATTTGATCCTTTTTAAGAGCCCGACCCCCAAATCCGCATACCCGACCCAGATAATCAAAAATCGGAAACATCAATCGTCCACGAAACTTGTCATAAATCTCATCCGACGCAATTCCCTTCGCGGAAACAAAACCGGACTTTATCAAAACTCGCTTACTTATCCCCTTTTTCATCAAATATGGATGAAGCGCGTCATACTTATCCGGAGAAAAACCAATTTTGAATTCCTTTATTGCTTTGTCTTTAAGCCCCCTTTTATATAGATACTCAAGCACTTTTTTCCCATCATTGGTTTTATACAATTGTTTTTCAAAAAATTCACAAGCCAGATTGTGAGCCTTAAAATATTCATCTTTTTCCCCTTTTCCACCTTCCTTTTTCGCAAACTTTGAAATATTTTCAATCTTCACTCCAGCACGATCACCCAAAATCTGCAATGCCTCGCTAAATTCCACCCCCTCCATCTCTTCAATAAAAGTAAAAATATCCCCACCTTTATTACATCCGAAACAATGACAAATCTGCTTTTCAGGACTTACCACAAAACTGGGCGTTTTCTCGCTATGAAAAGGACAAAGCCCCTTGTGATTTCGCCCTACTTTTTTCAATTGAACGTACGAAGAAACAACCTCCACGATATCCAACCGAGCCTTAATTTCCTCCACGGTATCCGCCATAGGTCATTTTTATACCTTATTTCTTGTTTGGAATCAATACGAGCGCACTCGCGAGAAGCAACATCAAAACCACAAGCCCGATAAGAATAAAAAATTTCTGCTGGCTCGACACAAAACTTACCGCCGCAAAACCAAAAAACGCGGTTACAATCAAATATAAAACCACTACTTTTCTTTCAGAAAACCCTAAATCCAATAAACGATGATGCAAATGCCTCAAATCCCCTTTCCAAAACTTCTGTCCGCCAAAAACCCTTCGCAAAACAACCCAAATCATATCCAAAATCGGAATTCCAAGCACCAAAAACGCTGTAGCTACTTTCCCTCCGGAAAAAATCGCTAAAGTCGCGATAACAAAGCCCAAAAACGTACTCCCACCATCCCCCATCAAAATCCTCGGCTTCGGAAAATCAAAAATAAAAAACGATAATGAAACCATCGCCAAAATAAGAGAAATAGTCGCAACTCCAACCTGCGAAGAAGGATCAGCATGCACCCCGGGATGAACACTAAGAATAAACAGGGTCACTCCCGCAATAAACCCTATCCCACTCGTAAGACCGCTAACTCCATCCACAAAATTCATCGTATTCAAAATAGCCATCACCCATAAAATAGTAAAAATCGCACTGGCAACCATTATTCCAAATATCACCGGCTCACTAAAATCCAAAACTCCAATAAACGGCAAATTGATCGACAAAATCCCAACCCCAAAAACAACCAGCACCACGCTAGCCAAAAATTGCACTCCCAGCCTCAAAAAAGGATTCAACCCCAAAAGATCATCTAAAAATCCAAGAATAAAAATCATTCCCCCTCCCACTAACAAACCAATCAAAGTCTTGGTCAAAGGAACAAACAACAAAACCAAAACAACAAACGCCAAAAAAATCACAATCCCACCATAATAAGGGATGGATTTCCGCAAAAGCCCATACCAATGAGGCCGATCCATAAGCCCAAGACGGGGAAAAACCTTCAAAGCCACCAAAACCAACAAAAGTCCCAACAAAAAAGAACTAATCGCCACCCCCCAATACTGACTAAAAACATCTTGTAAAAACATAGCAAAACGATTTTAACACACCTATATAATATCCTCCATAGAAACCAACCTTTGTTCAACTTTTTTACTCAGCTCACCCAACAAACACGCATCAGAAACAGAAAAATCATCAATTTTTGTACGCCTCAATTCTACCACATAACCACCACATCCAAGCTCAGAGCCCAAATCATACACCAACGATCTTATATAAGTTCCCGAACCGCATTTCACACGAAAATCAACCAAAGGCCAGTCGTATTTTATGATATCAAATGAATAAATCCGCACTTTGCGCGGCTTCAACTCCACTTCCCCACCGCTTCGAACTATATCGGAAGCGCGTCGACCACCTATTTTCAAAGCTGAATATTTTGGAGGCATCTGCAAAACCTCCCCTAAAAACATCTTCATCACCTTCTCCATCTCCGACTTTTCGATTTTCCCCTCAAAATCAGTCTTTTCAATCACTCCCAAAGCATCATACGTATCAGAAACATACCCAAACTTAGCACGAAATTCATACTCCTTATTACGCCCAATCAAATCAGTAAGCCCTTTTGTAGCCTTACCCACAGCTATTATCAGAAGCCCCGTAGCCGCCTTATCCAAAGTCCCGCTGTGTCCTACTTTCTTCTCGCCAACAATACGCCGCACCTCCCGAACAACATCAAAAGAAGTCATACCCTTTTCCTTATCAATAAAAATAAACCCATCCATAAAATCCCGTTTTACTTATCTTTCATAACATTCGGCCTCTTTACCCATTCATCCGGCCTCAATTCCACCTCAATTTCACGATCCAAAAGCTCCTCAATAACCTCTTTATCATTCCACGGTACACGTTTCCCGCGAATAATCATTATTTCCTCGCATCCCTTACCGGAAACAACAACAGTATCGTCATCACCGGCCTGAGTCAAAGCCAATCTTATAGCCTCCCTCCTGTCCGGAATTTTCCAAAAATTCTTACCCTCAGCCCTGGAAACACCCCCGGCAATTTGCTCAATTATCGAAATTTCATCCTCTTCATAAGGATCATCATCGGTAAGAATAATATAATCCGCGTACTCATCGGCAATTCTACCCATTTCCGACCTCTTTCCTTTATCTCTGCCTCCCCCCGTCGCTCCAAAAACAGAAATCAAACGACCTGAAGTCAACTTGCGATACAAAGACAATAATTGCTCCAAAGCCTCAGGAGCATGAGCGTAATCAACAATCACGCTGTAATTTTGCCCTCGATCAACATGCTCAAACCGCCCGGAAACAGAAGCGCTATCCTCAATCCCCTTCTTTATAACATCAATCGGAACCTGCAAGCTAAGCGCCACGGAGCAGGCCGCTAAAGCGTTGTAAACGTTAAATTCGCCGGGAAGCTTAAGATCTATGGGAATCGCGTTATTGGGAACATGAAGAATAAAATGAGACCCCTCGGGCTTTTTTTCAACCTCAGCGGCATATACAGTCGCGCTTTTCAACCCATAAGTAACCTTCCTATCAGCCACAAACTGGTTAAAAAAATTGTAATATTTATCATCCGCGTTAAGAACAAGAACCTTGGAAACCCCAAATTTGCGCCGACCTTTGGAAACTTTTCTGAAAAGCTTACCTTTTTCGTTTAAATAAGAATTAAAACTGCCATGATATTCAACATGATCCGGGGTTACATTGGTCACAACAGCCATATCAAAATTGATCCCGAAAACTCTGGACTGCGTTATCGCGTGAGAGGTCACCTCCACAACAGCATATTTACAACCGGCTTTTACCATTTTTTTCAGCAATTTTTGCAGTCTAAAAGGGCTTAACGTCGTTTGTTTTTCAGCATTCACCCATTTTTTTTCACCAATCTGAAAATTAATGGTGGAAGTCATACCAACCTTATAACCGGCGGTATTCAAAATATTCGTAATCAGATTTATAACCGTCGTTTTTCCGTTTGTTCCGGTAACTCCAATGACAATCATCTTGTCCGCGGGGAAAAAATAAATTAAAGCGGCAAGAAAACCTTTAATTTTATGGAACAAAAGCCGTAATGGATGCCTGTTCGGTATTAATTTTCTAAAAAAATTCAACATAATAAATCTATTTACGATCCGAATTATACCAATTTTTCACAAATTCAACATCTTTGGAAATTCTTTCCCTCAAATCATTCAAATCTGAAAATTTTTTTATTCCGCGAATTCTCTTATAGGCTTCTATTTCAACATTTGTCCCGACTGAAATATCTTCATCCCAATCAATCAAAAAAGCCTCACAAACCTTTTTATCATCATCAAAAGTGGGCCTGGGACCCAGATGGACAGCCGCCAAAACAAACCTGTCATCAATAAGGACCTTGCCCGCATAAATCCCCTCTTCCGAGCCTATATAAGGAATATTTATAGTGGGAAAACCAATCGTCCTACCAATTTTTCTCCCCCTCCCAACTTGTCCTCTTATTGTAATCACAAAAGAAATATACCATAATACTTAACATGAAATTCACCAAAACTTTGCTACTCTTAAATTTGTTTTTCCTGCAATCGTATCTGATCAGATTTTCAATCGGAAATTATCCGACAAATCTACAGGAAATTTTGATCGGACTAACTGCAGTAATTTTCGTAATCGAAATAATAAAAAACAAAAGGCTCCTTCAAACAATAAAAAACATCTGGCAACACAAGATTATCCTCTCTCTAATAGGCTTAACGGCATTCTCGATAATTTTAATTTCAACGGGAATCGTCACAATTTCCCCTCCCCTGGCAGAAAATCTCGACCTCATAAGACACCTGAAATTTTTATTCTTCGCGATAATCCTGGGATTTATTTTTCTGGAAACATTTCAAACAAAAAAACAAAGATCTTCAGCACTTTTTATTGCGGGCCTCGGAGCAATAATTTTTGGAATTTTCTCAGTATTTTATAACTTATCAGGACACAATATCACCCATGATTTCAGGCTCCTCGGCCCTTTGGACGCAGCCGTTTATCTGGCATTCTATCTAACCCCGTTTTTCCTTTTCTTTTCAATAAAATTCATCAAGTCACCACGCAAAAAATCATACCTCATTTTCGCAATAATTCTCGCACTTCTAATCCTCGCAACCCGCTCAATGGGAGCAATCGGCGGTGGATTTTTAGTTCTAATAATTTACCTAGTAAAATCAAGGGATTTCCTAAAATCCAAAACCTCAAAAATAGCCCTCGCAATTATCACACTCCTGGTTGTCGGAGGAATTTTCTACACAAAAATCCTACCAACTTTCCAAACAGAATACTCAAGTTTGGATGAACGCGGCGAAATCTGGAAAACCGCCGTGCACCTCTTAAAAGAGCCAAAAAACGCCCTTTTCGGAGTTGGTTTTGGACAATTTGAAAGCCAATACATCGCAAATGTTGATGAAGTTTTGGGACAAAAACCATTGGATTATTTCGTCATCCAACCGCACAATATTTTCTTACTATTTACTTTCCATTACGGAATTCTGGGACTGATTTTTCTCGGATTTTTAATCTTCCAAACTATCAAAAAAATCGCAAAATCCGAAACACCAAATTTCGCGCTTTTCATAATTTTGTACTTTTTCATCCACGGCATAATCGACACGCCGTTCTTCAAAAACGACCTCCTTATTCTCTTAATAATCTTCCTGGAAATAGCCCTTATTTCAACCCCGAAACCAAATCCATCAACACTTCATACGGATTCTCCGCAGTCGTAACACCTGAAGCCAAAAGAACGCCACTAGCTCCCAGTTTAAGCGCTATTCGAACATCTTCTCCATTCTTCACACCCGCTCCAACTAAAACTTTCCCCTCACCTAATTTCTCTACAGATTTCTTAATAACATCGGGATCGGCAACAGAAACACTCACATCCCCACCAATTAGCTCCGGTGGCTCTACAGCAACCAAATCCGGCCCATATCCAACAATCTTCTCGGCCGCTTCCGCATCATTCGCGCACGCCACCACATAAAGCCCCACATCCTTCGCACGATCAATACTCTGCCGCAAAACCTCATCATCAATCTGATATTCCGCATGATTCAACAAAGTCCCAATCACCCCAACATCCCGAACAGTTTCAGGCAAAACATGCCCCGTATACGACCCGTACGAAATAGGATCAATATGCTGGGCAAAAACCGGAATTTCAACATTATTGCAAACCTGAGCCAAATCAACCGCATTTACAGCAACAGCAATATTCGCTCCGGTCTCCTTTGCCACTCTTTCATGAACTTTCGCAAGCTCAACGGCACTACTAACCCGAACCAAAGCCTCCGGATCAGCATTCCCGGCCGCCTGCTCATAAAGTTTGAAATTTACTATTATAATCGGTAATTCCATACGCCAAATATACATAAAACCCAGCTTTAAATGAATTGACCGCCAGCCTTATTTTTGCTATAATTACCTAATCGATATTAAATATATATTCAGGAACAAAAATAAAAATAAACACAAAAAATATGAATAGTCGTAATCTTCAAACATTTTCTGAAAAAAGACTGTTAAATATGAGCAAGAAATCAGGGCTACCCACGGCTCCTGAAAAACTCAGTGCAAAAGAAAGAGTGGATAGAGCAAAAGCAAAACTCATGGGGAAAAGAATCGAAAGCAGAAAAAAAACTCCAATCCCGGAAATAAAAGAAAAAAATCCCGCTGACGTCGCCGTCGATGAATATTTGGGAAAATTAGATAAGTGGAAATTTTTAACCTTAATGACTACCGGATCAGTCATGGTTGAAGTAGCAGGAAAAAAAGAAATCAAACCAATAAGTGCTTTTGCTTCTAAGCAAGTTGATAAAATTGTCACATTCGCAATTAAGAGCCCAAAGAACGCAGATCTTTTCCTTGCAGGACTTAAAACACAAATAATCCCCAGAAGCATCAGTATTGGACAATTAAGCCCACTGGCAAAAGAAATGTTAATTGAACATTTCGGAACCGACCCGGGAAAATTAGAAAAACTCTTTAGAAAACTCTTCGCGAGTCCGGCTTCGGCGGAAGAGACAATCGCGGTCGTGAAAAAAATCTACAATTCAGACCCAAACATGCTGGATACAGCCCTGGAAATACTTCTGGAAGAAAGCAACGAAACATTATCAAAACTCTCCTCCAAAAGTCTGGCAATCTTCCTCAACAAAGCATCAAACAGCGCAAGAGTAGAAATTTACAAAAAAATCACAGATACTCAAAAAACCTACCTGCTCCACTCACAATTAAAACCGGAATTAAAAGCAGAAATTTTTGACAATCTAATAAAAGCAGACCTGGACAAACTGGACCAGGCGACACTCGATGCCATAATTTTTTATGCATTCACCTCACCGGACAAAATCAAAATTTTAACAGCAGAATTGATAAAAAACCCAAAACTTATCAAAAAACTTTCGATCTACGGAGCACTAAAACTCTTAACGGAATCATTCGAAAAAAAAGGCATGGAAAAATTATGGAAACTACTCCTTGCCAACGTTCAAGCAAACACAAAAATGGACATAATCGAATTAAAGAAAATCAATAAAAAAATTAGAGATGCAATAATAAAAAGCGGAGAACTCAAAATCCCAGAGGAAGAAAAAATTACGGATGAAGCAAAAATCGAATTCCTCAAAAAAACAGCTAAACAGAAAATAGAAGCTGTAGAGGGCTTCAAAATCGAAGGCAGGGACATAAAATTTACAGTCGAAGGAGTCGAAAGAAGCTTCAAAAAAAGCGCAAAATTCTTAAAAGAATTAGCAAAACCAGAATACGATTCGCCATTAAAAGTAAAACTGGCGTGCTACAAAGAACTGTTAAGAATCATCGTCAAAGACGGAAGCATCGAAACTAATATTCACAACCTCAAGGGAAACTGGAAAGAATCAAACGAAGCCCTGGAAGCACAGATTATCCTGATAACGCAACTGTTTAAAAACTTAGAAGGGAAAGAAAAACCGGTAGCTGAAACACCTGTCAAAAAACCGGTACCCGCAAAACCCGAACCAGGTGCCGCCCTCATGACACCTGTAGCACCGTCAAAAACAACTACAAAAAAACCAACCGCGACACCAACAAAACCCAAACCAACTGTCACAACAGTCGCGAAAAAAGAAGTCAAAAAAGCAAAACCAAAAGAAATCATCGCCCCAACAAAAAAAGAAGCAATCACAAAAACAATAGAAAAAATCCAAAGCATCGCAACTGTATTAGGAAAATCAACAGAAGAATCACTGAGCAAAATACTGGGAATGAACGCAAGCAGAAAAGTCGAAATAAGTACAACACCAGAAGGGCCCGGTATGTACCCTATCTACGTCGACGGACAAAAATCCAACTATATCGTCGGCATTTTCACCTTCCCGATCCAGACACCAAACAAAGGATTCAAATCACTATTCTTCGTCAGAAGAAAAGACCAGGCGGGACCGGAAATATTCACCAGCGGAGACGAACAAGGCTTGAAAGATGAACTGACAAATGCAATCAAATCGGTACCAAATAATAAAATCCTACCTCCGGAAATTCAGGCAAAAGTCATCGAAAAGCTGAAAACAATAGGTCTTACGCTCGTCCTGCCGGAAGGCGCAAAACTGGAAACTCTAACAATGGAAAACATAAGAACCCTTTTTGATTCACATGTAAAAGTCCGGACATCAATCAAAAACGGAACAAACATCCATGAAATAGTAAAAAAATTAAAAGAAGTCGGACAAAGACTCAGAAAATTTGCTAAAAATTACCTCCCCGCAAAAACAAAAATCGAATTTTCAATAGGAACAGTTGGACCCGCAAACGAAACAATTTTCCACACTCTCACATGGGATCCAAACGCACCGACCACGAACGGATTCGGAGTCATTACCAAAACCATGAAATTCGGAAGCAAAGAAGCACTCATCAAAAAAATCACGGAAATCAAAAAAGCCCAACTCACCCCGCACCAACAAGAAATTTTCCGGGGCCAAAACGAAAGAAGGGAAATAGAAATAAAAAGAGAAAACGCGACAGAAAAAAGGCTCGAAAGATACAAACAAAATTACAAAACACTCGCGGGCAAAAAATTCATGATCGACAAACGAATCGGCAAACTCGACGGCAATCAAATCGGAATATTATGGCCACGATTTACAGGATACAGAAGGGTAAATGCCCTTTTGGGAAAATCCCCATTCAACATCAAAGAAAGACTACACGCACGTACCGGGGCAAAACTGATAGCCGGAGAAAACTTCACAAATCTAAACGATAGAATAGATTTCGAAGACGTATTCAATCATCTGAAAAAATCTCCCGCACTCAGAGATAAATCGATAATTCCAATGGAATATCTAAAAAACTACAAAACATTCATAAAAAAAGTCGACGAACTAACAAAAAATGGAGAAGACCCAAAACTTCTCACAGCGATGTTCAAAGACGTCCTTGCACCGGCATTCGAACTGATGGAAGCTATGAGCAATCTCAGATTCACAGCCGTAAGCGATGCGGAATATGAAAATCTCAAATACGCTTATTGGTCCGGAGGCGAACGCTTCAAAGATCCAATGGAAATCGCGAAAGACAGCATTCCGCGAGACCAGATGAAGATCGTAAAAGCTCTTCAGGCACTATTGGGATACTCGGAAAGACCCGCAGGAGCGTGGAGACGATTCCTCGGATGGCTTGGCGGAGGCAAAAGCGAAATGTATTTAGCCGACATGAATGGAAATTCATTCAAAGTAGACGAAGGAATGTTCCAAAGACATTTCAGCCCGAAAGCCGCGTTATTCATGCTTTTGGAAAAAAACGGTCTATACACAATAGAAAACGGAAAAAAGAAATTGAACGGTCCGGCGATCCTAAAAGAAGTAAATAATATGCTAAAAAGAGGATACATCGCCAAAGCGCTCGCAGAATTAACTCCAAAAGGACAAAAACCAAACAAAGAACAATACATTCAAGCGATAAAGAAAATCGAAACAGACTTATCACGATGCCAGATAACAAACTTCGACGACGTCGCGGAACTAAAAGGCAAACACAAAATGGCCTTCCAGCTCGGCTTTGTAAGCATGCAGATGGAAAGAATGGAAAATCAGGTAAGAAAAGGTCTCGACGCGAAAATCGACGCCGGAATGAGATTAAAAGGAAAAGATCCAAGCAAAATCACCGAAGGAGAAAGAATAATTTTACGAAAACTCATACGTGGAGGACTTTCGGAAAAAGTGGTCGCGGAAGTACATTCACACCTTCTATTCGCGGGCTACATACACTTTGACTCAAAGGGAAAATTCCAGGGAGCCGGAATAGGAAGAGCAATCAAACTCAGCGATGGATCTTCACTATTAATAGGAGGCGGAATAACCAGAAAGGGACCGACATTCGGAATCGGACTAAACGTACAAGTGACAAAATTGGATGGAGGACAGATCGATTTCAACACTGTCATAAGCGTTTCGGGAGTAGCCACGGGATTCAGCGGAACCCACGACGTTGGAAAAGGAGTCCAGCTAAATTGGTTCGCTGGAGTCGGAATGTCATGGTCAAACATGATAAACCTCGGTCTCTCAGCAGGAGTAGGTCTGGACTGGGATCAGGCATTTGTAAATCTCAGCAAAGAACGAAGCAGAAAAAGAATAGAAAAAGAAACAGGTTGGGGAAAAACAATAAAAGAATGGTCCGGAAAATCACCGGCCGACAAAATGAAAATTTTAAGAAAACTTCCGCAATGGAAAATTGTACAGCACATGATGGATAGATTCCCGGCACACCTGACTCAAGCAAATTTACTAAGAGCGTACGACATACATTTTAGAAATCTTAACGCCCAAATAACAAAGGGAGCGGAAAATCTCGTACCTTTAATACCCGTAGGAGTAAATACCGGCGCGATCGTGGCAGGAGCGCTAGTGGGAGGACCTGTCGGAGCAATCGTCGGCGCGATTGCGGGAATAAAATTCAGACTCGGAACAGTCGCCATTTTCATTCCAAAACCTTCAGAGACACAAAGAATCCTAAGCCTTGCCTCCTCAAACAGAGTAGAAGCAAAAGTAAGAGCAAGATTAAAAAAACTGGGGGAACAACTAAAAGCAGAGCAACTAATAGAAGTAACGACTCAAACCGTGAAATTCACGGAAACAACAGGAGTTGTATTTAACAGACCCGGAAGCGCTCTCGGAAAAGGACTTAGAATCGGGAAAAGACAAGTAGCGCGCCTTAACAAGTTCAAAACTACAATCACGAGGGGAGGAATCGAAGTACACAACAAAGCACTGAAAGAAGCGGAAATTCAGTTAGTAAAAACCGCAAACGGAAGAATCGAACTAAAAATCCAAAACCTATATAACAGTAAGAATGTCGCAGACAAAGACCTCGAACTCCACATTGACCCAACATTAAAAAAACTTGGTGTAATAGTCGAAAAAGGCAGAATCTTCCTCGAAGGAGATATCGACGACCTTATTATAACAAGAGAAAGATTTATGTTCTCCCACCAACAGGGATCAGGAAGATCATCAATCAGAGACGTAATTACAATACGCCAAAGTTCATCATTCGAAGGAAAACAGAAAGTAACCAGAGAATGGCTGATGAAAAACGAAGGAAGTTTTGTGGAAATCCTAATGGGACACAAAGATTTTGCTGTCCAGGACGGATACAGCGCGGAAACCACAAAACACCTCAATATAACGACAATGCACGCCGGAGTGAAAACACTCCAGGAATGGCTAAAAGACAACCACATCAAAAAACTATATGCGCATCGTCCGGATATATTCAAACCGGGAGGAGAAAAATTCGCAAGCAAAACGAACATAGAAGCAAACAAAAAACTGAAAAAACTGGAAGAAATCAAAAACGACATTACCGGAAAAGGCGGAATGCACGAAACATTAAAAGTCCAAACCGAAAAGGAATTCGAAAAACAAAAACTCAGACCGGAATTCTACGAACAAATGAGAACACTATACAACAACAAAGAATTCTTCAATAAATTCAAAAAAGTCATCAACAACGCTGATGAAATATACAAGCTCCTAAAAGAGCAAAAAAATGTAAAAAACCTGAACGAAAGAGAACTCACAATGGCGGAAAACTATCTAAGAAATTTGTGGTTCGTTACCGTATACAGAGCAGATGGAAATTTGTGGTCATTAAGAAAAAAAGGAGTGGACAAACCGCTCAGAAGAAAACTTTTAAGAGCGGGGCTATGGAACATAAGAAGAATGGACCGGCTTTCAGCAGATGAAATCGTCGCGAAATCAAAAGGAAAAATATCAAAGGCAGAAGCGGAAAAAGTCGTAAAAGCGGTTCAGAAACACAAAAATCGCCCATTAAGCGACAAAGAATTAATAAGAAAAAACAAAAAATTAATCAAAAGAATCAAAAGATTCAGAGACTACATCAAAAAGAGATACATCGAACAATTCACAAAAACAATAAATAAACTCTGGAAAACGGGAGAAAAGCCAAACGCAAAAGAACTGGTAAATATCTTCATAAGCGAAATATATGAAAAACTCATAGAAGATTTATCCAGAACAAAGACTCCCCCTCCACTTTTGGATTTCAGAAAATTAAAAATAAACCCGATTCCGGCAAATTCAACATTACTGTCCGGAACAACAATCGAAAGAAGCGGAAAAACCGCAAGAGCATTCTCAAATACACTTTCATATGAAACAACAGTAAAAGACGCTCCACAACTCCACGAGTATGGATTCCTAAAAGGATACGAAAAAGCATATTCACTCACATCAACAGACGCAGACGAAAAACAAATTGCAAAAATACTACTCGAAATAGCAAGTCCGATCCCAAAAAACAACAAAGAACTTCTAAAATCTTCATTCGCCCTAAAAATCCTGGGGCTTGGAGCATACAGATTCATAGCGGGTGGCGAAAACTACAAAGCAATGATAGAAATTGTAAAAAATCCCGATCTCGCGACAAGCACGGAAGCAAAATACGCGAAAGCAATGAAGCAATTCAGAAAATTACTCTTAGACATCCGCGCAAAACAACATGAAGGAAAAGCATACGTACAAAAAGTCGGAAACTACACCGTAACAATCGACATGAGCGCGACAACCGTAAAATCCGGTGCCTTCTCAAAATGTACAAACGCCTCTTTCTACGTCTACGAAGGCGGAAAAGCCGACGTCAAAGGAGAAATAAAAGGAAAAAGAAAACGAAGAAAAGCCAAAATCATCGGTGCGAGAACAGAATCTGTTCAGGTCGCAAAATCAAGAACAGACATCGCAAGCATAAGTTTCAGCATCGCCGGCGGATTCACACACAAATTTTCGAAGAAACCACCACAAGGCGGAAAATACTCAAGCGGAGGTCCCGGTGAAACAACCCCTAATAAAGTACCGGGAAGCGGTCCAGGAACAACAACAACGGGAGCAAGCGGCCAAAGCCACAGAGTAACAGAAGGGCAAGGCTCAGCGGGAGGAAGCCCCTCAGGACACTAAAAAAATATTTAATATATAATAATAATCAAAATAAACATGAAAAACACAAAATCTCTAATCACCGGACTGATATGTTCGGTCCTGATTGCTACAACCGCCTTCGCGGCCACAATCCCAAACGAATCCAGATATTTTCCGGACCGTGAGGGAGTACCATTTGTAGAAGGAATGCAGGGATTCCCCTATCCAACCTTCAACAACTTCATTGACAACCCAAAGATCTCAGCAGGAGGAAGAGAAGGTGACGAACGCAAATTCCTGGTAGGAAAACATTGTGTAGGAGGAGAAGCGGGCTGTGCGGGAGAATTCTACTACAACACCCTCGCAACACCTCTACAAGAAGGAGATGTAGTAAGATTCGAAGTATATTTTCACAACAATGCCGAAGATCCATACGATGGAGTAGCTGAAGGAAGTTCAAACGGGAACGACGTTTACGTTGAAGTACCCTCTGCGGAAGACGTTCACATTGGAGTACAATTCAATGATATTGTTGATCCTGTTTATGATGATATGCTCAGACCAAGAGGTTTTATTTACGCTGACAACAACCAATATTTAGTAGATGTAGACCAAAGAGACAATGTAACCGTAGACCCAAACACCGGGAAAATCACTTCAAACCACGAACTTTTTAGAGATTCCGACACAAACTCAGTAGTACGATACTCACTCGACGACATGCAAACTTTTATTTCGGAATATGGAATGGAATTCCAACCGGTTCCGGGAAGCGCATGGCTAACAATGCTACTCGATGATAGTGGAAATGGAGTATATTTCGATGGTTACATTAACGGCCCAACAGAACTAATCTTCGAAACAGTTACACCCGACACCATTTCAATAAACGTTCACCCATACTACACTGACGACAAAATGATGCTCGTCTTCGAAGAACTTCCCGGCTGTTTCAGATACAGCGGATTCGCATATTTCGACGCGGTAGTGGTAAGCATTCCGGACGAGAAACCGGTTTGTGAAGAACTTTTAGTAGACCATCCCGAAGAAATTTATGTAGGAACCTTATCAAGACTCAAATCAGAAGCTTTTGACACCAACGATGAAACATTTGTAAGTATGATTGAATACCGGGTAGATCCGGGTTACGGAATACTTTATACAGAAGCAGATAAACCAACAGACGTTCCCGAAAACACTTCAAGAACAATGTACGAAACCTGGGACTTCCAGGGAGGAGGCATATGGGGAGCAGCTGTCGATACAAAAGAAGCAGGCGGAGAAGTCCCTGGCAGCTTTATCCTGGAATATGCCGAAGATTTATTTGGAATTTCAATCGACATAGCAAACGGAGTCTTGGAAGAATTGGGAATAAATTTCATGATAATCGAACTAAGACCAGTAGAATCCGCCGGATTCAGCTCAGTCGCACACGCCGCCGTATTTCCAATTGAAGAAACGGCGATTGATATCTTCGGAGACCTTGATCCATCAATTTTCGGAGACCTCATAAATATAACAGACACATACCTGGTAGTACCACAGGGAACTCCGGTATTTTTGGAAGCTCTGCAAGCCGGTGAAGGTGTAGTTCACGTAAAGACATTGGATTCGGATGAACCGGGATGTGAAAGAGAATTTGATATAGTAAGTGAACCGGAAATAGATGTTTGTGACGAAATTCTGGTAAACCGACCCGAAACAATTACAGAAGGAACTCTCTCCGAGTTCTCAGCAAAATCTCTAGGCTTTGTTGGTGATGATTTCAACGGAATGATCAGATACAACGTACACCCGAGTAAGGGACAATTTTTCGCGACAAAACCATCAGGTTACACCGACAACGACTCTCCAATGATTATTGAATTCGACGATTCACTGCCAATCCCGACACCTCAGGAAGGACTCTTCTGCAGTGATGAAAATATCATGGAAGAAGGTACAATCTTCGCAAATCCGGGAGAAAAAGTATGGCTCTACACCGAACCAGAAGCAGAAAATACAGTCATTCATATAATGACAGACTGTACAGACGTTCTAGCGTGTAACCTTCACCTTGACGTCGAACCCTCGACCGAAACAAATGTTTGTACCGATCTATCAGTACTAAGCGACGGATCGGAACTTGCATACATTATGCCGGGAAGAATGTACCAATTACACGCAGACGCATCATACAGCGGAACACCGGTAACAGAAGAAGTCACCTACACTTCAACTCAGGGAGTATTCCTGGGACCAATTTCAAACGACCCACTGGTACTAGCAACAATGAGAGTAATGACAAATACCTACCTCAAAGGAATAATTTCTTCCAATTATCTAAACGAGAACATTCCATCAAACATATTAAGTCAACTCTCAACAACCTTGACCGTCCCTGACGGATCAATTGTATTTTACATTACATTCACAGACGCAAACGGAACAGACGCCCTAACAATACAAGCAACAAACAGAAGCGAAGTCGTATGTATCAATACATACGACGTAGTTGCGGAAGTGGTGCCATGCCAAAACATCGAAGTCACATACTACCCATCTCCATTCAACCCACTCGGCTCAACCGTAATCTCAGTACAGGAAGGCCAATACGGGACATGGACGGGAAACTTCGAATTCTCAGCTCCACACGGCACATTCTCAACTCCCGGAAATGAAGCAAACCCACAAACCAGCTTCACACAAGAAGAAACGGAGGCGGGAATCGTTTACACACCGGATTCAAGTACAGCAACAGAAACCGACGAAATCACAATCACAGCAACAGGACCATTAAGCGGAACAAACTGTAACTACATAATCACAGCAACTCCGGAAACTATAGAATGTATCGACCTTGAGATCGTCCAACCTTCGGGAACATGGAACGAAAACGATTTCACCGACACAGACGAACAAAGATTCCGAATAGAAGTCGAAACCTCACCAGCCGGATTGATAAACAATTTCAGATACAGATGGGAGGTTGATTCAGACGAGCCCGACACCGAATTCCAAAAACCGCTAACCGACCAAACCGACCTAAACCCACTTATGAACTACCTTCTCGACATAAATCCGGAAGAAGAAACATCAGTCACAATCTACGCAATTGACGAAAACAACGACCCCATCCCCGCCTGTGAAGATCAGATAAGCCTGGATACCGACGAAGACGATGACGAACCGGAAATCGAAAAAGTCGTTTACGACCCTGATTCAAGAGACTGGGAGGACGTAATAAACATGGGAGGAAAAGATGAACACGGAGACTTCACACGTTCAGGGGACGAATATGTCACATACCTGGCGGTATACGAACCAGGAAGTGAGGTAGAAACAGAGATATGGGATAACGCTCTGGAAAACGGCGAAATACAATCCAGTCTCGGCTCAGCCGGCGGCGAATTCGGATTCCTGGGAATGTTAATCGCGGTAGAAGGCAAAGATGGAAAAGACTACATTATCTACAAAGACGATGCATTCGACGCAGACAGATTCAGAAACGAAGACGATATTCTGGACGACGTAATCGAAGATTTCGATTATGACTTTAATTACGAAGATCTGGATAATATTGATCTCGAAGATGAATATGACTGCGACGACGGAGATTACAAGAATAACAGAGTTTGTATAGAAAATCATGAAGATACAGAAGCAGAATTCCAAGATGGAGACAAAATCACCCTTGGAAACCTTGATCTGGCCAAAAACATCTACATTTTCTACCAAATGGAAAACGGAACAAAAATTGACGAAGAGTTCTGTGAAACAATGATCGAAAACTTTGGAATTTGTGGCGAAGAATACGTAAATGAAATAAATTTCGAAACTCCGGAAGGATATGACGGAGATGATGACGCCAAAGTCATAATCATCTGCCCATACATCCTTTCCCGTGAAGGCGGAGATGTATTCTTCCATGATGCACTTGAAACAGGCATAGACGTAAGCGCATGCTACGAGGTTGAAAGCGGAACCGGCCCAATAATCAGACCAAGACCTGAAGATGAAGGTGGAACCCCAAGCACAGGCCCGGATGATATAGAAGGCGACATCGTGCTCAGCGCACCAACCCACGATCTCTGTAAAATCAGCAACACCGGAGAATCAGATCTTGAAGCCTACAGAAATATATTCAAAAACTTCTCAAGCTCCGTTTGTGAAATGGAAACAGAAGTCGCTGAAGCCTGGAAAGAAAAATACATCAACGAAGCAATCAAAGCTAATGTTGAAAAACTGGCAAGATTCGGAATTCCAAACACAAGCCCAATGGATATTCTGGATACATACCTTGTAAATGGCGTATTTATCACTGAAAATGATCTCACAGTAGACTCCCGTGGATACTCACTCTCTTCAAGCGCGGAAACATACATCATCAAAGGCGCGAACTTAATAATCAACGAAAACATCACCTATGATGACAGCTTAGTCGACCTCTCAAACCCAAAAAATATTCCATCAATAGCGTTCATAGTTATCGACGGTAACATTGAAATCGCACCGGGGGTAACACAACTGGATGGAATCTACATGGCGGTCGACACCGAAGGAGATGAAGACGGAAAAATCACGGCCAGCGAAGTCAGTTACGAGATCCTGACAATCAACGGAAGTCTAATCGGAGATATCTTCGAACTTTACAGCAACAGAAAAGGTATCGGAGACCCATTAAAAGACGAGAGTTCAATCACAGTCAGATACGACGAAAGAATTCTCCTAAACACTCCTCCAGGACTAACCGACCTGATCGACGTTAATCAGCTAAAAGTAGCCAACTAACAAGTAAACACAAAGATCAAAAAAGACCCATCAAAAACGGTGGGTCTTTTGCTTTTCCACCACAAGCTCATTAATAATATTTTTTATATTATATTTTCCAACTTTTCTGCGACTTCCAAGTCGACTTGCATCATTATCGTTTTCCGTTCTAACTTCTCCCCGGGGAGAAGTTGTAGCTCTTTTTCAATATCTGTCAAAACTGTTTCCCTTTTATATTCTCTTACATGCGCATAAACATAAATCGATGAAAATTCCTCGTGAAGCTTCTGTTCAAATTTTTCCATTGAAGATAACATTCCGCAACTATATAATCAAAATCCAATCCACAAAAAATATGACAAAAGAATCCACAAATCAGCCAAACATTTACCTATTTTTCGGTGAAGACACATATTCCAGCAACCAAAAAGTAAAATTCTGGAAAGAGCAATTTATAAAAAAATATGGAGAAGAAAGCAATATCGAAATAATTGAAGGAAAAGAATTGGAACCATCAAAATTCATCACCAATATAGAAACTCTCCCCTTCTTAT
>JAUVQE010000035.1 GCA_030598325.1 Nitrospirota bacterium | reverse complement strand
GTGGTAAGTGTGGAAGTCGATTCTGTGAGTGACCTTTATGCTTATGGATTTGAGATCGATTATGATCCGACTGTTTTGTCGTTCGTTTCGGCTGTGGAATCCGATTTGCTAAGTGCGGATAGTGTTTCGACCGCTTTCAATTACGCTTTGGAAGACGGCGTGCAGGGAATTGTGATTGTTGGAAACGCGAGATTGGTAAATCCGCCTGCCGGAATTGATGGAAGCGGAGTGTTGTTTGATTTGAATTTTTCCGTTGTCGGCACGGATGGAGACAGTAGTGCTCTGAATCTTGGGGGAAGCAGTTATCTGGCAAATTCCGCCGGAGATATTTTGGCGAGTTTTTCCGGTGGGAGTGTCGATGTGGGAGCCGGTGCCGGTGGTGTTGATAGTGTTGTGAATCTGAGTGTTGTTCCCGGTACTAACCGATATTCTTTGGAATTGGCCTGGACCGCGGGTGCGAGCGGAGCCGATACCTATATTATAAAAAGGCAAATGGTTGACGGGAGCTACAGCGTTTTGGCTGAAGTGACTGACCTTTTTTACGTAGACAGTTACGGTCTTTTGCCCGGAATTACATATGATTATCAAATTATTCCTGTGAAAAATGGTGTGAATGGTGTGGAGTCTCCTGTTTCAGGTCTCGATGATCGCGGAATTCTGGGAGATCTTGATAGAAGCGATCGTATAGATGGTCGCGATATTGAAAGAATGGCCAGGGCTTACGGCAGTGAATACGGCGATGAAGAATATGATCCTTTGTGCGACACAACAATGGATGGAATTATTGATGGTAGCGATTTAATTGATATTGGTGTGAGTTTTGGAATGACTTATTCTTAGGTTTGATCGTGGGAGGCTTTAAGGGGGGAAGCCTCTCACTTATCTTTTAATCTGAAATTATGAAAAAAATAATCAGTGTAATTATCGGCCTTTTGCTTTTTTCTTCCACCGCTTTTGGGGAGGAAATTATTGAGGGGAGTCCTGCGGATGAATTGGAGGAGGAAATTTATCATGGAGAAATTTTCATGGAAGGCGAATTTCTGAACGGAGATTTATTGAAAATTTCTATTCTTGCGAAGAATATGCTTCAGCCGGTTTTGGGAATCGCTTTCCATTTGAATTTTGATAATGAGAATCTTGCGTTTTTGAAATATGAGCCCGGTGATTTTCTTGAGAGAGGCGGAGATCCTTTTTATCTGGTGAAAAATCAGGATTCCGGAAGAGTGATTTTCGGGGAGACTCTGAGGAAAGATGACAGTTTTCCCGTTGGAGAGGGGCGGGTGGTTGATTATTATTTTCAAATTCTTACGGAAGAAGAGTTTAATTTTTCATTCGTGAATGGTGTTGTTTCCACTTTGGATGTCGTGCGACAGGATATTGATAAGATTCTGTGGGAGGATTTGGTTATAAAAAGGGGTAATGGTGAGGAAATAATAACTTTTTCCAATGGCGGGGCTTCCATTTTTAAAAGTGGCGGTTTTAACATTTCAAAGATATTCCCCTGGCTTGGAGTAATTTTGGGCGGTGTTTTTTCGTATTTCATCTATTTTTACTGGAAGAAACAGGAAAAGAAAACTCCTACATCATCTGTCAATTTTAAATAGACATTCTTCTTTGAGTTTGGCGGTGGTTTGTATTAAATTGAGAGTAGTCAAAAAATCTTTAACACTTGATTACTCATGCCTAATAAATTCATTTCTATCCAAGAATCCGCAGATCTAAGCAGTAAATCTGTTCAAACTATTCGTCGCGCAATTAAATCAAAAAAGCTGAAACATAGAAGACAAAAAACCCCTCAGGGTTTCAACTACATGGTTAATTATGAGGCTTTGTGCGTTCTTTACGGAATAAAGTCCATTCCAAACGTAAAAGTAGAATCCAAAGAAGCAAAAATCAAGTTAGTTAAGCCAAAAAAATCCGAAAAAGGAGAAGGAATGTATGTGACCAACGACGATTTCAGAGCGCTCACAGTGTCTTTGGAAAAGATGGTTTCACAGCATTCAGAGGAAAGGCAAAATTTCATAAGGCTGGTCGACACGCTCCAGGAGAAAATATTTGTACTGGAAAATCAACTCAATTTGCTTCAAACTCCCGCGAAAAAGTGGTATCAGGTTTGGAAGTAACAGATTTATATGAATAAGTCGCCGCTTATCTGGGAGTTATTGCGAAAGACAGTTCATCTTTCCGGGCTTTTGATTGTGGTTGGTTATACTTTGATTCTGCATTTTTTTACCGACAGGATCGCTATATTGGCAACGACAGCTTTGCTTCTCATTTTGCTGGAAATTGAATATGTGAGGCTGGAACACAGGTCGAGGATAACCGCTATGTTTGACGGGTTTTTTCGAAAACATGAGGAAGATAATGTTTCCGGTTCCGTTTTTATGGTTGTTTCTTGCATCATTTGTTTTGCTGCATTTGATTATTGGGTTGCAGTTGTGGCTTTGTTTATGACTGTTTTTGGGGATCTTTTTTCCGCCTTAGTTGGAAAGACTTTTGGAAAAACAATCCTTTATAACACTAAAACTTATATTGGGACTCTGGCGGGGTTTGCGGCGAACGTCCTTGTTGGCTTTTTGATTTTGCCTGAATTGTTTTTTCTTATTTTCCCAATGGCCGTTATTGCCACTTTTACGGAGGTGATAACGAATAAGATGGATGATAACCTGACTGTTCCTTTGTTTGCCGGTTTTGCCGGTCAGATGCTTGTTTATTTTTTCGCGGTTGAATTGCCACCTATAGATTTTACGTTTTTGGGATTATTTTAATTTCAATAATTCACGATGTCATTATTTGAAAACACACTGAAGCAGATGAAAAAAGCCTCAAGGCTGATGAATCTGGATAAGGATATTGAAGATATTTTGAGCCGTCCGCAGAAAATAATTGAAGTGGATGTTCCTGTACAGATGGACGATGGTTCGTCAAAGGTTTTTAAAGGCTTTCGGGTTCAACATAATAATGCTCTTGGTCCATATAAGGGCGGCATTCGGTTTCATCCTCAGGTTGATATGGCGGAAGTGCAGGCTTTGGCGGCGTGGATGACTATAAAAACCGCTGTTGTCGGGATCCCGTTGGGGGGAGGCAAGGGAGGTGTTGTTGTGAATCCGAAAGAGCTTTCTGAAGCGGAACTGGAACGTTTGACCAGAAAATACACTCAATTGATCGCGCCCGTTATTGGTCCTAAAACAGATATTCCCGCTCCCGATGTTGGTACGAATCCCCAGATTATGGAGTGGATCGCGGATGAATATTCGAAGATAGTTGGAAAGAATTCCCCCGGAGTCGTGACCGGAAAACCTCTTGATAAAGGCGGAAGTAGAGGCCGTGGAAGTGCGACTGCTCAGGGTGGAGTTTTTGTTTTGAACGAATACGTGAAGGAGAATGGAATGGATGTGAGAGAAACCAAAGTTGTAATTCAGGGGTTTGGTAATGCTGGTGGAGTTGCCGCAAAATTGCTTGTGGAGAATGGATATGTTGTGTTGGGAGCATCTGATTCTCAAGGAGGAATCATTTGTACGCATGGAATTGACCCAAATGAACTTTTGACGTGTAAGATCGAAAAGAAATCTGTGAAAAATTGTGGCCGTCATGTGGAAGAAATTCATGATAAGGACGGGATGACTTGTAGAATGGTTAATAATGAAGAACTTCTTGAGGCTGAATGTGATGTCTTGGTTTTGGCTGCTTTGGAAAACCAAATTACAGCTGAAAATGCGGATAAAATTAAGGCAAAAGTTGTTCTCGAACTCGCGAATGGCCCTATAAGCCCCGAAGCTGATGAAATTTTGCACAAAAAAGGAATCGTTGTCCTTCCGGATATTTTGGCAAATGCCGGAGGTGTTACTGTGAGTTATTTTGAAATGCTGCAAAATGCTGATGATAAATATTGGTCAAAAGAGGAGGTTATTTCAAAACTGAAAGATATTATGGTGCACGCCTGGAAAGAAGTGAATTCTACCGCAAAAAAATATACCTGCCCGCTTCGGGTTGCCGCGTACATCACCGCTATTAAGCTAATAGAATCTAAAATACACAACAACTTGTAATTATCACAACTGTCTCTTATACTTAGACCAAGGGCATTTAAACTTTATTCCAGATGATTATTCCAAGTTCGTCTATCACTAAAGCTGACAGTGCGGAATCAAGCGGTTCTTCAGCGAAAAAATACGTACATTCTTTTAATGAGGGTAATAAAAATATGAAGGAGGTATTGGGTGGAAAAGGGGCTAATCTGGCTGAAATGACAAAGATTGGTATTCCTGTTCCTTTTGGTTTTACTATTATCACCGATGTTTGTGACTATTATTCCCAAAAAGGCGAATATCCCGATGGTTTTGCTGAGCAGTTGGAGGAAAAAATCAATCTGCTTGAGGTTAAAACGATAAAGAAATTCGGGGATTTGGATAATCCGCTTTTGGTTTCTGTCCGTAGCGGAGCCGCCGTTTCCATGCCGGGAATGATGGATACGGTCCTTAATCTCGGGCTGAATGATAAAACCGTGGAAGGATTGGCGAAAAGCACTAAAAACGAGAGAGGCGCTTATGATTCTTACAGGCGGTTTATCCATATGTTCGGGAATGTTGTAATGGGCGTCTCCCACGATCTTTTTGAGGAGGCGATTGAAAATATTAAAAAAGAGAATGGATGCGAAATGGATACCGATTTAACTGTTGATCATTTGAAAAAGCTGGTTTTGGAATATAAAAAAATTGCAGAGAAACATGCCGGAAAATCATTCCCTGAAAACCCTTATGAGCAATTAAAACTGTCTATCGAGGCTGTGTTTTCTTCCTGGGATAATGATAGAGCCAAAACTTATCGAAGGCTTAACAATATTACCGGCCTTCGCGGGACCGCTGTGAATGTGCAGGCTATGGTTTTTGGAAATATGGGTGAGAATAGTGGAACAGGAGTTGCTTTTACGAGAGACCCCGCTACGGGTGCGGCGGAATTTTATGGTGAGTTTTTAATGAATGCGCAGGGGGAGGATGTGGTAGCCGGAATTCGGACTCCTCTGCCGATATCCGACCTCAGCAATATAAATAAAGCTGTTTATGATGAACTTCTCGAACTTAAAGACAAGCTGGAAAAACATTATAAAGATATGCAGGATCTGGAATTTACCATTGAAAAAGGGAAACTTTATTTATTGCAAACACGTGATGGGAAAAGGACCGCGCAAGCGGCTGTGAAGATCGCGGCGGATATGGTTTCCGAGGGGCTTGTTACCAAAAAGGAGGCTCTATTGAATATTGATCCCTCGCAATTGAATCAATTATTGCATCCGCAATTGAAAGCGAGTGCCAAGAAAGAGGTGATTGCGAAAGGTCTTCCCGCTTCTCCGGGCGCGGCTGTCGGTAAAGTTGTTTTCACCGCTGATGATGCGATGGAGTGGGCTACTGAAAAAAATGAGAAGGTTATTTTGGTTCGAAAGGAGACTTCTCCCGAGGATATTCATGGGATGCACAGCGCTCAGGGTATTTTGACGGCGCGTGGCGGGATAACAAGTCATGCCGCTGTTGTGTGTAGAGGTATGGGAAAACCTTGTGTTTCCGGGTGTAATGATGTGATGGTAAACGCGAGCGCAAAGAAAATGATAATCGGGGATCTGGTTGTGGATGAGGGTGATCATATTACCCTTGACGGGGGAACCGGCGAGGTGATTTTGGGAGAAATGGAAATGCAAAAGCCCGATATGGTTGGTGATTTCGAGACCGTTATGAAGTGGACTGATGAAATACGCGAACTCAAGGTACGAACTAACGCTGATACTCCCGAGGATTGCAAGGTTGCTATAGAATTTGGCGCGGAGGGAATCGGACTTTGCAGGACCGAGCATATGTTTTTTGAAGAGGATAGAATTCATTTGGTAAGGCAAATGATTTTGGCAAAAGATGAGAAGGGCAGAAAGGCTCCTTTGTCTAAATTGAAAAAAATCCAGCAAGGTGATTTTGTCGGAATTTTCGAAGCAATGAAGGATCGCCCTGTAACTATTCGTCTGCTTGATCCTCCACTGCATGAGTTTTTACCGGAAAAAGATACTCAGATTGAGGAATTGGCTTTGGAAATGAAAGTTGATGTTTCCGATTTGAAAGATGTTATTTCAAATCTGCATGAGGTTAATCCGATGCTTGGCCATCGCGGATGCAGGCTTGGAATCACTTATCCGGATATTTACCGGATGCAGATCCAGGCCATTGTTGAGGCGGCAATCGAGGTTTCTTCCCACGGTATGAAGGCAAATGTAGAAATTGAAATTCCTTTAGTTGGTGAGGTTGCGGAGCTTAAATATTTGAGAAAGATTGTTCAGACCACGATTGATGAATACGGTGAAAAGATTAATTTTGAATATAAAATCGGTACAATGATTGAGATTCCGAGAGCTTGTCTGACTGCCAATGAAATCGCCAAACACGCGGATTTCTTTTCTTTTGGAACCAATGATCTGACTCAACTGACTTACGGTTATTCCCGTGATGATGCTGGAAAATTTTTACCGGCTTATCTGGATAAAGGAATTTTAAACCGTGATCCAATGGCGGGAATTGATCAGAAAGGAGTTGGTGGATTGATGCAGATTTGTATTGAATTAGGTCGAAAGGATAAATCCGATCTGGAGATTGGAATTTGTGGCGAACAGGGCGGTGATCCGGAATCTATCGAGTTCTGTCATAAAATAGGACTTGATTATGTGAGCTGTAGTCCATATAGAGTGCCGATCGCGAGACTTGCGGCGGCACAGGCTGTGTTGAAAAGTTAGAATTTATACCTGCCCCCACTTTAACTTTCTCCGGAGCATTTTGTAGTATCTGTTTCCCGTGCGGGCCATGTAGATTTTTCGTTTACTTCGGCGGAATTTTATTTTATCTCCGTATTCCAGAATCAGCATGTCCTGGCCGTCGAGAGTCAGTCCTATTAGAGCGGATTTTTCACGTCTTTGGGTTTCAATTGTGACCGTGAGCTGTCTGCTATCCGGCAATACAATCGGCCGCATTGCGAGTGAGTTTGGACAGATTGGGGTTATTGTGATGCTTTCGATGCTTGGATGGACTATTGGTCCGCCTGCGGACAGCGAATGTGCTGTTGAACCGGTTGGCGTTGCTACTATCAGACCATCTGCTTTGAAATTCACGACTTTTCTATTATTGATCTCGAGATCCAACGCAATTAGCCGTGCAAAAGCCCCCTGATTTACAACCGCGTCATTTAAAGCAAGAAATGTATCCAATTAGTCTTCTCCACGATATATTGTCACGCGAAGAAGTGTTCTTTTGTCTACTGTATGCTGTCCTTTGAATATTTTATCCAGACATTCGAATAATTTATCCGGCATGCATTCCGTGAGAAAACCGAGACTTCCCAGGTTTACCCCAAGTACAAGCACTTTTTTGCGGGGCATTCTGCGAGCTGTTTTTAAAATCGTTCCATCTCCTCCCAAAACAATCACGAGGTCCGTTTTCCCCAAAAGTTTTCCTTTGCTGTGCCCCTCCGCCCCTTTGAAGTATTTATATGAATTATTATCGTAAAAAATCTTTTTCTTTTTTTTTGTGAGGTATCTTGTAAGTTTTTCGATCAGATCTTTGTAATGTTCGTTATTCCTTTTTGTAATTATCCCCACTGTTTCAATATTTTTTTTGTTGTTCATGTTTGTTAGTTTACTTTAGATTGCGGAATATTTGCAATAATTTTTCCGCGGAGTCGTTCCATGAAAATTTCTTTGACTGTACAAGCCCTTTGTTTCTGAGGGTTTCCGCCAGGTCTTCGTTTTCTATGATTTTTTTCATGGATGTTGCTATTTCTTCCGGACTTTCCGGGTTTATGAGCAAAGCCGCGTCCCCTACCACTTCCGGAATTGAAGAGCTGAAGCTCGCGATTACCGGGCACCCGCATTTCATTGCTTCAAGTGGCGGAATTCCAAAACCTTCATAAAATGATGGAAAAACCAACGCCTTGGCGAGATTGTAGAGGTTTCTGACGCTTGTAGTTGAGAGGTATCCTAAAAGATGGACTTTTTTGTTCAGGTAATTTATGCGAATTTCGTTTATGATTTCTTCGTCCTTCCATCCTTTCCCGCCGACAATCATCAGGTGATATGACCCCGAAAGGGCCCCTGGATGTGTTTTGTTGAAGAGTGCCAGAGCTTTTACGAGGTTCAGGTAGTTTTTTCGCGGTATCAGAGTGCCGACAGCGATGAAAAAATTCTGTGGGAGGTTCGTTTTTTTGATACAGGAAGTGAGTGATTCTTTTGGAACCGGTTTGTAGGCTTCACTTGCGGCGTTATAGATTATTGAAATTTGATTTTTGGGAAATTTAAATTTTTCAAGGACGTCTTTTTTCGTGTTATTTGAAACTGTTACCACGTGATCCGCTTTTTTCAGGGCTTTTTTTAGAAATAATTTTTCGATGAGTGTGGCTTTTTTATTATGTGTTTCGGGAAAAAGAAATGCTACCAGATCATGAATTGTCAGGACTGATTTGATGGATTTTGGAAGCAGAGCCGGAATAATGTAACTGCTTGGCGCGAAAAATATATCCACATTTTCTTTTTTGACGTCTTTTGCGACGTTTCGGTGCCAGAAAATGCTCTGCCCTTTTATTTGTTTGATTTTTGCGTTTTTAAATTCCTCAAATCCCGGAATTTTATCTTTCACATAGAGAATGTACTGATTTTCGCGATCAAGTTTCAGAAGATTTTGAGTTATATGAAAGGTAAACCAGCCTTTTCCGGTTTTTTCTCCACCCGCCGTTCTTATATCGATTGCTATTTTCATACGATGATTATATCAAATTCCAACTCTTTACATTAGTCAGTTTTGCGTTATCCTTACTCGTGTGTAATGTTAACCCTCAATATTATGCCTAATTCATTTAAACTCAGGTTCAAAAAATTACCTTTGGTTAGCAAACTGGTTCTGGCCGGGTCGTTTATTGCGATTGTCGGTGTTTTTCTACCCTGGTATCAGGATATAGATAAGTTTGGTGTTGGTGACATGTTTTTGGGAATTTCCGGTCCTCTTTATTTAGCCGGGATTATCGTTCTTCTTTCGGCAATCACCTCTTTTGCGATGATTGCTCTGAGGCTGTTTAATAAACCTGTCCCACGCCTTCCCATGAAAGAGCAGCAGTTTTATGTCTTCAGCAGTTCGGTTTCCATTGCGATGCTTGTTCTCAGTATTTCCGTATTTTTCCATAATAAATTCGGTATCGGCCTGGTTGATAAAAGTATTGGTATTGGGGTGTTTATGGGATTTATCGGCTCCGGGTTGGTGATGCTTGGAGCGATAGTGGCAATGAAAAATCGTGGGGTAAATTTTGATGTTCAGGGTAATCTGGAACCTTTGATCGAAGTTAATAATGAACATCGGGAGAAAAAAACTCTTGATATGAAAAATGAAAATGTTCGTGAGGATGCTTTTAAGGTTCAAAACGCTGTTCAGGAATCTATTGATGATTTCACGAGCGGAATTTCCGAAGAAAATTCGATTATTAACTCAAAGGACACTAAAGATATTCAATAATGGAGGAGCAAAAATCTAAAAAAAGTCCGATAATTTTTTACTGCAAGGATTGCGAGGAGGTTGTGGATACGAATCGCGCGGGCAGGAAATATGTTTATAAATGCAAGAAATGTGGAACGAAGAATGTTGCTTTTGGAACGGAAAAAAGCATAGGCACTTTTTTCAGGCTTGAGGAAAAGGAGAAAAAGGCTAAATCTGAAGAGAGCAAGGCTAAATCCGAAGAGAGCGCGAAGAAAAAATAAAAAGTTTAGGATATTCTTAGAAATTTTTTAAGTTTTTTTAATAATTATTTTAGATTTGTATGTTAGGTTTGCAGGTGCAATAAGATGCATTTCTTTGTAAGTTATATTTTCATATTGACAGGTGAGTGTGCGCTCACCTATACTAGGGACACAAATATTTTTAACCTCATAAATATGAATGCAAAAAATGAAAAAGACAAAGCTATTGAATTAGCTATTTCTCAAATCGAGAAAAATTT
>JAUVQE010000030.1 GCA_030598325.1 Nitrospirota bacterium | reverse complement strand
CAAAGAATTTACTGGACCTTACCAAAAGGCACAAAGCACCGATCTCTGAGATCACCAAGCTTTATGAGTCAGAAAGAAGCGGTTACGCGCTAAGCACCATCAGAAACAAAATGAAACTCACAAGGAATATAATGTACCAGGCTGTTAAAAAAGGGATCAAGACCGGCAAAAAATCAACCATGGGGATCAGCGGGGGAGACGCGCAAAAAGTCTATAATTCGTTGAAAAATCTAAAAAGAACAATGGGAAACAAAGTAACGGTACGAGCAATGGCTTATGCGTTGGCGGTTGGAGAGCAAAACGCAAGAATGGGAAGAATAGTGGCTTTCCCGACAGCGGGAGGAGCGGGAGTGGTACCGGGAGTTCTTTTTAGCTGTGCAGAACGTTTCAAAGCGGGAAAAAGAAAACTCCTTCGGGGAATGTTTTGCGCATCAGCAATAGGAATGATAATCACACAGGGAGCTACCATTTCAGCCGCAAAAGGAGGTTGTCAGGCGGAAATCGGGACAGCGGTCGCCATGGCGGCGGGTGGGTTGACCGAAATGAGAGGAGGAACTCCGGAACAATGCTTCGACGCGGCGGCTATTGCCCTTAAAAGTTATTTGGGGCTGGCATGCGATCCACTGGGAGGCCTTGTGGAAGTGCCTTGTATAAAGAGAAACGCAATTGGATGCATGGCGGCGATAGGCTCGTCAGATATGGTTATGTCAGGAGTAAAAAGTTACGTTCCATTCGACGAAGTAGTGCGCGCCGCTAACGATATTGGAAGGTCTATGCCACGCGCAATAAAAGAAACAGCACTAGGAGGGCTTGCAATTACTCGTACAGGTAATAAAGTAAAGAAAAGACTTGGTCTTAGAATTACCAGAGAACTTTAAACAGTCGCGCCAGCGACTCTAATCAAACCTAATATGTTCAGAATCGGAGTATTGGCATCAACAAAAGGAACGGATCTACAGGCAATCATTGATGAAATGAAAGAGGGCAAAATGCCCGGGATAGAACTTGCATGCATTATTAGTAATAAGAAAAATGCCTACGCGCTTAAACGTGCACGCGAACAGGGATATAAAGGAATTTGGGTAAAAACCAAGGATAGAACCAGGGAAGAATTCGACCAAAAGGTCGCGCAACTTTTTAAAAAATACAAAGTTGATTTGGTAGTGCTAATCGGTTATATGCGAATACTTACATCCGGTTTTATCGAAAAATTCCGAAATAAAATAATAAATGTTCACCCGGCCCTAATTCCAAAATATTGCGGAAAAGATTTTTTCGGAAAAGGTGTCCACGAAGCCGTCTTAAAATCCGGTGACAAAGAAACGGGAATGACCATTCATTATCTGGATGAAAATGTAGACACAGGCCCGATAATCCTCCAAAAAGAGTGCCCGGTTTTCTCCGACGACACTCCGGAAACCCTCAAAGACCGTGTCCAGGCCCTGGAAAAGAAATGGTATCCGGAAGTAATCCGCCAGCTTGCAAAAAGAGGATAATCAGTTCTTCCACTTCCAATGATATTTAATAGCGCTTACCAGATGATACCAGGAAATTTTATTAAAAATTAATTTCCAAAGCGAACCCTGGCTAAGCCTTTTATGATAATGAGTCGCGATCGCTTCAGGATAATATACCACCTTGTAACCCGCTTCCTGTACTTTTTTACACAAATCAAAATCTTCCATAAATAAAAAATATCTTTCATCAAATCCGCGAACTTTATCAAAAACTTCCATAGGCATCATCATAAAAGCTCCTGTAATCAGATCAACCACCTGCGTGCTCTGATGATTAAAATCCCCCATAATATAATTTTCGTATCGACTTTTAAACGGCCAGATTTTTTTCAAAAAACTTCTCTTTATAAATAAATCGAAAAAATTAAAATGACGACGACAGGATTTTTGCACTTCTCCGTTGTGATACATAAGCTTCGGTCCGACCATTCCAACATCCTTGTGTTCATCCAGGTAATCAACAAGTTTCTGCAAAGTGTCGCTCTCCACCGTAATATCCGTATTCAAAATTAAAATATACTTTCCTTTGATATCACGAGCCGCAAAATTATGCCCGCTTCCATATCCAAGATTTTTTCCCGGTTCAACCAGTTTAATATCTCCTTTTTTATCCGCCTTCTTCAAATATTCCAGACTTTCATCGCGAGAATTGTTATCACAAACAATAATTTCAAAATCAAAATCTGTTTTGCTCTTCTTCAAAGCCTCCACGCAAAGTCTGGGAAAATACTTTTGATTATAATTTACGACGGTAATTACAAGCTTAACCATTTTTTAAATTATTTTTAATTTCATCACGGCCGGACATGTCAGCGCTGGCTTTATTTTCAGAAATCTTCAAATTCCAGTCTCCACGCACAAAACTTTTCTTGGGAATATTCTGAGCAATAACAATTCCTGCCCCAATAAAACTATCGCCCCCGACCTTAATACCGGGCATAAAGCTCGTATTTACCCCAACCCGAACATTATCACCGGTCACAAGACCGAATTTATTGGAACCACAGTCAATTTTATTGCCATCACAATCCACACAAACATTTTTTTCATCCAGTCTTAAATTTCCGGTAACGGTACCAGCTCCAAAACTGACATTATTCCCGATAACACTATCGCCAATATAATTAGTATGCGTCCAGACATCATTTCCAAGAAAACTGCGCGCAATTTCCGTCGAATACCCAATTACACAATCCCGACCAACATGACTGTCCCGAACAAGAGCATTATTGGCAACAATACTGCCACGACCCAGATAAACCGGCCCGTTGATAACAGCTCCATCGAAAACCTTAACATCATCCTCAATTATCACATCGCCTTTCACAACAGCACTATCAGCAATTTTCGCGCTCTCACTCACACGTTTTTCCGCCTTATCAAATAAATACTTAAAAACCGGCCTCACATGCCACGGATATTTAATGGGCTGCCAGAAACCGTCATATTCCACCGCCTTAAATTTCAGCCCGTCTTTCATCATTTTATCCAGCGCAATCTCATAAACATCATCGTGGTCACTTTTAGCTCCATCCAAATATTCAACCAACTTTGCATAATTAGAAAAACAATGAACGACCAAATTCACCATATCACTCGGCTCATTTCCATGCCCCGGCTTTTCAACAATTCCGGAAATAAAACCATCGGAAACTTCCAGATATCCTCCTGGAAAATATTCATCAACTTTCTTCCCCAAAATACAGGCATCCGCATCATCTGACTCAGCTGTATCCCGAACCAACCGAAAAGCTTTGCCGTCCACCACGTCATTACTGCTAAAAATCAAAACCGACTCATCTTTCACAACCTCGCGACCCGCCAAAACCGCTCCGCACATGCCCATATCAAGATCTTTCTGCTCCACCACCGTAACATCGGGAAAAACCTCACGGCAGACCACTCCCAGCCGCTCCAGATTATGAGCCCCGCCCACAACAACCACGTCCTCAAACCCGTTTTCCTTCAAACTCTCAAGCTGCCACTTGATTAGAGGCTTCCCAAGAAATTCCAAAAAATTTTTATCTACCACAGGTTTTATTCGTTTACTTCTACCCGCGGCCAAAACTAATACTTTCATGTAACGATTTTAGCGAATCTTCAAGCGATTTCCTATAGGTAAATTTCGGATTGAAACCAAGATGCCCTTTTATCTTCGAAATGTCATATTCGCGCTTTTTAAACCCACGATAGAGATTTTCTGAAGGGACCGAGGCTTTGAATATTTCCAAAATCCTGGAAAAATAAAAAATTGGCTTATGTAGAAAATGTGGAGCACGAATTACTCTGGATTTTTGCCCTAAAATATCAGCAATAGTCGAAAAAAGATTCTTAAAAGTAACATTTTCCCCATTGGCAATATAGTTTTCTTTATTTCCGGCTTTCATCAAAACGGCGACAATAGCTTCGGCAAGATCCCGAACATCAATGATTCCATTCATTCCGGGCGGAACAAAAATTCTTTTCCTTTTCTTTACATACGCAAATAACTTCGCGGTATTGGTCTTATCACCGGGCCCGACAACAAGCGAAGGATAAATAATATTTGTAGACAACTCACTGTTGTTAATCTCCTTATTTGGAAGATGCTTCGAATATGAATAAAAAAGATGCTTGTATTTTTTCCAATCAAATTCAAAATCTTCGTTAATCATATCGGGGCTGAATCCAAAAGAAGCGGTAGAACTGATATGAATAAGGCGTTTATCGTGTTTTTCACAAAGCTTAAGCACATTTATAGCGCCCTCATGATTTACTTTAAAAATCTTTTCACGATCCTTTCGCAAAAACGAAATATAACCGGCAAGATTTATTACAACGTCAGCTTTGGAAACATGAGGTTCCAAAGTATGCGGGTCTGTAATATCCGCTCCATGAGTTGACCGCGAAACCGCCTTAACATGCAAAAAACCATGTTTCTTCAGAGCCGCACTTAAATATTTCCCAATAAACCCCGTCCCTCCTATAAGTAAAATGTGTGAATCCTTCACGATTTATAAAATCTAATAAAATCTCTCGTGTATAGAAAAGCACTAAAGTAAGCGAAAAACAAGGCTAAAGAAGTTGTTGTTAATATTCCCAATGAATAAAATACTTCCTCCCCATCTAATTTGTTGTCACTTAGAAACAACAACATCAAACCAATCATCAATGTCTGAAAGACGAATTTCAGCTTGCCGGTAATTTTCGGAGCAACAGGTTTATTCAGAGACAAAAGATAATTTTTCAACCCATCCACAAAAATATCTCTAAACAAAAAAGCCACAAAGATTCCATAATGAACTATATTGTAAGGAATCAACATCATCAAAATCGTCAAAACCAGAATCTTATCAATCAAAGAATCAAAAACCTTTCCGAAAGTAGATTCAACCTTCCATCTCCGTGCCAACATTCCATCAAAATAATCAGTCAAAACAGCCACCACAAAAAAACCAAAAATCCACAAGAACTTCCCACTAAACGGCACAATAAAACATGCAATGATCACTAAGGTAAGGACCAAACGTAAGGCCGTCAAAATATTTGGAATATATTTTTTCACGCGAAACTTATATCACATTTTGCGCATAAGAATCAATAAACTAAGTGAGTTCTTTAGTGAACCAAGGATTTTTCTTCTTTAGTCTATATTGGCACCAAAGAGACGTAAAACAATATTGGCAAAAGTAAAATTTGAACCAATCCGAAAACAAAATAAGATGAATTCTTCCGAGTAGCAAGAGACACTATTAAGCCTACCAATGGTATAGAATATAAAATGAATTGAAATGTTACTCGTGCATAGCGACCAGCATTAATTACCCATACAAGAGTGTTAAAGTTCACAGCAAATGCAAGAACAATGATCCCTACATATATAGTAAAGGAGATATAAAAGAACACCCTAGACGCAATAGGACTAGTATTAAATAGGCGAACTAACTTTGAAAAAAGCAAACCAAGAATAGGGAAAAGAATCAGAATAACAATCGACTGGGCAATCAGATTTCTATACATAGAAATTCTCTCCCATGTTTGCTGACTTAATCCAAGAAGTCCCTTAGCTGTCAGTTCCCACATCCACTCTAACATCCCGCCAATAAATGTCGGTACAAAATTCAAATACGGAACAAAATGTAGCAACACGACAGCCACACCCGCAATAAAACCAATTTTTAGACCTCTATTCATAATAATTTAGGTTAAAATCTCAGCCAGTCTGCCACTGTCCACAGCCCCATGAATTTCCATCGCGATCCTCTCTCCATAACTCAAGCAATCCCCATAAAGATATCCGGAATATGGAGTAAATTTGGTGCCTGGCGATCCGGGAATTCGCATGCTGACATCAAAAATCACAAACTCCTCTTTGCCATCCTCCGCGGCAACCGCCCCCTGCAAAGCAAACGGCCCGATCATCCCAGGCTTTACTTCCTTTTCCATAGTCTTCACAAATTTCTCGCCAATTTCATAAGCTTTCTCGACAAGAGATTCCTTCATCGTCACGGAATAATGCCCGGTCTCGATCATTTTCGGATTAAACCCCGCGCTCAAAAGAGTCTCCTGAGTCTTCGCATTCAACCTCAAAAACCCATCCAGATCGGTCTGCCTTCGGGTGTCGGTGCCCATCAATTCAAGCTCTTTCTTCAATGGCGAATAAAAGAAATTCAGATTTATCTGCGCGCCAATCACAAACTCTTCAATTACGGCTTTATCCAAATCTTCCTGAGTGATATGCCCTTTCTTTATCATTTTTTCGGCTTTTTTGTGGAAACTATTCTCGCTGGTAACAATAAAAAAAGCGCGCTCATATCTACGAATTGCCTCATTCACTTTCACAAGCAACGGCCCACCCTTATCTTTATCGAAATGTTTAGTAAATGCCGCCGACAACTGATCTTCTTTCATCTTTCCATCTCCTCGTCGAATAATTTTCGGAATCCTGATTCCGGCTTTTTCAAGCAGATGATATTGATTAAGCGGCTGATCACGTTCCTCCAGCTTTACACCCTGCCTCAAGCCAAAAATCGGCACTTTAAATTTGTCCTCAATATCAGAAAAATTATCAAAATAAACCCAAAAATAACGATTATGAATGAAAATCGTATTCAATTTTCGAAGTTGATTCTGTACTGCGGGCTTCACAATATCCGAGAACTTATCTACCATTATAACTTCATCAATACACCCTCGCCCATCTTTCCGCGTCTTGTAATATTTCTTGAAAGTCTTCTCGCGACCCTTCTGACAAACCGCGACAGTCCGAAATCCGTATTCCTTCGCGCCACTGCAAACGTCCAAAGCGCTATGCCCGCCCAAAACACCAATAGTGATCTCAGTAGGATTATACTTTTTCAAAATGTCCTTAATGTCTTTCTGTTTAATCATAGGAAATGAGGGTTAACCTAATATTTTTTCGATTTCACCACGCTCAATTGCCTCTTTTATATCTCGTGCAATCCTTCGTCCGGTGCTCATCGGCTCGTCATATCTCAGCCAGGTATAAGGAGAGCCATTCACAAACGGATTTGTTCCGGCAACTATTCTTGCAGAAATTTCAAATACAAAATAATTCAATTCAGGATCAATAATTCCTTCAAGACAGAATGGTCCAAAAAGCCCTCCATCAACAATCTTTTTAGAAGAATCCACAACTCTTTGACCCATATCAAAAATCTCCGGAAGCAAAGATTCACGTAAAACAATAGGAACATTCCCCGTGATCGTATAAGTAGTCCGTATTCCAACATCCACCTGATCTTTCGCGGCCACACGCCCTATCGAATCCGCATTTGACTCATATCTCTTGTCAAAACTCATTATTTCAAGCTCCCCGTTTAACCGGCTGTAGAAATAATGAGAATAAACCGGCACCCCAACAATATATTCCTGGATAACATAATTTCCATCGGCATCTTCTTCATGCTTTTCCATTTTTTCATAAAATTCTTCCGGCGAATTCGCAATAAAATAACCTTTTCCGCCTCGAGCTCCATGAAATTTAATAATAACCGGCCGATCAATATCTTCCGGCTTCTTGAAAATTTTCGGTAACTTAATGTCCGCATCAAGCAACCATTTTCTTTCTTTTGTTCTGTCGGATTCCCATTCCAGAATTCCTTTAGTCCCATAGTGCATCGCCTTCACATCCATCATTTTCTCCGCGCCGATATAAGCAACATAAGAACCATGCGGAATAATAATCGCGTTTTGCTCAATCAACTGAGGCTCAATTTTAAAATAATCTTTGAAATTATCAATTTCAATAATCTCATCGGCCACGCCATAGCTCTTATAAGGTTTGGTCCGCCCTTTCTCGCATATGCAGATAGTCTTAAAACCCTCATCCTTAGCCCCTTTCAGTATCTGAAGAGCGGTGTGACTTCCCAGAGTCGCTATTTTGTAATCTATTACATTTGCCATTAATAAACCTTTATCATTATTAACAGCGATTGTAATACAAACACGAGGATTAGTCTAGGAAAAAGTCTGATCTAATTTAAACATTTCTGTTCCAGCCATTTTCCAATATAAGTATTCGCCAGCTTGACATTAATTTTTCCACTATTTTTCAATTCTCTCAAACAGGAAATAATAATTCTTTTAGCTTTATTCTCCAGATCATTGCCCGGGAACTTCATCCCCGGTTCATAGCCATGACTTTTAAAAACAGCAAGAACACTATTCGGATCACACTTCATTCCTGGAACATTGGTAATAGTGGAAAATCCATGAAGAGATTTAAGCACTTCTTCCATATCGGAAAAATCTATAAACTGCAAATTTATAATCGCATTATTAAATCTTGCCTGAGCTCTGGGAGTAACCTCCGGACGCAAGCCTTCTTCCTCAAATTTTGCATAATGAGCCTCTATAATATCCTTCCACTCCGTTTCCGGGCCACATCGTAATTCAACAAATCCAGCACGATTATTATAAAAATGGCCAACTACAAGAGTACTTTCTTTCCGCGCGACTTCCACCATTCTTTGTGTAAAAGCATCGAACGATTCGTTTGGAACAGAGGAAACCGGAACGGGTCGATCCCTTTTTTCAAAAGTGTATATTCCCATATCAAATTATTTTTAAATTATTAGAGGCGTACTTTACAACAAATTTTTCCAAAAGTCAACCCTCAATCCTCAGGAATTAAATAAAAACGCTAAATCCAACTGCAACCAAATAAATTGCGAACACAATCAAGCTGTTTCTCTTTAAAAACCTCATCAAAAACGCCACAGAAAGAAGCCCGAATACAAAAGAAGTAAAAAATCCAACAAATAGAGGCCAAGTATCAACTATCAAGCCTCCACTTTCCGGAATTTTTAACGCGGTTAAAAGACCGGCACCGGCCATCGCCGGAATTCCCAGCAAAAAGGAAAACCTCGCCGCCGCGCTCCGGGAAATTCCCTGGAAAAGTCCCGCCACGATCGTAGAACCGGAACGTGAAACACCGGGAATCAAAGCCAAAGCCTGCGCCAAACCGATAACAATAGCTTTCCACCATTGCATTCCCCGAACCTCCTCGCTCACATAATCCGCCTGCACATACTCCCGGGCGCCGTCCACCCTTTCAGCAAACCCTTTATGCCATCTGCGATAAGCGTATTCTCCAAAAACAAAAACCACACCAACAATCATCATCCACATTCCAACAGATTTTACATTACGAAAACTCGCATCAATCCAATCTTCCGCAAAAAGCCCTAACAAAACCGCCGGAATCGTCCCAATAACAATAAAGAAAATTAATCGGGCATAAGGATCTTTCATTTTCAATCGGCCAACAAAAAGCCGACCAATCACACAAAGCATTCCCCAAACATCTTTCCAAAAATAAACCAAAATTGCCAAAAGAGTTCCAATATGCACAATCACATCAAAACTTTTTAACATTTCCACATTCAAATCCAGATAATGCTCGCCAAGTACCAAATGCCCGCTCGAAGAAATAGGCAAAAACTCAGTCACACCTTGCAGAGCACCCAGAATGAGGGAATCAAGAATTTCCATATTAATGCCTAAAATAACGTCTTCCGGTAAAGACCATAGAAACGCCCAGCTCATCAGCACGCGCGATAATTTCCTCATCTTTCACAGAACCTCCTGGCTGACTAAACGCAACAACACCTAATTCCACGGCCTCCTCCATAGCGTCAGCAAAAGGAAAAAACGCGTCGCTTGCCATCACACTGCCACGAATCCGATCACCACCTTTAATTCCCGCAATTCTCACGCTATCCACTCGCGACATCTGCCCCGCGCCAACGGCAACCACCTCTGTCCCGCGAGCCATCACAACCGCATTCGACATCACGTGTTTCACAACCTTATTCGCGAACAAAAGCGCCGCGATCTCCTCGTCAGAAGGAGCTTTCTTTGTGACCACCTTAAAATCATCCGGCTTAAGCTCATACGTATCCTTTGTCTGAATCAAAACTCCTCCCGCGACCTTCTTGATATCGGTTTTCAACAAATCCAACTTCAGATCTCCGGTTTTCAGAATCCTCAAATTTTTCCTGGTCATCAGACGTTTCAAAGCTTTTTCCTCAAACGACGGCGCGATAATCATCTCCACAAACATCTTTTTTTCCTTCATATAATCCACAATTGCCTCATTTACCTCTCGATTCACCGCTATCACACAACCGAAAGCTGACATCGAATCAACTTCATAGCTTTTTGCAAAAGCCTCTTCCAGAGTCTCAGCACAGGCAACCCCGCAAGGATTATTATGCTTAATAAAAACCGCAGTCGGCTCCTTGAATTCCTTCACAAGCTCAAGCGCGCTATCTCCATCCACTATATTGTTGAAAGATAATTGTTTCCCGTGCAAAACTTCGGAATTCGTAATATTCGAATCATGATTTTCCGGATTTCGGAAAAACGCAGCCTTCTGATCGGGATTTTCGCCATACCTTAAACTTCCGACTTTTTCATAATGAAGATCCAAAAGCTCGGGATCACCAACCTGCCCACGTAAATAATGCTCAATTGCGTCATCATAAGCATGAGTAATGGTAAATGCCTTCCGCGCCAGCCGTTTCCTGTCCTCAAGCGAGGGATCACCCTCTATTACCAGTTTATAATCATCAGGCGAAGTCAAAACAGTCACGTATTTAAAATTCTTCGCCGCGCTCCGGATCATACTCGGTCCCCCAATATCAATATTTTCTATAGCCTCTTCCTCGGTTACATCCTCGCGGGCAACAGTTTCTTTGAACGGATATAAATTAACAACAACCAGATCGATCATCTTAACGCCATTCTCCTCAGCTTCCTTCATGTGCTTCGGATTATCACGCAAACAAAGAAGCCCTCCGTGCACTTTCGGATGCAGTGTTTTTATCCTTCCATCCATCATTTCCGGGAATTCTGTGTAGTCACTTACATCAACCACCTTAATACCTCCATCCCGCAAAGCATCAGCAGTCCCTCCGGTCGACAAAATCTCCACACCCCTATCAGCCAGACTTTTCGCAAGTTCTAAAACGCCTGTCTTGTCTGACACGCTAATTAAAGCTCGCTCAATCGGCATCGCAACTAATTAAATTCTTAAAAAAACCTGCTAAATTCTATCCACCAGGGTCAGAAAGTCAAGACAAACTCTACTTTACCGGGTCATTACCACCTTTCCCCCACGGATTACACCGCATCACACGCCAAAAAGCCTTCGGTACACCAATAATAACCCCATACTTATATATCACCTGAATACAATACTCCGAACAGGTCGGCCGAAATTTACAATATCCATTTGGAAACATCACCTTAAAAAGCCCATGATCCGGCGACAAAGTCCGTTGGTACAGCCAAATCACACCCATCACCAAATAACGCGGCAGATACCAAATATGCTTCAGAACCGCCATAATAACAGTAATAATCTTAGTAATAATTTCCCGGATACTGCTTCACACCATCCTGAATAACTTCCCAATGTAAGTGAATTCCGGTAGCTCCATACACACGGCCTGTATTACCCATAATACCAATCACGTCTCCCTGACCAATCCATTGTCCTTCATAAACATTCAAGCTATCCAGATGAGCATATAAAGTCTGTAAACCATCACCATGGTCTACAATCACATGATTACCGTAGCCTCCTCCCCATGTACCGGAAGACGCTTTGGTGACTGTCCCTCCACTGGCAGCCCATACGGGAGGTCTTGAAGTATCGGAAATATCTATAGCGTAATGCCCGCCGTGATAACCCTGGGTGATTTTACCGGTTGTAGGATAAATAAATATCTTTCCCACAATAGGAGAGCTGGTGGAAGAAGCAACATTCGCATAGCTCACGGATCTGCTGGTGGAAGAAGCCGTATAATCGGCAGAAGCCACGTTAACCGGCACGGCTTTCATAGCTCCCGGCAAAAACAAATCCTGCCCTTTGGCAATAACATCACTCTCAAGTCCGTTTTGAGCGATTATAGACTCCACGGAAATTTCATGTTTAGTCGCAAGTTTTTCCAAAGTATCACCACTCGAAACGGTATAACTAAGCCCATCAACCGGAGGAACCAATAACTTTTGCCCCGCTCTTATGCTGTTCGCGTTTGAAATTCCATTTTCCCACATAATTGTCGAAACCCCGACTCCATAATGTTCCGCAATCACGGAAAGAGATTCACCATCTTCTATTGTATGAACGGCAAAATCAGTCAAGCCAACTCTGCTGGAATCGTTAGTTTGAGGATTTACTTTTATCAGATAACCACTCTCATCCGCGACCAATATGTCTCCGGGAAGCGAATAAGAACTAATATACTCGGGAGAATAACTCATTGAAGCCGATACAAAAGACCCACCGGGAGTCAGAGAACTGACAACAAGAGCGACTCCTGCGATAAGTCCGGCCTGAAACAAAAGTCTTTTTTGTGGGGCT
>JAUVQE010000064.1 GCA_030598325.1 Nitrospirota bacterium | reverse complement strand
GCACTATGTAATTAAAAATGTTGATGTCGTTGCACAAGAGCATGGCCCAGCTGAGGCAGCGAAGCTGGTTACAGTAAGGTTCGATGCTTTGCCGGGATCGCAATTTGCGGCTGCGGTTACAGAAGTCGGTATAGCGGCAACTGCCACTGCTACAACGTTCCTTGTCTCAGCTCGTATTGACGAGCCGACGGATCAAATACGTTCAGGCATGACAGCGGAGGTTGAATTTAGGTTTGAAAGAAAAGATAAAAGAAAAAGATTGCATTTCATCCCCAATTGCTTCTTAATATAGCCATGAAAAGTAAATCCTCCACATCGAATTTAATCTGGAAAGGAATTCTACTCAGCCTAAGTAATATCTGGAGAAACAAATTCCTTTCTCTCGCGACAATCTTCGTAATTGGAACAATTATTTTCATATTTAACGTGATTCTGGCGGTTAATTTTATCGCGAAAGAGGCCATAAGTGACTTAAACAAAAAAGTGGATGTGGTGGTGTATCTGAAAGAAAGCACAACATTCACTGAAAGCCAAAACATCATAAAAGATTTACAAACACAGGAGGGAGTTGTAAATGTCGCCTATACCTCAAAAGAAGACGCGCTCTCCCAGCTAAAAACAACTCATCCGGACATTTCACTTGCGTTTGAAAAATATGATCTCGGCAATCCCCTCCCCGCAAGCCTAAACATCACAACGGAACATCCAAAATACCACGAGACCGTAGCCGAATTCCTCAACCAGGACAAATACTTATCCAAACTATCAAATATAGTAACAACCGGTGATTCCGCAACAAACAGCATAATAACCAGCGTTTCCAAAAACCTGCTCAGCGTCACAAACTTTGCGCAACAAATAATTTTCTGGCTCATAATGATATTTGTAATCGGCGGAGTTTTAATAATCCTAAATGCCCTGCAAATCACCATTTTCCACAGAAAAAAAGAAATAGAAGTCATGAAACTGGTCGGATCCTCTCGATGGTTCATTAGATTCCCGTTTTTGATAGAAAGCATTATTTACGCGATACTCGCGGTAACAATCAGTTTTGTAATGCTTTTATTCCTTTCAAAAAGCATACAAATAACAGATACAAGCCTTTGGAATTACAAAATCTTCCTGATAGAAATCGCAGCCACAGTTGCCCTAAGCATTTTTAGCTCAATGGCCGCGGTACATGAATACTTAGGCAAATCACTACTCGAAGAATAATGAAAACCGCCACATTAAAGTGCGTAATACTCGGACATAAAAACTTTTCCGATAAAGACAAACTGGTTTTTTTATATAATGAAGAATTTGGAAAATTAAGAGTCATAGCAAAAGGAGCCCGTCGTATAACCAGTAAATTCACCGGACATCTGGAAACTTTAAATTTCTGTACCGCAAACCTATATTTCGGTCCCAAAAATATCATCCTGACAGAAATTTCAACAGACAAAATCCACCTTAGAAAAAGAAATAATCTGCAAACAATCACTCGCGCCCTGCAAATAGCCGAAATCACCAACAAAATGCTCTACGAAAACCAAACATTGGAAGCCCTCACAGACCTAATCAAACAAACCCTAAAGCACCTCACATCCTCCCCCAAAAAATCACTGATTTTCACGGCCTACATAATAAAACTACTGGATAAATCAGGTACAATCCCGGACCTGAAAACAACAAAAGTTTCTCTCGAAAAAAAATATGTAAAATTTTTCAATTTCATAAAAAACGAACCATTCCCGGAAATAAAAAAAATTTCCCTTACCAAAAAAGAAAAACAATACATACTATCAATCACAGAAACTTTGATAGAAAAAGAAATCGGCCAAACCGTTAACCTGCTACCGCACTTTTCCAATCCGCAAATACAACCCGCTCACGATTTAAAGAATCCAAAAGACGGCACGATGACTTATGTATAGTAATACTGTTTCCTCTGGTTACATACCCTATAATAGGATTTCCCATCTTTGGCTTACAGCAAGCCGCCATTTTAAGCGGCAATCCATCCTCCCCTCCAACAAGAACTTTTTTTTCAAGAGAATAAACTTTCCTGGCCCTACGAGATTTAACCACCTTATCAATAACAGGATTTTTATACGGATACACCTTCTTAACAACGTCACTCGCCAATTTCCCGCCACTCCCAACTTCCTCGACAAGCCCCTCTCTCTGAGACAAAATGAGCCCTTTTTTTGAATAATTTTTCAGAATAGTATATTTCCGATCCAGCATAGGCTTCCCCAATCTTTCCAGCTGAACATTCAACAATCGGCGACCTTCCTTAACATTACTTTCCTTATTCCGTGAATTAAACCACGCTTTTATCTTGGTTTTTGCCTGATTCGTTTTTACCATAGACAACCACCTAAGCTTCGGTTTCACACCCTTCCCTGTAATAATCTCAACAACATCGTTATTCGTAAGCTCATAATCCAGCGACGCAACAGAACCGTTTACTTTCGCCATAACACACCTGTTGCCAATATCAGTATGAACGCTATACGCAAAATCCAAAACTATCGACCCCGCCAAAAGTTCCTTGACCTCTCCTTTCGGAGTAAGAACAAAAATACTATCTTTAAAAAGATCAATCTCAATCTCTTTAATAACATCATATCCCAAATCAAATTCGCTACGTATACCCTCCAAACCACGCATAAGCTCTTTTTGAGATTCCCTCTTGCCACCTCTGCTACCTCCACCAGATTCCTTATAAACCCAATGAGAAGCAACACCGTATTCAGCTTCCCTGTGCATTTGCGAATCACGAATCTGTATCTCAACAGGTTGATCCGTATCCTTTGGAGCAAGACCCAATACCACTGTATGCAAGCTTCTATAGCCATTGGGCTTGGGAACAGCGAGATAATCCTTGAATCTACTGGAAATAGGCTTCCATTCAGCATGAACAAGCCCAAGCACAGCATAAAGATGATCCGTTAACTCTCCACCGTCTTTTTCAGTTTTTGCCGACGTAATAATTCTCATCGCGAAAATATCATCAAGATCACTAATAGAATCTAATCCTTTTCCCTTTAATTTTCTGTAAATACTGTAAAAGTTCTTAATCCTGCCTAAAACATCGGCCTTAATTCCTCTGGATTCCAAAAACTTTTCCAGCTGTTCTTTAATAAAAGCAATGGAAAGATCGCAACTACCCCGCAGTTTATTCAATTGCTTCGAAATATCTTCGTATTCCTTGGGATTGGAATATTTAAAAGACAAATCCTCAAGTTGGCTTTTAAATCTATAAATTCCCAATCTCTCACAAATGGGAACATAAAGATTCAAAGTCTCGGAGCTATACGTCACAATTCCGGCTTTATCCTTTATTTTTTCCAGATTACGCATCTTATGAAGCCTGCACGCCAAAGAAACCAAAATTACTCTGATATCTT
>JAUVQE010000007.1 GCA_030598325.1 Nitrospirota bacterium | reverse complement strand
TTGTGACCTTGCTTTTTGAGGTATTTTTTAATTTCGAGGTAGTTTTCGAAAATTCCGTTGTGGATGAGGACTATGTCACGTTCTTCTGTGAAATGAGGGTGAGCGTTTTTACGGTTAACTCCACCATGTGTTGCCCAGCGGGTGTGGCCGATTGCTGTTGAGGCTTTTGGGAGTTTTTCTTTTTTTGGGTCGAAATCGCTGATTTTCCCGACTTCTTTTCTTATTTTAATATCGTTGTCGGTTTTGTACGCGATTCCCCAGGAATCGTAGCCCCTGTATTCGAGAAGTTTTAGCCCTTCAACAACCAGTTCCGGCGCGTTTTTTCTGTGTCCGTGATAAGCGAATATTCCACACATAATAATTTTTACAGTGCGAGTATTTTAGTTGAAAAGGGTGGGAAAGGGGAGGAGTACCTGTTGACAATTTTATGAAAAATGGGATTCATTTTTTGGCTTTTGTGAGGTTTTTATTCCCTGATTTGCCGAGTAGAATCATGTCTTCGATTCTTACTCCAAATTCTTCGGGGAGGTAGATGCCGGGTTCGATTGTGATGATTGAGTTTGTCTTGAGTGGTTTTGTGTATTTTTCTGAGAGTGAAGGGGATTCGTGGATGTCGAGACCTATTCCGTGGCCACCTGCGTGGCCGTAATTTTCTTCGTAGCCTGCGCGGTTTATTATTTTGCGTGCGAGATTGTCGGCGCGTTTTCCGGTCATGCCGGGTCTTATTTGTGAGATTGCGGTTTGTTGGGCTTTTAATACGAGATTGTAGATTTCTTTCTGTTTTTCTGTTGGTTTGGCTGGGAGAATGGTTCTGGTCATGTCTGAGCAGTAACCTTTGTATTTCATTCCCATGTCTATAAGTACAATGTCTGATTTTTTTAGTTTTCGAGATGTTGGGGCGTGATGGGGGATTGCTGAGTTTTTTCCGAAGGCGACTACAGGGTTGAATGATACGTCGTCGGCTCCATATTTATGTCCTAATTCTTTGATTTTCCAGGCTAAATCGATTTCTGAGACTCGTGGTCGTTTTTGTACAATTTTTTTGATCTTCGCAAAGACTTTTTCGTTTATTGCTTGGCTTTTTTGGATGTGTGAAATTTCTTGTTTTGACTTGATTTCACGTAATTTTTCGATTTTTCCGGAGATATCTTTGAATTTAATTTTTGGTGATATTTTTTTGAATTTTTTGTAACGAAGGACTGTGAGTGAGCCTTCTTCGATTCCGAGAATCTTGATTCTGTGTCGGTGCAGGATTTTTTGCCAGTTTTCTTTTAATTCTGCTTCGTTCTTCCACATTTTCGTAGTGTCTACGATTTGGATTCCTTTTTTGATTGTATTTTTTGCTCGTTCGATATATCGAAAATCGGTGAAGAGGTATTTTTTTGATTTGGTTAAAAGCATAAATCCGGTTGAGCCGGTGAAGCTCGACAAATAACGAATGTTAGACTTATTCGTAATGAGACAGTTATGCATTTTTCAAGAAATAAGTGATGATTTCTTCGGTTTCTGTGACTTCTTCCGGGATTTCTCTAAGGTTTTTTGTGATGTCTTTTCGTTGATATCCGAGTTTGAGGAGTGCATCGATGGCTTCTGAATGTGACGCTACCGGAGTATGGATTCTGTCTGTTTCGATTTTGTCTTTTAGTTCCAGAATCAAACGTTTTGCGGTCTTTTTCCCGATGCCCGGGACTCTGCAGATAAAGACTTCGTCTTCGCTTATGATTGCCGGTTTTAATTTTTCTGTCGGAATGTTCATTATTTCCATTGCGACTTTTGGGCCGATTCCTTTGACTGAAATTAATTGTACAAAAAATTCGAGATCTTCGTAGTTTACGAATCCGTAAAGGTCTTGTGCGTCTTCTTTTACATTAGTGTGGATGAAAAATTCTGCTTCTTTTTTGACCGTGGAAAGCAGATTTTTTGTAATATACACGAAGTATCCGATGTTTCCGGGTGAAAGAATGATTCCTTTATCGGTTTTTTTTAGGACTTTTCCTTTTAGATGAGCTATCATTTTTTTTAGTTATTAATTCGCGGAGGCGAAAGACATTTTTTCCTGAAACTTTCATTTTTGGCTTCTTTTTCTGGTCTCTTTGTTCATATTTTTTTTCGACTTGTTTTTCTAAGTTGTTGTATTTTGACATTTTTTAGTGGAATTTTTTGAGGAAACTTTTTTTGAATTTCGTGAAAGTGCCTTTTTCTATGTGTTGTCTGATTTGCGACATCAAGTTTAACAAAAAGTGCAGATTGTGGATAGTCATTAGCCGTAGTCCCAGGATTTCGTTTTCGAATATTAGGTGGCGGAGGTAGGAGCGTGAATAGTTTCTGCATGTTTCGCACCGGCATTTTGGTTGGAGTGGTTTGTTGTCTTTTTTGAATTTGTTGTTTTTGATGCTGAATCTGCCTTTTTCTGTCCAGAAAGCTCCGTGTCTTGCCATTCTTGTTGGATGGACGCAATCGAACATGTCGATTCCGCGTTCGACGCATTCAAATAAATCTTCCGGAGTTCCGACGCCCATTAAGTATCTTGGTTTTTTGGGATCGAGGTGGGGGATGATTATTTCGATTGTTTTAAGCATTTCTTTTCTTGATTCTCCGACGGAAAGGCCGCCGATGGCGTTGCCGGGGAGGTCGAGGTCATTTATGAATTTTGCGGACTCGGTGCGAAGGTCTTTATAGAGACCTCCCTGAACAATGGGGAATAGGGCTTGTTTGTGTTTTTGTTTTTTTGAAAGTTTTTCGTGTTCTTTTTTACAGCGGGTGGCCCAGTTGTGAGTTCTTTCCATTGCTTCTTTCAGGTATTTTTTTGAACTGTTCGCGGGGGCGCATTCGTCGAATGCCATTATTATATCCGCTCCGAGGTCATGTTGAATTTTTGTTGCTTTTTCCGGTGTGAGATAGTGCTTTGAACCATCGAGAAAGGAGCTGAACTCTACTCCGTTTTCATCTATTTTAACTTTGATCTTGAAATCTTTGTTTTTTGTGAATCCTTTTTCCCGGGCGAGTGAGAAAACCTGAAATCCTCCCGAATCTGTTAGAATAGGACCTTTCCAATTCATCCATTTGTGAAGTCCTCCTCCATGTTTTATGATTTTTTCTCCGGGTCGTAAAAATAAGTGATATGTGTTTGCGAGAATTATTTGTGTTCCAAGATTTTCCAAATCCTGCGGAGAAAGAGTTTTTACGGTTGCTTTTGTTCCGACCGGCATGAAGGCGGGGGTTTTTATTTCTCCGTGTGGCGTTTTGAAAATTCCGGTTCGTGCGAGTGTTTTTTTGTCTGAATGTTTTATTTTAAATTTAAACATGCGCTTATTTTAGCATTAATTCTTTATAGAAGCTTATCTGCAAGCACTATTGCGGCCATGCTTTCGGCGACCGGGATGATTCGGGGGGCAAGGCATGTATCATGGCGTCCTATGGTTTGGACGGTGGTGTTTTTGCCTTTATTTGTGACTGTTTGGAGTTTTTTGCTGATTGAAGGGACGGGTTTGATTGCAAGTCTTATGACTATATCTTGTCCCGTTGATATTCCGCCGAGGATTCCTCCGCAATTGTTCGAAAGTGGGGTAATTTTTCCTTTTTTAATTGTTATTTGGTCATTATTTTCGCTTCCTTTCATTTCCGCGGATTTGAATCCGGTGCCGATTTCCACTCCTTTTACTGCTCCGATGGACATCATTGACGCGGCGAGCTGGGCGTCGAGTTTATTGAAAACCGGATCTCCAAGTCCTTTTGGAGGGCGTTTTACTATTATTTCAATTATTGCTCCTATAGAATCTCCTTCTTTTCTTATTTTCTCTATCAGATTTAGCATTTTTTTTGTTTTTTCTTTGTCAGCACAGCGGAGTTCGTTTTTTTCTATGTAGGATTTGTTGAATTTATCGGCTTTTATATTGCCAACCTGGATTGTGTGTCCGAAGATCTCTGTTTTTGCTTTTTCTTTAAGAATTTTTTTGGCTATTGCTCCGGCCATTACCCGGGACAGCGTTTCTCTTCCGGATGCTCTGCCACCTCCTCGGTAATCCCGAATGCCGTATTTTAGGTCGTATGTGTAATCCGCGTGTCCCGGTCTGTAGACATTTTTGATTTTTGCGTAATCTTTTGAGCGGACGTCTTTGTTTTCTATTATTAGTGAAATGGGAGTTCCCGTTGTGCGATTTTCGAATACTCCGGAAAGGATTTTTACTTTGTCTTCTTCACGTCTGGTGGTGCTGATTTTTGAGGATTTTGCCGGTTTTCGGCGGTTAATTTCACGCTGAATGTCTTTTTCGGTGAGCTTTAGATTTGGTGGGCATCCCTGAATTACGGCTCCGATTGCCGGACCGTGTGATTCGCCCCAAGTTGTTACTCTAAATTTTGTTCCGATTGAGCTTCCGGGCATTGTGAAAAATTATTTTTCCGCCTTTTTTGCCTTTTTTGCCTTTTTTGCCTTTTTTGTCGGTTTTTTCTCAGTTTTTTCTACTTTCTCAGCTTTTTTGGGTTTTTTCTCTTCACTTTTTTCTTCCTTGATTATTTCCTTTGTTTCTTCTTCTTTTACTTTTTCAACATTTTTTTCGGCTTTTTCCTGTGCTTTTCTCATTTTTGCCATGAATTTATCTATTCGTCCGGAAGAATCTACCAGTTTTTGTTTTCCTGTATAGAAAGGGTGGCACGCAGAGCAAATTTCAGTTTTAAAATCTTTTTCTATTGTGGACCCGGCTATAAACTTAGCGCCGCATGCGCATGTGAATGTTATTTGTTGGTATTTTGGGTGAATGTCGGTTTTCATTGTTTTGCTTTATTTGAATTTTTAGCCCTCGCAATATACTTAAAATAGATTATCATTGCAAGGAAAATTACGAGTAAGCTGGTTATTATTTGAATATAAAATTTGATGTTTAGCACATTTACCTGGAATTGTTGGCTTCGAATTTCGCCACTGTCGTCTTTTATTGTTAGTTTTATGTCGTGTTCTCCGAGCTTGTTGAATCTATGGATTATTGAATTGCCTTCTTTTGTTTCCCCATCAATTTCCCATAAATAACTGATGATTTTACCATCCTCGTCATATGATGGAGATGCGTCAAAGTTGAATTTTTCGAAAAGCCCTATTGTTAGATTTTCATCTGTTAGTTTTATTACCGGTCCTTTATTTAAAGGGAATTCGTCTTCGGAGTCGGGGATTCCATCGTTATCATCGTCCGTATCTTTATTGTTTCCGATTTTGTCTGAGTCGGTATCCAGCCATTCTTCTTCGTTTAGAGGAAATTTATCATCTTTGTCGTTGGTTCCGTCGCCGTCTGTATCCGGATTTAAGGAATTTGTTTTCATATTCACTTCTTCTGTGTCTGTTAACCCGTCGTTGTCATCATCTTTGTCAGCTATATTTCCAATACCGTCTTTGTCTGTGTCGGTGGTTTCATTTGGATCAAGCGGTAAGTCGTCATATTCATCGGGAACTTCGTCTCCGTCGTCATCTTTATCTGTGTTATTGCCTATGCCATCGCCGTCTGTATCGTATTGTTCGTTTGAATTTAGAGGAAATGCATCTTCGTTGTCCGGGACTCCATCTCCGTCGTCGTCTTCATCGGTTTCGTTTGGGATTCCGTCGTAATCCGTGTCTTGGACTGCGAAAACTTCAGTAACAATCCAGTTATTGTTTGGATCGTCTATTTCCGGTTCCCATGGATAGATTTTTACAGCAATTCGGTGTGTTCCATAGCTTGGAACCCAGTCGATAAATGCGCCGTCCGTGTCTCCTGCAAAAAGGGAAATTGCCTGGTCGCCTCCTATTTGATTACCGTTGTTGAAGAATCTGACGACACCGAGTAGGTCTTTGTTGCTGAGGTTTGAGGCGATTGAGTAAATTCTAACAGCTTTTCCTTCCATAAAATCATTGGAGGAAAACTGGATGTTTTGGTTGTTTATGGAAATATCGCCGCTGTATGCGCCAACGGTTGTGCTGAAAAGAAAAAAACTGAATAAAACGGTGGTGAGTTTTATTAAGTTTTTCATGAGAGAAGGAGATTTATGCTTTTACGAGCTTTGCTGTTTTCGGTTTTTTAGTTTTAGGTTTTGGTTCAGTTTTAGGTTTGTCTTTGTCAGGTGCGGTTTCGCTTGTTTCGTCTGTTTCGCCTTGATCAATTATTGGGAAAAGGGAAATAGAAGCAACTTTGTCGGAGAGTTTCATTCTCATTAAGTAAACTCCTTGTGTTGCTCTTCCCTGTGAAGGGATGTTGCTCGAATGAAGTCTTATTATCTGTCCGGATTTAGACATGATTATTAGATCCGCGTTGGTGCTTTTGTCTAATATTTTTGCTCCGATAATTCTTCCTGTTTTTGTTGTTATGTTAGCGGTTTTTACACCTGTACCTCCTCTTGTTTGCAGTCTGTAGTTTTGGGTTTTTGTCATTTTTCCGAGTCCGTTTTCCATCACTACCAAAAGTTCGCTTGATTCCAGGTCTTTTATTACGTCCATTTCCATTACTTCGTCCTCTGGTTTTAGTTTTATTCCTCTCACTCCTATAGATGCTCTTCCCATTGGGCGGGCGTTGTCTTCTTTGAATCTTATGCCTTTTCCGTTTCTTGTGACTATCATTACTTCGTTGCCTTTTGAAACCTCCCGGACCCATTCCAGCGAATCGTTATCTCTTAATTTTATTGCTATGAGACCTGATTTTCGGACATTTTTGAAGTCTTCGGCTTTTGTTTTTTTAACGGTTCCTTTTTTAGTTGCCATTAGGAGACATTCTCCTGTGAATTTTTCGTGTGAATTTAATATTGCTGTGACGTTTTCTTTTTCCTGAAGCTGAAGGAGATTGACGATTGCCTGTCCTTTTGCCTGTCTCGATGCTTTTGGAATTTCGTAAACCGGAAGTTTGAAGACGCGACCTTTGTTTGTGAAGTAGAATAATTCGTCGTGGTTGTTTGCGGATCTGATTAATTTAATTTCATCGTCTTCTTTTGTTGTTCCTCCAATGATTCCTTTCCCTCCGCGTCTTTGGGTTTTGAACGTTGAGGTAGGAACTCTTTTTATGTAATTTTCCCTACTTAACATGACAATAACCTCTTCGTTTGGAATTGTGTCTTTTTGGGAGATTTGATTGATTGCGTTTTGGATTATCTTTGTTCTTCGTTTGTCCGCGTATTTTTCTTTTATTTCCGCTAATTCGTCCTGCATTATTTTTAGGATCTTTTTAGGGTCTGCGAGGATTTTTTCAAGTTGTATAATTAGTTCTAATTTTTCTTTCAGTTCGTCTTCGATTTTCTTTCTTTCAAGTCCCGCCAGTGTTTGCAGTTTCATTTCCAGAATTGCTTTTCCTTGTAATTCCGAAAGCTTGAATATTTTCATTAATTGTTCGAGTGCGATTTCTTTTGTTTCAGATTTTTTAATTGTTGCGATTACTCTGTCTATATCATCGATTGCGATTTTTAATCCTTCTAAAATGTGTGTACGGGCTTTTGCTATTTTGAGATCGTATTTTGTTCTTCTGGTGATTACTTCTTTTCTGTGAGAAATAAAGTGTTCGAGAACTTGTTTGATATCTAATAAATGTGGCTGAATTTCATCAACAAGAGCAATCATGTTCATGTTGAACGAATTTTGCAGTTGTGTGAGTTTGAAAAGTTGATTTAGGATTTTTTTAGGGTAACTGTCTTTTTTGAGGTCAATTACTACTCTGATTCCGTCTTTGTTCGATTCGTCTCTGATGTCTGTGATTCCTGATATTTTTTTACTTCTAACCAGATCAGCGATTTTTCCAACAAGGTTTGCTTTATTTACCTGGTATGGGATTTCATTGACTATAATTGCAAATCTATCTCCTTTTTTCTCAATTATTTCAGTTTTTGCTCTCACAACCATTCCTCCTCGTCCTGTTGTGTAAGCTGTTTTTATGTCTTCGACATTGTAGAGTATGCCTCCTGTTGGAAAGTCAGGTCCTTTGATGAATTCCATTAAATCTTCTATTGTCGCTTTGGGATTTTCCGAAAGGTGCATTATCCCATCTATTATTTCTCCGAGGTTATGTGGGGGAATTGATGTCGCCATTCCAACGGCTATTCCGGTTGTTCCGTTGAGCAGTAGTTGTGGGAGTTTTGTTGGAAGGACTTTCGGTTCCTGGTGTCTTCCGTCGTAGTTGGGTCTCCAGTCCACTGTTTCTTTTTCGATATCTTTTAAAAGTTCATCTGAAATTTTTTCCATTTTTGCCTCTGTATAACGCATAGCGGCTGGGCTGTCTCCGTCGATAGAACCGAAGTTTCCTTGTCCTCTCACCAGTTGATATCTCATTGCGAAGTCTTGTGCCATTCTTACCATTGAGTCGTATACCGCAGTATCGCCGTGTGGATGGTATTTTGCCAGAACTTCACCAACGATTGCTGCTGATTTTCGGAATGAACTGCTGGATTTTAGTCCCAGTTCGTTCATTGCATACAGAATTCTGCGGTGTACCGGTTTTAGACCGTCGCGAACGTCAGGTAGGGCACGGGAAACGATTACGCTCATTGCGTATTCCAGGTATGAATTTTCCATTTCATCTGAAATGCTTCTGTGTTCGGAGTGGTCTTTTGTGCTTTCTTCCGCGAAAAGTTCCAGATTGTTGTTTTCTTCCGGATTTTCTTGGTCTTTTTTAGGTTTTTTGGGCACGCTACAAAGTAGTTATTAGTTGAAAATTTAGACGTGATAGTTGTCTAGCGCCGGAATACTAGCATAGTTCATAAAAGATTTGTAGAGGAAAATATTCTATTGTTTTACCTTTGTACCCTTGTAAAAAGTGCGTTTTTTTGGTAGAATGATAAGAAAATTTGAGTATAAAATAAAAATAAATGGATCCGAAACAAACACAAATACAAGGTCAAAGTTCGGTTAAAAATTTTTCCGAAGAGGGTAAAGCTGTGTTTTCCGCAAAAAGGAATGATATTGAAAATGAAAAAACGCCTGAATGGATGAATAAATCCAGCGAAGAGGTTTCGGGCAAAATTGCTGGAGCGAAAGGTGTTCAGGAGGCTCCTTTGCCAAAAGAGAACGTTGTTAATTTGAAGGCGGATAGACCTACGTTTACAGAACTTGGACAGGATCCTTCTTCGACTATTGAAGTTACTCCTTCTCTTGAGGTTGTTAAGAAAGTTGAGGAAGAGGCGGGGACAAAACTTAGCAAGGCTGGTTATGACCCGAAGACCGGAAGAAAGCTTGAGGATGAGAAAAAAGCTGAGGAAGCGGAAAAGAAAAAAACTGTTTTTGATAAAATAAAATCATTATTTGTATTTAATACGAGTAAAAACAAAGATACTGTCGAAAAAATCGATAAATCTGTTGTCGGGGAGAAAAAGGGGGAAGAGGTTCCTATATCAAAACAGGAGCGGGTAAAATATATTGAAGCCGAAAAAATATATCAGGAGGGGATTTCTTCGATCAAGGACTTAATTGCTCCTTCTTCTATGGAAATCAGGCATGATTCTATTGAGATTGATGGTATTTATGCGAAGACTTTTTATGTATTTGCGTATCCTCGTTATTTGAATGCGAACTGGCTTGCTCCGGTTATTAATTTTGATGTTACGATGGATATTTCCCAGTTTATTTATCCTATTGATTCGGGGTCTATTATGAAGACTTTGAAGAAAAAAGTGGCCCAGATGAATTCGAGTATCAGAATTCAGGCGGAGAAAGGGCATGTTCGTGATCCCGGGCTTGAGACCGCTCTTGAGGATGCGGAAGTGTTGCGTACGCAAATTCAGAGAGGGCAGGAGAAATTTTTCCAGTTCGCTCTTTATTTTACTCTTTATTCTGATAGTGAGAAAAAACTGGAGAAGGTCGCGAAACAGCTTGAAAGTCTGCTCGCGGGAAAACTTATTATGACGAAAAGGGCTCAGCTTCAGGCTGAGCATGGTTTTAACGCCAGCCTGCCGATGTGTTTGGACGAGCTTTATGTTATTCGAAATATGAATACTGGTCCTTTGTCCACCACTTTTCCGTTTACCTCGTCTGATCTGACTTCGGATAAGGGGATTTTGTACGGAATTAACCGTCATAATGACGGGCTTATAATTTTTGACAGGTTTGCTCTGGAGAATGCGAACAGTGTTGTGTTTGCGAAGTCCGGTGCGGGTAAATCTTACGCGGTGAAATTGGAAATTTTGCGTCTTATGATGATGGGGACGGATGTGATTGTGATTGATCCGGAAAACGAATATGAAGCTTTGGCTACTACTGTCGGGGGAACGTATTTGCGCTTGAGCCTTAATAGTGATAGGCGTATAAATCCTTTTGATTTGCCGAAACCTGTTGAGGGTGAGGATGTTCAGTCGGGAGATTTGCTGAGGTCGAATATTATTACTTTGATGGGGCTTTTGAAATTGATGTTGGGAGGAGTAACACCTGAGGAGGAAGGTATTTTGGATAAGGCTTTGATAGATGTTTATGCTTTGAAGGGGCTTACTATGGATGTTGTGGATCCTTCGACTTTTGAACCGCCTACAATGGAGGATCTTTATCAGATTTTGAATTCTATGGAGGGCGCTTCATCTTTGGTGCAAAGGCTTTCCAAGTTTACGACAGGTTCGTATTCCGGAATATTTAACAAACCTACAAATGTGGATTTATCCGGTGGATTGATGGTTTTCTGTATCAGAGATCTGGAAGACGCTCTGCGTCCTATAGCGATGTATATTATTTTAAATTATATTTGGAATAAGGTTCGAAGTAAGCTTAAGAAAAGAATTTTGGTTATAGATGAGGCCTGGTCGATGATGCAGCATGAGGATAGTGCAAAGTTCCTTTATGGACTGGTGAAACGAGCGCGAAAATATTATCTTGGAGTGACTACTATTACTCAGGATGTTGAAGATTTTATTAAAAGCGATTTTGGGAAACCTATTATCACGAATTCTTCAATGCAGTTGTTATTGAAACAGGCGCCGAGTGCCGTAGATACTTTGGCGAAAATTTTTAATCTGACCGAGGGTGAAAAATATGTACTTCTAAACAGTGGTATTGGGCAAGGATTGTTTTTTGCGGGATTAAAACATGTCGCGATTCAGGTCATTGCTTCTTTTACTGAGGATAAGATTGTTACTACGAATCCTGAGGAAATTCTCAAGGAAAGAGAGAAGGCTTAATTTTTATAAATTTTTTGTATGAAGCGGGAAGAAAAAAAAACTTTATTAACTGGTGGAAGATTTGCAGGGAATATTATTAAAATAATAGTTTTTTTTCTGGCGGGAGGAATAGTACTTGCCGGTAATTTTTTTCTTGAAAATAAATTGGCCGATGGTGAAGAACTTGTAAGCAATGTTTTCACCGCTTTTGATTATGAATTGGAGAATGTGATTCCTTTGAACGGTGTGATTCGTTTTGCTGATGAGGATGAATATGGATTTGCGAATTTGGCTATTGTGGAGTCTTCGAACGAGGACAATGAATATGTTTTGAATCTTGGGTCGGGAAAAATTTGGGGGAATTTTACTGTTAGTAATGCCAAGGTGAATATTGTGGCCGGCAGGGTTGTTATTATTCCGGGCGGCGCTTCTTTTGATTTGGAATTTGATGGTGAAAAAATCTGGCTTTCTGTTTTTGATGGAGATGTGTATGTAGGATTTTTAGGAGAAGGAATTGTTGTGGAGGAGTATCTGGATCAGTATTCATCTGTTTTTATGAATAAAATTCTTGTGCCTCGTGACACGCAGGTAAGCATTCCTCTTAAAAAAATTGAGCCGAAACTGGAATCTCTTCTCTATTTAAAACTTGTTAAGGAATTTAAATATTCCGCGATTCCATCTTCTGAAAAAACTTCAACCTGGGTTGAGGAAAATCAGAAAAAGGATTTGCAGTATCATGAATCATTAGAGCAGGATTTGATTTCTAAAATAATATTTAAAGGGTCTTCCGTGACTGATTCTTTGATGAATGATTTTGTGTTTTGGGCTGAAGAAAATCTTACTTTTGTTCCCGAAAAAAAGTATGAAATTATTTTTAGCCATCTTTTTGAGTTTTTGGATGATGCTATTTTTTACGTAAATGAAGGGGATGAAACTGCCAGCAATTCAAGTTGGGATGATTTTAACGGGTATATTGCGAGTTTGCCTGCTTCCACTAGTGGGAGCGATGACTTTTTTAACAGATATGATTCTTATATAGATATATTTGAAGTTTTTTCTCCTACAGACAATCAGTATTTTATTTTGGAGAAATTACTTGAAAAGAAATTGTTGTCGGGGCGGGATGTTTATGAGGTTTTGGATGCTTTTTGGCTGGATGTTTACGAGGGGCTTAATTCCGGAAGTGTTGCCGGTGAAGCGGCTTTGAATAAATATTACGGTTATCTGGATAATTTTGTTATCGGTGACAGGTCTGATATGGAATTTTACAAAAATTATATTACTTATCAGAATCAGCTTTTTGATAATTTATTTCTTAGGTATTCTGTGTTTTACCGCGATGGGTATTTTGCAATGAAGAATGTTTTGGAACAGGAACTTTTGGCTGTTTTTGAGGATGATGAAGAACTTTCGCAGGAGCTTATTAGTAATAAGATAGATTTTTTGAAAAGGTTGAGGAAATTTTTTCTGGATGGGGATATAGAGGTCGCGGAGGCGAAGCAGATTTTATCCCGTTTGGTGGAAGAGGTTGATGAGCTTATGCCTTTGGGTGATTTGGATGTGGCGGTGATTGAACTTTTTGAAACAAGACTTGATGATATTGGAGATTTTTGGGGATATTTGAATAGTCCTGAATATCATATTTCGAAAACTTACGGAGCGACTCATGAAGAAAGATATGAGTCTTATCTTGATGAAAAAGATAAGATTTGGGATTTTATAAATATTCAGGAGGATGTGCTTGGCGAGACTGTTGCTGAGGTGACTGTTACAGATGTAGTTGCTGAGATTGAAGCGGTGTTTTTTGCGAGCTCCGATATAAGTGAGGTTGAGGTAGGGGAGATTTTGGCGGTTGATGAGAGATATATTAATGTTCAGGGGGTTGTCGGCGGGTATCCTTTTGATGCGGTTTATGATCGTGATAAAGATCTTTTGAACGATGTTTATACTTATAATGAGCTGGTTTCTGATCGGCCCGTGAAGATAGATAATTTGCTTGCGCTTTTGCAGGAGAGATTTGCGGATTTGGCTGAGGTGGATTTTGGTGAGGAGGAAGAATTCACGATTGAGAGTGTTGCGGAACGTGCGGCAAGACTTTTCATAGCTGAATTGATTGCCGGACATGGTTTCGTTATTGAAATGGATGATGTTTCGGTTGTTGATGAGTTGAATGCGATTTACAGAGTGGAAGAGATTTATAAAGATGGGAATGAGGATATAGTTATGACCTTTGATTTTGTGATGAATGGGGAAAAAGCTATTAATTTGTTTTTGGTGGTGGAAGGTGATCCTTTTGTTTTGGATGGGGAATATACGTTGGAGGAATTGGCTAGTGTTGCTTCTGCGGAAGAAGATTTTGCTGTGGAGGAGGTTGAGGAAGAGGGAGGAGTTTTGAGGTAGATTTGCAATGGATTTGAGAAATTTTCTCATGACAAGAATCGAATCTTGTGATAGGGTCTTTCCGTGTTATAACTGTTAGCTAATATGGCTGAAGGTGTTATTCAGGAATATAGTGCGGACCAAATTCAGGTTTTGGAAGGGCTTTCCGCGGTCAGGAGAAGGCCGGGTATGTACATCGGCTCTACCGATGTTAGTGGCTTGCACCATTTGATTTGGGAAGTTGTAGATAATGCTATTGATGAAGCGATGGCAGGTTTTTGTACTGAGATCCTTGTTGTTATGCAGAAGGATGGAGGGATTTCCTGTTTGGATAATGGACGTGGTATTCCTGTCGATAAGCATAAAAAAACCGGTAAATCCGCTCTTGAAACTGTTATGACAGTTCTTCATGCCGGAGCTAAATTTGGAGAGGGGGGGTATAAGGTATCTGGAGGTCTTCATGGAGTTGGTGTGAGTGTTGTGAATGCTCTTTCGTTGAAGACAGTTGCGGAGGTTTATAGAGATGGCAAAATATATCATCAGGAATATAAGCGTGGTGATGCAGGTGACGAGATAAAAGTAACGGGGAAAACGGATTTGCGTGGGACCAAGATTACTTTTTATCCCGATAAAGAAATTTTTGATACAGTTGACTTTGATTTTCAGACGATTTTGAACAGATTACGTCAGCAGGCTTATTTAACCAAAGGTGTTCAAATTTCTATTATTGATGAGCGGAAGGAAGGGCAAAAATATAGATTTTATTTTGAAGGAGGAATTAAGTCATATGTTCAGCACCTGAATCATAATAAAGATGTGATTGGTGGTATTGTGTATCTTGAAAAAGACGTTGATGAAGGGATTATTGAAATTGCTCTTCAGTACAACAATTCATTTCAAGAGACTATTTATACATTTGCAAATAATATCCATACGACAGAAGGTGGTATGCATCTTACCGGATTTAAGTCGGCGTTGACCCGGACGATCAATGCATATTCGAGAAAGGCGGATATATTGAAAGAAAAAGATGGGAATTTAACGGCTGAAGATGTTCGAGAAGGGCTGACTGCTGTTGTTTCGGTGAAATTGGGAGATCCTCAGTTTGAGGGGCAGACAAAAGCAAAATTGGGTAATGCTGAAATGAGAACGGCTGTTGAATCTGTTTTTAATGATGCATTTAATGAATTTTTGGAAGAAAATCCTGCTGATGCCAGGGCGATAATTGGAAAGTGTTTATTAGCTTCTCGCGCTAGGCTTGCTGCAAGGGCTGCTCGTGATACTGTTATCAGAAAGGGAGCTCTTGAAGGAATGACTTTGCCTGGGAAATTGGCGGATTGTTCGAGTAAGGATCCTGAAGTATCTGAAATATTCATTGTGGAGGGAGATTCTGCGGGAGGTAGTGCAAAACAGGGTCGCGATCGAGAGACTCAGGCGATTTTGCCTTTGCGAGGTAAAATTTTGAATGTGGAACAAGCTCGATTAGATAGAATTTTGGCTAATAATGAAGTTAAGAATTTGGTTATTGCGTTGGGTGTTGGAATTGGTGAAACTTTTGATATTGCGAAACTTCGATATCACAAAGTTGTGATCATGACAGATGCGGATGTTGATGGTGCTCATATCAGAACACTGGTTTTGACTTTATTCTATAGGTATTTCAAACAACTAATTGAAGATGGTTATATTTATATTGCTCAACCACCTCTGTATAAGCTCTCTAGAGGGAAAACATCGAAATATGCTTATAATGAAGAGGAAAAAGAAAAGATATTGAAAGAGTTAAAAAGTGGGGATCAAACAATAAGAATTCAGAGATATAAGGGTCTCGGTGAAATGAATCCTGATCAGCTTTGGGATACAACTATGGATCCTGCAAATCGATCAATGTTGAAGGTTACAATTGAGGATGCGGAGCGGGCTGATGCGGTTTTTGATACTTTGATGGGGTCAGAAGTTCTTCCAAGAAAAAAATTCATACAGGCATACGCCAAAAAGGTGCAGAATTTGGATATATAAGGTTTGGGAAATTAAAAAAGCCTCGCAGGAACAATCCGCAGGTTTTTTGCATAGCAAAAATACCGAGGACGTTCCGAGAAGCTTTTTTGATTTCCCAAACCCCTATAATATCAACTTGCAATTTATAGCTTAATCCTTATAATTCCTTTGCTTATAACTTAATCGACCACAAGAAAGGGGATGATATTATGAAGGTCACAATATGGAAAAATGAGAAGGAATCTAATGAGAGAACGATTACTCGTTTCAATAAGAAAGTTCAAGCCAGCCGAAAACTTTTGAAGGTTCGTACTGAGCGTTATCATTCCAGGCCAAAAACTAAGAGACAGGAAAGAAAAGGGGCGGTTATGAGAGATCATTATCGATCACAAAAGGAAAAGAATAAGTTCTATTAGGGGGAAGACGCTTTATGCAGATTCACCAATTATTAAAAGAGGGGAAGGAATTTTTGGGTAGTAGAGAAACTGCGTCATTGGATGCAGAAGTTTTGCTTGCTTATGTTATTGGTGAGGATCGGGAATATTTGATTTCGCATGTGGAAGAGGAGGTGGATGTGGCTGATGCTGCATTGTTTGAGAAATATTTAAAACAGATTGACCGGGGCAAGCCAATGGCTTATATATTGGGGGAAAAGGAGTTTTATGGTTTGAATTTTTTTGTTGATGAGAGAGTCTTGGTGCCGCGGCCCGAGACAGAGCATGTGGTGGAGAAGGCTTTGGATTATTTGTGTGCGAATGATAGGGCTGGTCGGAGGTTTCGTGTGCTTGATGTTGGGACGGGAAGCGGTTGTATACCGATTTCGATTGCTTATGGGTTTTCTGAGGCTGGGGGAGAGATTGGGCAGATTGACGCTGTGGATGTATCAGAGACTGCTTTGGAAGTTGCGAGAGTGAATGTTTCCCAGTATGGGCTTGAGGAAATGATTCACGTTTATCAGAGTGATCTTCTTGAGAATATTGAGGAAGGTGAAGGATTTGATTTGATTGTTGCTAATTTGCCTTATATTGGTGAGGAAAGTGGAATCGTTTCTCCAGGAGTGAAAAAATATGAGCCTCAAGCGGCTTTGTTTGGAGGTTCTGACGGATTAGAGTTGTATAAAAAAATGTTTCAACAATTGCGTGATAAAGGAGTTGGTTTTGAAATGATGATTGGAGAATTTGGCTTTGGGCAAAGGAAAGAGCTGGAAGGATTATTGAGTAAATATTTTGATCAAGAGTGGTCTGTAGAAAAGGACCATGCAGGAATAGATAGAATTTTTGTTATTTCTTAAGTACAATACTCGGGTATGTTGGAAAAACTTGAAAAATTAGAAAAAGAATATTTGGAGATTCAGGGAAAATTGGCGGATTCTGAAATTATTGCTGATCAAAATCAATATAGAGCTTTATCCAGGAAATATAAGGCCTTGGAGAAGGTCGCGGATTTGGCTGGTGAGTATCGGGAAGCTGTGGGGGCGAAACAGGAAGCGGAAAATATTCTAATAGAGGAGTCGGATGAAGAAATGAAAGATTTGGCTCAGGGGCAGTTGGATGAGGCTTTAGTTAAGTTGAAGGAATTGGATGAGGTCGCGAAGGTCGAGCTTTTGCCAAAAGATCCGAATGATTCAAAAGATTGTATTGTTGAAATACGTGCCGGGGCGGGTGGTGACGAAGCGGCGATTTTTGCGGGAGAGCTTTCCCGAATGTATTTTAAATATGCAGAGAATAACGGACTTAAGATCGAATTGATGAGTAAGAGCGAGGGGTCTCCGGGTTGTATCAAGGAAATTATTTTTGCTTTGCGGGGTGATGGTGCTTACGGGAAAATGAAATATGAAAGTGGAGTTCACCGTGTCCAAAGGATCCCTGTGACTGAAAGTCAGGGGCGTGTACATACGTCTGCGGCTTCTGTTGCGGTTTTGCCGGAGGCTGAGGAGGTTGATATTGAAATCAAAAATGAAGATTTGAAGATAGATATTTTTAGATCCAGTGGTCCCGGTGGTCAGAGTGTAAATACTACTGATTCCGCAGTTCGTATGACTCATATTCCAACGGGGTTGATTGTTACATGTCAGGATGAAAAATCTCAGCTAAAGAATAAAAACAAGGCTTTATCTGTTTTGCGTGCACGTCTGTATGCGATAAAAGAGGAAGAATTGGTTAAGGAAAGGGGTGATGCTCGTGCCAGTCAGATCGGTTCCGGAGATCGTAGTGAAAAAATCAGAACATACAATTTTCCCCAGGATCGCGTGACGGATCACCGTATTCATAAAAACTGGAGCAATCTTCCGGGAATTATGGGTGGTGATATAAGTGATATTTTTGAATCTTTGGCGACAGCGGATCAGGAGGAGAAATTAAATAAAGTGGCAGCCTAAGGTTCGTCTTCTTTTTTTTGCGGCTTTTAGGATGAGCAGACCCGTCAGGGCCATATTATAAGTTTCGGCGATTATTTGGTTTGTGGGGGAAATTTGTTGGAGTTGTTTGAAGATTTCTTTGAGTTTTGGGATTCCTTCTTTTTTGATTAATTTGCGATTTCTTACGATGCCGGCGTATTTCCACATGAGGGATTTTATTTCTTTTTGGAGAGATTTTGCGAGCAGGGTTTCTTTAGAGGTCTTTTGTGAAAGGCGTGGGCGGTCGATAGTGAGGACTTTGAGTTTTTTAGCCGGTTTTAGTTTTTTTATGATTTGATTGCTGAAAACCAAAGCTTCGAGGAGTGAGTTTGAGGCGAGCCGGTTTGCTCCGTGGACGCCGGTACGGGTTACTTCTCCGAATGCGAAGAGGTTTTTGATACGGGTACGTCCGTTAAAGTCGGTTACGATTCCTCCGCAAAGATAGTGGGCGGCCGGGGTTACCGGAATTTTATCTTTGGCCATATCTATTTTGTAGGATTTTAGTTTTGCGTAGATTTTTGGGAATCTTTTCTTGAGAAATTTGCGATCTTTGTGGGTGATATCGAGATAGACCGGGCCGAACTCGAGTTCTTTATAGATTTCTTTTGCAACAATTGATCTTGGCGCGAGGCCTTTGAGTTTATGACGTTTTTTCATAAATCTTTCCCCTTTGGAATTTATTAATTTTGCTCCTTCTCCTCTTACGGTCTCTGAAATCAGGAATCTTGGAGTTATTCGTTTTGCAAGGGCGGTTGGATGGAATTGGATAAATTCCATATCTTTTGCTTTACAGCCGGCCTCTGTTGCCATTGCTATTCCGTCACTGGTGGCGATGGATGGATTTGTTGTGTTTGAGTAAATTTGTCCGATTCCTCCGGTTGCCAGAATTGTTTGGTCCGCGAAGATGTTGTCGATTTTGTTTTTGTAGATTATTTGTGCGCCGTAGCAAGTACGTTTGTGAGTGATTAATTTGAGAGCGAAACAGTTTTCGAGGATTTTAATATTAAGGTGTTCTTTTACTCTTTTTACGAGGATTCTTTCGATTTCCTGGCCGGTGTAATCTCCGACGTATGCGATTCTGCGTTTGTTGTGTCCGCCTTCTTTGGTGAGGAGTAGATTTCCTTTTTCTTTTGCGAATTCCACTCCGAGGTCGATTAGCCTGTAGATTGCGTTGCGGGAATTTTCTACCATAAATCTGACTGCTTTTCTGTCATTGTGATAATCGCCGGCTTCGAGAGTATCTTTGATATGTTGTTCGGTGTTGTCAGTTTTGTCGAGAACTGCGGCAATTCCTCCCTGGGCGAAGTTTGTTGAAGAATCGATGAGTTTTTTCTTTGTAATTAAGGTTACATGTCCTTTTTTTGCCGCATGAAGAGCAAAATTTAATCCGGAGATTCCTGAACCGATAACGAGAAAGTTTGTTTGCATGATTTATTGTTAGCATATAGTATTTGCGGGCTATGAAAAAGCCGGAATTATTGGTTCCCGCTGGGAATCTTGAAAAATTAAAGATTGGACTTCAATACGGTGCGGATGCGTTCTATCTTGGTATGCCTGCGTTTAGTATGAGGAGCAGGATTAATAATTTTACGGAAGAATCTTTGATGGAGGGAGTTAAGTTGATTCGGAAAGCAGGGAAAACATTCTACATGACTCTAAATATCTATCCGCGTGGGAATAAAGTGGATGCTTTCAAGAAACACATTGAGTTTGTGAGGGATAAGGTGAAACCGAATGCTCTTATTGTTGCGGATCCCGGAGTGATGGAGTTAGTAAAAGAAATTTATCCTGATGCTGTTCTGCATCTTTCGGTGCAGGCGAATGTTTTGAATTATCGGGCGGTGGAGTTTTGGCAAAAGGCCGGGGTGAGTCGTATTATTCTTCCTCGTGAACTTATGTTGACTGAAATTCAGGAAATTCATGAGAAAGTTCCTGATATGGAATTGGAGATGTTTGTACATGGAGCGATTTGTATGGCTTATAGTGGTCGATGTCTGCTTTCTGCGTATATGACCGGGCGGGATGCCAATCAGGGGATTTGTGCGCATAGTTGTCGTTGGAAATATCGGCTTGAGGAGGAGAAGCGCCCCGGTGAATATATGCCGATTGAGGAGGATGAACATGGAACTTATATTATGAATTCCCGGGATATGTGTTTGTTGCCGTATTTGAAGGAACTTGTTGATGCGGGAGTTTGCAGTTTTAAGGTAGAAGGAAGGAATAAGACAGAGCATTATCTTGCGACTGTTACGAAGGCTTATCGTCGAGCGGTTGATGATATGGTTGGCGGTAAGAAATTTGATGAAAGCTTGGTAGATGAAGTAAAAAAGACCGCGAATAGGGGATTTATTCCGGGGTTTTTGTTCGGATTTCCTGGAGACAAAAATGTTTATTATGAAAAAAACGCTCCGATTTCGACTCATAAGTTTATTGGGATTGTTAAGAATCGTAGGAAAGGTGGTTTGTATGAAGTTGAGATTAGAAATCGTTTGGAGAAAGGGCAGGAAATTGAGGTTATGACTTCTGATGATCAGTTCTCAATGAAGGTTTCTGAAATGTTTGATTTGGAAAATGAACCTGTAGATACAGTTCATGGAGGGGCAGGGGATAAGATCCTGAAATTAAAAGAGGGGCTTTCTGAAGGGACTATTCTGAGAGTCCAAGCTTCTTAATTAGTTCATTAGAATCTATTTTCAGATCTTCTGTTCTGTGGAAGAGTAGATTCGCGCTTTTTATGTAGCGATTGTTTCGTTCTTTGTAGATTTGATTTATTTCCTCTTCTAATGATTCTTGGTTTGTGAGTGGAGGTCTGTTTGGATCATTTTCGATGTATTTGATGCAATCTTTTGGCTTTCTGTAGAGGTAGACAACTTTTCCATTTTTCTTTAATTCTTTTTCATTATCTTTGTCAATTATTGTTCCGCCACCTGTTGTAATTATGGTTTTGTCGAGAGTGGAGACATTTTTTACGACTTCTTCTTCTTTTGCCCGGAAATATTCCCAACCTTTTAGTTCGACAATTTTAGCAATTTTCATTTTTTCCTCTTTTTCAATTTTTTCGTCTAAATCTATAAACTTCCATTTAAGTTTTTTTGCTAAAATTTTCCCTAATTGTGTTTTTCCGCTACCTCGAAGGCCGGTCAGGACTATATTCATGATTGTGAGCAAAGTGACGTAGGAATTGTAGTGTTAATACGAGCGCGAGTAAAGTAATTGTCCCGCTGATTATCAATGGGACATGATATCCGAATGATTCTCCCATTGGTCCGAATGCGATTGCTCCAGTTGCAGAGCCAATAGTTCCTGTGAATGTGAAAATACTTGCGTTTCCCCCAATTCTTTTTAAGTCAAATAGTTTTGTAATTCCGTAATAAATGAAAAAGAACATTGCCGCGTCTCCGATTTCGTGAAAGATTCTGAAGAATGCGGAGATGATGGGATTGTTTATCGTCATCAAAATATGTCCTACTCCACTCATGAAAAGACCGGTTACTAGTATGTACTCTGTTTTCCATTGGTGGAGTTTTTTTGAAATTATCTGCACGGTAAGGGCCATGCTTATGATTGCGACTCCCATATACAAGCCCATTTGGAAATTTGTAAGGTTGAGTGTTTTCTTGAGGAAAAGTCCGTAGGTTGTGCTTTCTGCGCCCCAGTGGATTGCGAAAAGAAATATTATGAGTAAGAAGAGTAAGATTTTGGGTCTGAAGATATCCTTTTTATATTGTAGTAACGCGAATTGTGAAGTTTTGGTTTTTGGGAGAACGAATTGACTTATTAGAGTCATTGTTAAGAATAATACCGAAAAGATTAGAAATAATTTTTCGAATGGTAAGTTTTTTTCCAGTAAGAATCCTGCGACGATCATTCCGAGTCCTATCATTAAGTAGTTTAGGCCCTGGAAAATCCCTATTTTCTTGGATACTTGTTTTTTGTTTGTTGATTTGTAAAATAAGCTTTCTGATGAAGTTATATAGATTGTTCCTCCAATTCCTCCCAGAAGTGAAATTAGGGCTATAATGTAGAAATTATGTGTTTGTGAAAGGCCGAAATAGAATGCCGCTATTAGTGCCAGGGCTATCCCGATCAGGTGTTTTGATTTTAGCCTGTCGTTGCTTAGGCCAGAAGGCAGGATTGCTATAATGCTGGTTATTGTTCCCAACGCAAATATGATTCCGATTTGGGCTCCGGAAAGTCCGATACTGTTGTAATAAACTCCGAGGAAGAAGGACATAGCGGTTGTAAGCATTTTTACAATGCTGTTGAAAATCGAGAGTTTTGTGATTGAATTATTTTCCATTTTTCTGCATTAGCTTGAGGTCTTTCCAGAATGTTGAATAACTTTTTGATACACAGTTGGGATTTTTGATTTTTAGGTTTGGAATGAGGTCTTGAATCATTCCGAAACACATTGCGATTCTGTGATCGTTGTAAGTTTCTATTGTGATTTTGTGGGTGGGTGGATTTTCACGTAAATCCGGTTTTCCTTCAATTTTTATTGAATCTTTTGTGGTTTTTACTTTAATTCCGAGTTTGGTGAGTTCTTGTTTTAGGGCACGGATTCGATCTGTTTCTTTAATTCTTAGGTTTTCGATGTTTGTGATGTGGGTTGTACCTTTTGCATAGGCCGCTAGTACTGCGAACGTCATGACCAGGTCCGGTGTTTCATTCATATCGATTTTTCCGAGGGATTTTAGTTGTTTCGGGCCTTTGATTTTCATATTAGTTGTTTTGCATCCCATTTTCTTGAGGTAGTCGAGAAATTTGATGTCTCCTTGGATTGATTTTTTTGAGAGGTTTTTGATTACGATTGTTTTGTTTGGGTGCAAGGCGGCATATCCGCCGATGTAAGACGCGGAGGAGGCGTCACTTTCTATTGTGTATGTTTTGGGAAAATTGAGTTTTTTGATTGGTTTGATTCTGAATTGTTTGAAATTTTTGTTTATTATTTTGATTCCGAATGCTTTTAAGACTTCTATAGTCATCTTTATGTAAGGTTTTGAGCAAAGTTTTTGTTCAATGTTTATGATTGTTTCTTTTTCTGCGAAAGGAGCGATCATTAAGAGGGCTGAAATGTACTGACTGCTGATGTTTCCTGGTAATGAGATACGACCGCCTTTGAGTTTTTGTGGTTCGATTGTGAGTGGGGGACAGTCGCGGGTTGTTTTTACTTTTGCCCCAAGTTTGTTTAGGGCATTGACTAGCGGTTTTATTGGTCTTTCTCTCATTCGCTTGTCTCCATCTATAATTACCTTTTTGCCGGTAAGTGTGGATAGGGCCGTAAGAAATCTAGTGGTTGTGCCCGCATTTCCGGTATAGATTTTGATGGGAGATTTGCCTTTTAATTTTTTAAGTCCTTGAAGCGTGTACGCGGTATCATCGCAATCTGCGAGATTTTTGAACTTTATTGGTTTATCGGAAAATGCAGAGAGAAAAAGTGCTCTGTTTGAAATGCTTTTTGAGCCAGGGGTTGTAATACTTACTTGCATTTTGCTTTGACTATAATTGCTTTGCCGATTTTTGTAGCTAGGATGATGTTTACGTAATTTCCTTCTTTCTTTTTGTCGCTTAAAAGATCTTTTTTGGTAACTTTTTTCATGGTTGTTACCGGTAGTCCTGTAGCTTCGAGCAATTTTTTTATACGCTGTGCGTGTTTTTCTTTCATTAAACCTTTTTCTACTGCGATTTTATTTACAATCACCATTCCGATACTAATTGCAAATCCGTGCAGTAATTTGTAGCCGGATAATTTTTCAAGAGCATGCCCATATGTATGTCCGTAGTTCAAGATAGCTCGTAGACCGGTCTGTTCTCGTTCGTCTTTTCGGACTATATTTACTTTTACTTTTATAGATCTTTTTAGAACATGTTTTAATGTTATTGGATCTTTTTTGAGAATTTTATCTATATTTCGTTCAAGAAACTTGAACAACCTTTTGTCCTTTATTACTCCGTATTTTATCACTTCTGCCAGTCCATTTTGGATTTGTTTGACCGGTAGATTTTTCAGATAGTTTATATCTATGAATACAGCTTTGGGTTGGTATATTGTTCCCATCAGGTTTTTGCCACATTTAAGGTCAACGCCTGTTTTTCCTCCGATAGCGGAATCTATCATTGCCATCAGGGTTGTCGGGATGTGGATGTAGGGGATGCCTCGCATGTAGATTGAAGCGAGGAAGCCTCCGATATCCCCTACAACACCGCCTCCCAGAGCGATTACGGCGTCATATCTGTCGAAGCCTTTTTTGATCATTTCTTCTCCCAGTTTTTCTACTGTTGCCATTGTTTTTGATTGTTCGCCTTTCTTGAAGCTGATGATTTCACTCTTGATTTTCTTTCTTTTAAGAGCGTTTTGTAATTTTTTCCCAAATAATTTTTCAACTATTGTGTCAGTTATTATTGCGTATTTTTTCCCAACTTCCATTTTTTTCAAAATCTCCGGAATCTGTTTTGTTATTCCATCTTCAACGTAAATTTTATGAGATTTTACAAGTTTTTCTTTGAGTCTTAGGTTGATTATTGGCATGAGGGATAAGGGTTAGAATGTTTTTCCGACAGCATTTGCGATTGGTTTTAGATTTTCCAGCATTTGTTTGAATTCTTCCGGTTTCAATTGCTGTTGCGCGTCTGATAGTGCTTTTTCGGGATTTGCGTGCACTTCTATAATAACTCCGTCTGCTCCGCAGGCAATAGCGGCTTTTGTCATTGGTTCGATAAGCGATTTTTTATCGGTTGCGTGGCTTGGATCCACGATTATTGGCAGGTGGCTCAATTCTTTTATCAAAGGAACAGTCGCGAGGGCCAGTGTGCTTCTTGTTTCCTTTTCAAATGTTCTGATTCCACGTTCGCATAGTATTACTTCCGGATTTCCGTGTGAGACAATGTATTCCGCGGCGAGTAACAGTTCTTCGATAGTGGCAGACAGTCCTCTTTTTAGCAGTATCGGTTTCTTGATCGCTCCCAGCTCTTTCAGCAGTCCAAAGTTTTGCATATTTCTGGCGCCGACTTGCAGGATGTCGGCTTTTTGTTCAACCAATTCTATGTCGCGGACATCAAGAATTTCTGTTGCCACTGCCATTCCGTATTTGTCTGCGGAATTTCTTATTATTTCCAGTCCTTCTTTTCCCAGCCCCTGAAATGAATATGGGTCGGTTCTCGGTTTGAATGCGCCCCCTCTCAGAATTTTGACTCCCATTGTTGAAAGTTTGGATGCCACTTCATCCATTAATTCTTCGGATTCTATGGCGCAGGGACCCGCTATTATCGCTATCTGATTTTTATCGCCGATGCGGATTCCGTTGACTTCTATTATGGTTGGTTCTTTTTTGGTTTCGGTACTAACCAACATATTTGGTGGTGTTAATGTGGTTTTTTGTGTGCGGTGTAGAGATTGCCATGTTTGGGGGCGTTTTGTCCATGATTTTTTTATTTATTTTATGTAGAATGGGTGCGTTAATTAATTTTCCGGATTATGATTATTGATACTCATGCGCATTTGAATTTTAAGCAGTTTAAGGGGGAGGTGGATGCGGTTTTACAGCGGGCTCGCGCGGTCGGTGTGGAAAAAATTGTGAATGTTGGTTGTAGCGCCAAGGATTCTCGTGAAGTTGTCGAATTGTCTTTGAAACATGATGATTTTTTTGCGACTGTAGGTTTGCATCCTTATGATGCTTTGGAGGCTACTCCGGAGCTTATGGAGGAATGGGAGCGGTTGATTTCTGAGAATGAAAAGATTGTTGCGATAGGGGAATGTGGGCTGGATTATTTTAAGGCGCAGGTCCCGAGAGAGGATCAAAAGAAGGCTTTTAGGATGCAGTTGGAGTTGGCACGGCGTGTGGGACTGCCTGTGGTGGTGCATAATAGAGATGCTGATGAGGATAGTTTGGAGATTTTGAAGGAATTTGATGGGAGTGACGGGAAGCGGCGTGTGGAAGCGGTTTTTCATTGTTATGGTAGTAATGCCGAATTTGCCAGAAAGCTTTGGTATCAGGGATATATGACTTCTTTTACGGGTGTGATTACTTATCCGAAGGCTGTGGAGATTGTTGCGGTTGTTGGGGAAGTTCCGATGGATATGTTTATGGTTGAGACGGATTGTCCTTATTTGGCTCCGCAGAAATTCAGAGGTGAAAGGAATGAGCCGGCGTATGTTGTGGAGGTTGTGAAAAAGATTGCTGAGCTTAAGAAAATTTCAGTTGAGGAAGTCGCGAGAATATCTACCGAGAACGCTTTGGAGTTCTTTTTTAGGATGAATCGGTGAGGTTGGTGGGGTTTATTTGATGGTGTTGAGAATTTTTGAAATTTCTTTGAATTTTTCCGGGCTGAGAATTTGGGTGAAGCCTAGTTTTTTGGCTTCGTTTTGGCGTTTTTCGTTGTGGGAGACTTTGCGTAGTTCTCCTGAGAGCCCGACTTCTCCGAAAATTGTGGTGGTGGGAGGGATCGGTTTT